>CAJTVI010000023.1:24353-33804 GCA_910579545.1 uncultured Oscillospiraceae bacterium | reverse complement strand
GGACCCCTGCCCCGAAAGCCTTTCGAGACTCTCCCCCGCGCCCGGCCTTAGCATCGTATAACTCCTTGAAATGGACACTCCCGCTCAAAGGGCGAACACCGCGCAGGATACCGGCGGAACGGCAGCCTCCCCCGGCCGGAGCTTTGGCGGGTTTCCAATGCTGTACAGCAGCTCCTTGGGCGCTTGCGGCAGGGGGCATACCGCCTCCTCATCCGAGGGGTTCAGTATCACCAAAAGGGTTTCGCCGCCGCCCCGCCGCAGGTAGGCCAGCGGGCAGGCGTTTTTGGGGGCGTGCACAAACTCAATCTCGCCCCAGCTTTGCAGGGCGGTGTGGCGCTGGCGCAGGGCGGTAAGCCGCTTTACCTCGTTTAAGAGCGAATGCTCATCCTGCAGCTGGGCCTCGGCGGTGGGGCGGCCGGGGGCCTCGTCCTGCGGGATGTACAGCCGCTCCTTGGGCGCGGCCGAAAAGCCGGCGCCCGGCGAGGAATCCCACTGCATGGGGCTGCGGGAGCCGGTGCGATCGTAGCCCCCTTCCACCGAGGGCAGCCCCTCCAGATACCGCATGCCGATCTCGTCGCCGTAATACACAAAGGGCGCGCCCGGCATGGTCAGCAAAAAGGCAAAGGCCAGCTTGAGCCGTTCGCCGTGCACCCTGCGGGCCAGCCGCTCCATGTCGTGGTTGCCCGAGGGGATGCAGACCAGCCCCCGGCCGGCCGCGGCGGCGCGGCTTTCAAGGTAGCGCGCCGCAAAGGCCGAAGCGTCCCCCCTGCCGGCAAAAAAGGGGTTTTCGCAGCGGAACAGGTCGTTATAGCGCGAGGAGCCAAAATGCAGCAAAAAGTCCATGTGGAAACCGCAGGCAAGGCTCTTTTCCGGCTCGCCCCACTCCGAGATGATGGCCGCCTCGGGGAACTCCTCGTCCAAAAAGGCCCGCACCTGCCGCCATACCCCCATGGTGCCCAGGGATTCGGGGTCCTGCTTGACCAGCGAGCCGGCCATGTCCACCCGGAACCCGTCGCAGCCCATCCGCAGCCAGAACCGCATCACCTCGATCATGGCGCGGATGGTGGCCTGTGGGCCGGGGGCGTCGGTGGGCTGCTGCCAGCTTTCGGCGGGGTCGGGCTGGTAGTAGCCGTAGTTGAGGGCGGGCTGGCAGGAAAAGAAATTTACCGCGCAGCTGCCGTCCCGCGCCGAGATGCCCCGCAAACTGCCGTACCCCTCGGGGGATTTCCACACGCTGTCGGTCCAGACATAGCGGTCGGTGTATTCGTTGGGCTCGGCCCGCATCGACTGCTTAAACCACGAGTGCTCCACCGAGGTGTGGCCGGGCACCAGGTCCAGCAAAACATGCATGCCCCGCCGGTGGGCCTCCTCAAACAGGCGCTTTAGGTCCTGGTTGGTGCCGTAGCGCGGCGCGGCCTGGAAGTAGTCGGCCACATCGTACCCCGCGTCCCCAAAGGGGGAGGCAAAGCAGGGGTTGAGCCAGAGGGCGTTGCAGCCAAGGCCGGCAACATAGTCCAGCCGCGAGAGGATGCCCGCAAAATCGCCGATGCCGTCGCCGTTGCTGTCCTGAAAAGACTGGGGGTAGATCTCATAAAAAATGGCGTTGTCCAGCCATTTGGGGCAGGGATGCTCTGCCATGTAAAATCCCTCCTTGGTGTAAAGGTCCTTTTTATTCCGCCGCGCCCGCAAAGGACCTGCGCAGGGCGCGGCCGCTTTTTTGGCTTTCCTGCGCCGCCGGCGCGGCGCTGTACCCATCATAGCATATTGCCCGGGCAAGTGCAATTTGCCGCGGGCCAAAAAACCGCCCCGGGCGCTTTTTTTGGCCCGCAGAATATGCTATAATATCCATATTGTTCGCCACAACATATGGATGGGGAGGCTGGATCGATGATCTCTTGCAGCAAAACCGGGATGTATTATGCCCGCGGCCAGTGGATACCGGCAAACGGCGAGGCCCCCGCGCGGCTGGCCGCTTTGGGCTTTGATGCGGCTGCGGTGCAAAACGCCCACACCGGCACCATGGCCTACGGCATTTTGCAGGCCCACAACACCAGCGGCGACGCCGACGCACTCAAGCTTAAATTTGACGCGATGGCCAGCCACGACATCACCTTTGTGGGCATTGTGCAAACCGCCCGGGCCTCGGGGCTCACCCGGTTCCCGGTGCCCTATGTGCTTACCAACTGCCACAACAGCCTGTGCGCGGTGGGCGGCACCATCAACGAGGACGACCACCTTTTTGGCCTCTCGGCGGCCAAAAAGTACGGCGGCATCTATGTGCCGCCCCATCTGGCGGTGATCCACCAGTACATGCGGGAGATGCACGCCGGCTGCGGCAGGATGATCCTGGGCAGCGACAGCCACACCCGCTACGGCGCGCTGGGCACCCTGGCCATTGGCGAGGGCGGGGGGGAGCTGGCCAAGCAGCTGCTGGGCCGCACCTACGACCTGCCCCGCCCCGGCGTGGTGGCGGTGCACCTTACCGGCAGCCCGGCGGTGGGGGTGGGCCCGCAGGACGTGGCGCTGGCCCTGATCGGGGCGGTGTTCAAAACCGGGTATGTCAAAAACAAGGTGCTGGAGTTTGTGGGCCCCGGCGTTGCCAACCTGCCGCTGGAATACCGCAGCGGGGTGGACGTGATGACCACCGAGACCACCTGCCTGTCCAGCATCTGGGTCACCGACGAAAAAACCCAGGAGTACCTGGCCGCCCACGGCCGCGCCATGGACTATAAGCCCCTGGCCCCCGCGCCGCTCAGCCTTTACGATGGGCTGGTGGAGCTGGACCTCTCGGCCGTGCGGCCGATGATCGCCCTGCCCATGCACCCCTCCAACGTTTACCCCATCGAGGAACTCTGCCAAAACCCCATCGACATTTTGCGCCAATGCGAGGAGGAGTGCCGGGAACTGATCGGGCCGGACAAACCCGCCCTGCGCCTGACCGACAAGGTGCGAAACGGCAAAATCTATCTCGACCAAGGGGTCATCGCGGGCTGCGCGGGCGGCACCTACTCCAACATCGTGGAGGCGGCGGCCATTCTCAAGGGGCACACCGGCGGCAACGGGGAGTATTCGCTCAGCGTCTACCCCTCCAGCCAGCCCACCATGATGGCCCTCACCCGCCTGGGGGTGCTTACCGACCTGATGGCCAGCGGGGCCACCATCCGAACCGCCTTCTGCGGGCCCTGCTTTGGCGCGGGGGACGTGCCGGCCAACGGCGCGCTCTCGGCCCGGCACACCACCCGCAACTTCCCCAGCCGGGAGGGCGCAAAGCCGGGCAGCGGGCAGATCGCCGGCGTGGCCCTGATGGATGCCCGCAGCATCGCCGCCAGCACCCGCATGGGCGGGGTGCTCACCCCGGCCACCGCCATCCAGTACGACCCCGCCATCCCGCCCTATGAGTTCGACGATTCCAGCTACCGCAGCCGGGTGTACAACGGCTTTGGCAAACCGGACAGCGCGGGCAGCCTGCGGCTGGGCCCCAACATCAAAAGCTGGCCCGCCATCCCGCCGCTGGGCGGGCACCTGCTGTTAAAGGTGGCCAGCTACATCACCGACCCGGTCACCACCACCGACGAGTTGATCCCCTCGGGCGAGACCAGCTCCTACCGCTCTAACCCCCTGGGCCTTGCCGAGTTTACCCTGAGCCGCAGGGACCCCGGCTATGTGGGCCGGGCCAAGGCCATCGCGGCCGAGGAGGCCGAACGGGCGCAGGGCAGGGGGGACGCCGCCCTGCTGGCCGCGGTGCGGGCCGTGCCGGGCTGCGAGGGCCTTGGCTGGCAGGACGTCCAGATCGCCTCGGCGGTCTACGCCGTCAAGCCGGGCGACGGCTCGGCCCGGGAGCAGGCCGCCAGCTGCCAGCGGGTGCTGGGCGCGGGGGCCAACATCGCGGTGGAGTACGCCACCAAGCGCTACCGCTCCAACCTCATCAACTGGGGCATGCTGCCCTTCCAGCTGGAGGGGCCCACCCCCTTTGGCCTGGGGGACGCCATTCTGGTGCCGAACATCCGGGCGCTGCTTGCGCAAAACCAGCTTGCCGCCATCCCGGCCTGGGTGGTGGGCCAGGGCGCGCCGCGCGCCTTTACCCTCTCGATCGCCCCCCTCACCGGGGATGAGCGCCAGATTTTGTTGGACGGCTGCCTCATCAACTACTATAAGCGCTGACGCCGCCCTGCAGGGGCATGCGGCCCTTGTAAGGGGAGGCTGCCCGCCGCTCAAGACTCACCGCAAAGGAGGTGCCCGCCCATGCCGGGCGACCTGCACACCCATTCCACCTGCTCGGACGGCTCTACCCCCATCCAAAAGCTGCCCTTTTTGGCTGCAAGGGCGGGTTTGAGCCATCTTGCCATCTCGGATCACGACTCGATGCTCTCGGTGCGGTATGCCTATGCCCACCCCAGCCAGGAGGGGGTCAGCCTCATCCCGGCCACCGAGCTCACCGCCTACGACTACGAGCGCCAGCACCGGGTGCACCTGCTGTGCTACTGGCCGGACGACTGCGCCGCCCTTGCCGCCCACTGCGATACCATGGCCCGCCGCCGCACCGCCGCCTGCACCCAGAGCGCGCGGGAGCTGGAGGAGCTCTGCCCCCAGTTTTCGGCCCAGGCGGCGCTGGATTACAGCCGGGACGCAGGGGTGCTCTACAAGGCCCACATCATGCGGGCGCTTTATGAGATCGGCCAGGCGGACGGCATCTACGGCAAGACCTATCTGGACCTGTTTGCCCTGCGGCCGGTGCCGGGGCGGATCATCCACACCCCCCAGTACCAAACGGTGGACGAGGTGCTGGCCGTGGCCCGGGCGGCCCGGGCGGTGGTGGTGTTTGCCCACCCCAGCGTCTACCACAGCATGCCGCTGGTGCGCCAGCTTGCCGCGGCCGGCGCCATCGACGGGCTGGAGATCGAGCACCCCCGCAACACCCCCGAGGACAAGGCCGAGCTTTGGCAGCTGGCCAAAACCTACGACCTTATCGTGACCGGCGGCACCGATTACCACGGCTTCCTCACCAAAACCCCGCGGCCGGTGGGCTTCTGCACCACCGCCGATGACCAGATCGAGCGCATTGCCGCCCTGGCGCGGCAGCGCAAGGCGGTCCCGACCAAAACCCCGGCGGCCCCAAAAGCGCCGGTTCAGGATTAAAAACAAGAAAGGATGAATCAAGATGACCTACACACGTAAAAACATCGGCACCTGCTCCACCCAGACCCAGGTAAGCCTTGCGCCCGACGGCACCATCGAGGAGGTGCAGGTAAAGGGCGGCTGCAACGGCAACCTCAAGGGCATCTGCCAGCTGATCAAGGGCATGAAGGCCCAGGACGCCATCGCCCGCATGCAGGGCACCACCTGCGGCCCCCGCCCCACCTCCTGCCCGGACCAGATCGCGCTGGCCCTCAAGGAGGCGCTGGAGCAGCTGTGAGCCTGCCGGGCCGGCGCTCAGGCCGCCCGGCGGTCCCGCGCCCCCAGATGGAAGGGCGGGCCGCAGCCGCCGGCTGTGCGGCCCCGCGCGGGGGCCGGCTGGCCCGTATACTTGGCGTGCTGGCCGCCGCATGCCTTTTGGCGGGCTGTGCGGCTGGGGCTGCTGCCGCGCCCGTGCCCCGGCAGGCCAAAACCACGGCGGCCGCCGCCTGCCCGCACCCGGCCCCCGGCGGCTGGAAAAACCGGCAGGCGGTGTTTTCGCTTATCCTTCCGCGGCCGGAGGGGCAGGCCCGGTTTTTGCTGCCGGTCAACGTGATCCGGCGGCTGCCAAACCACGAAACCGGGCATTGGTATTACCTTGCAGACGGCAGGCTGGGCTGCTACATCTCCGAGACCGGCCAGCCGGTGTACATCCCCGGTATTGAGAATACGATTCGGGAGTACGACCTCTGCGAGGTGACCGGCGAGGATTACCTTTATGCTGCCAAGCGCGGCGGGCGATGGGGGTATGTGACCGCCGCGGGCGAGTGGGCCATCCCGCCGCAGTATCTGGACGCAGAGGCCTTCCACGAGGGCTTTGCCCGGGTGCAGATCGCAGAGAACGAATACGCCTGCATTGATACCAGTGGACGGGAGCGTTACCGCTGGCGCGACCCGGTGCGCACCGGGCGGCTTTGCGAGGGGGCCGCGGTACAGCTTGCCCCGGCCGGCCCGGAAAAGCTCCGGCTGTCTGTTTTGGATGCGGAGGGCAAAACGGTGGCATCCGGCATTCTGATCGACCGGGAGCAGGAGTGGATATTTTATCTTAGAATGATGAACGTTTTCCTTTTCTCAAGCTGCAACCGGCCGGAGTTTTCCGAGGGGCTGCTGCCCGCGGCGCAAAACGGCCGGTACGGCTACCTGAACACCGCGGGCGAGTGGGCCATCCCGCCGCAGTTTGCGGCGGCGGACGGCTTTTCCCAGGGGCTTGCGGCGGCGCGCTGTGAGGATGGGCTGTATGGCTATATCGACCGGCAGGGCCAGATGATCATCCCGCCGCAATACTACCTTGCGGGGCCGTTTTCGGAGGGGTTGGCCGGCGTGCAGCTTACCGACCCGTATTCGGGGAATGCGCACGCGGGCCAGATGGGCTATATCCGGCCGGATGGCAGCCTTGCCTTTACGGCGGGCCGTGTGCCGTGGCCTCCTCCCCACAACATAGGCGATTACGAGGGGGGTTACTGCTTCAGCGAGGGGGCCGGCGCCTATTACGATTTTGACAGCATGCACTGGGGCTTTGTGGATGCAAATGGCCGCCCGCTTCTGCAAACCGTGTCCGGGTTTTTCAGTTTGTACTGCCCTCGCCACTCTGCCAGCTTCCACAATGGCATTGCGTGTTTGTACAATTGGCTCTCTGCTGATGGGTATGAAATGGGCTATGTGACCCGTGAGGGCCAACTGATTTGGCGCGAGCGTTATTGGACGTGGGTATGCGAAAAGCGCGGCCCCGGCGCGCAAAATGCCTCCCCCAGCGCGCTGCGGGAGGCATTGGCCGGCCCAAAGCACATGGATGCCGCGCGGCTGCGCCGCGCCTTTTTTACCCGCCATGCCCCGGCGCAGGGCGCAGGGTAAACGGCAGGCGGCATAGCTTTTTATGCTTTGGGCATAGGATATGATTTTAATAGAACCAGGGGCGCGGCTCTTTTGAGCCGCGCCCCAAAGCTTTTTATGCTTTATAAAAGCTGCGCGTTACCCCTGCCCGCCGCCCTGCCCGCCGGCCTTTTCCAAAATGCGCAGCAGTTCGGCGCGCTCGGCCTCGGTGATGCCCTTTTGCTCCACAAAGGCGTTGACCAAAAGGCCCAGGCTGCCGCCGTACACCTTCTGCAAAAGGGTCTCGGTCTCCTGCAGGGCGGCCTCGGCCCGGGGGATGCGGGGCGAAAACTGCTTGGCCGGCCCGCCCTCGGTGTGGGCCACCGCCCCCTTGGCCTCCAGCCGGTTCAGCATGGTGATCACCGTGTGCTTGCCCCAGCCGGTGGCCGGCTGCAAGGCGGCGGTAAGCCGGGTAATGGTCTGCGGGCTCTCGGCCCACAGCTGTTCCATCAGCTTCCATTCCCCGGGCGAAAGCTGCACCGCCTGGGGCCGCGCGGTTTGTTCGCTCTGGTTCATCTGTGCGGTTCCTCCTTTTTTGGTTGGCGGGGCATCGCCCTGCGCCCGCTTATGCCGCGCCGCCCAGCACCGTGCGGCCATCCACCGCGATTTCGGGCCAGCCGGCGGCCTCGTACACCCCGCCCTGGTCGCAGCCGGCCAGCAGTTCGCTCTCCAGCCCGCCGGGCGATGCGTCCTTAAACCCGATCAGCGAGAGCTCACGGTTGGCGCTGCTTACAAAGCTTATGTTGTGGTTGGCCCAGGCCGTGCCGGTTTCGTCCAGCGGGATGCGGTAGTTGAGGTTGATCACCCCGTTGCCCCGCAGCCAGATGCTGCCCAAAACGCCCCGCTCGGCCCGGATGGCGTCCAGTGCCTGCCGCACCAGCCGGTCGTTCTGGCCGCTGGCGCCCTGTTGGGCGATCTCCAGCAGTTCGCCCTCGGTGATCTCCTCGCCCGCGTACTCCCGCAGGGCGCAGGCCTCCTCGTCCCAAAAAAGCCAGTAGATCTTTTGGGTGTGGCCGGTGGCGCCGTCCTCGTCCTGGATGGCGTCCCAGGCGCTGCGGGTGCCGGTAAACTCGCCGCCCTCCAGCCAAACCAGCTGCTCGGCCGGGCAGTCCAGCTCCTTGGGCGCGCCCTGTTCGATCGTCCACAGCCGGGTGGTCAGGGCGGAGCCGGCGGTCGTCTGCCAGCCAAACAGCACCCGCTGGCCTTCATTCAGCCAAACCGGCGGCCAGTAAAAATACCCCTCGCCCTCGGCCAGCTCGTCCAAAAGGCGGGCCTCGCTTTGCACCAGCGGGTCCAGCCGCTGTACGCCGCTCTCGCCCAGCTGTACCAGATACACATGCCCGTGCACCGCGTCCTCGTTGTTTGGCAGCCCCTCGGCCGTAAAATAGCTGTACACAAGGGTGTTGGCCTCGTCCAGCCGGTAATCCACCCAGACCTCCTCGCCCTCGGGCAGGGCGGCGGCCAGGGTTCCCGCCCGGCGGCTTGCGGCGTCCACCGCCGCCTCCAGCAGGTCCACCCGGATGCTGCGCTGGCCCTCCTCGTCGGGCAGGGCGGCCTCCAGCCAAAGCTCGGTCACGCCGTCGTACAGGCTGGCCTCCTCGGTAATGGGGTACCACGCCCCGCCCTGCCAGTCCTGCTCCTCTTCCAAAAAGTGCAGGCTCATCTGGCCATCGCCCATCCGGGCCGAGCCCGAGATATGGATCTCCCACTCGGCGGGGCCAAAGCCGGTTTCGGGCAGGGTAAAGCCCAAGGAGCCGTCCCGCACTGTTACGCTGTTTGCCAGCTGCTCCAGCGCGGCCTGCGCGTCGCGGGGCAGGGCGGGGGCGCGGGTCAGGGTGGTCACGGCCAGCAGAACCGCCGCGATCACCGCCAGCACCGCCGCCCACACTGCGGGCTTGTGCGCCGCGCCAATGGCCGCCAGCCGGGCCTTCAGCTGCTTTGCGCTCTCGCTCATGCCGGTGGCGGCCAGCGGGCGGGCGCGCTGCGCGCCGCGCGCCGGGGCCAGCGCCAGCAGGCAGCGGCCATATGCTAACCGCTCCGGCTCGTCCAGCGCCGCCGTGACCCCCTCGTCACAGGCAAGCTCGCAGTCCCGGCGGGAAAGCGCCGCCGCCAGCCAAACCAGCGGGTGCCACCAGTACACGGCCAGGCACACGCACCGCGCCAGGCACCACACATGGTCCTTGTGGCGGTAGTGCTGCCACTCGTGCCGCACCGCCCAGCCCATCGCCTGGGGGCTCTGGCAGGCCGCGTCGTTCAGGTAGACAGCCGGGCGCAGCACCCCAAACAGGCAGGGGGAAGTAAGACCGGCGCAGCGCCACACCGGCAATCTGCAGGGGGGCGCGCCGGCTTCGGCCGGCAGCTCCGCCGCCGTCCGCCCGGCCCGCAGCCGGCGGGCAAAGCGCAGGTTTTC
>CAJTVI010000023.1:0-24333 GCA_910579545.1 uncultured Oscillospiraceae bacterium | reverse complement strand
CCCGCCGCAAGGCTGCCGGCGGCCCAGATCAGGTAAAGGGCGCCGGCCGGCAGCCCGGGGACAGCTGGCGCGGCCGGGGCCTTGGGCGCGGCGGGTGTGCCGGCCGGCGCGGGCGCGTTTTGGGCGGGGTGCGCCGGGGCCTGGGGCGCGGTCAAAACCGCGGGGGCCGGGCCGGCCTGGTCCAGCAGCCCGGCCGCGCTGGCACTGCTCTCGATGGGGCTAAAGGGCACGGCCAGCCGCAGCAGCACCACCAGCCACAGCGCATACCGCGCCCGGGCGGGCAGATGCCGCCCCAGCACAAGCCGCAGCAGCGCCACGGCCAGAATCAAAAGGCTGGAGGTAAAAATCAGTTCGCGCATGGCAGGTTTCCTCATTTCTGCCGGGCAAAAAGGCAGCCCGGCAAGGGTGTGGCAGCGCCGCCCCCCAAAGGAGGTTGACGTCTGTCTACCAACAGGATACCCCATAGGTAGACATTTGTCAACCTATTTGCAAAAATTTTTTGGAGGGGCGGCGGCGCCCGCGGGCGGGGAAGGGGCCCCGGGCGGGGCAAAAGCCGCCCGCGCGCTTACCCCCTGGCCCTGCGCCCTGCCTCCCGGCGCAGGCAGCCAAGGCTCAGCAGCAGGGTCAGCCCCTCGGTGACCGGGGCGGCCAGCCAGACCCCCGTCATGCCCCAGAGCCGCGGCAGCAACAGGATGCAGCCCAGCAGCACCACCAGCCCCCGCGCCAGCGAGATCGCGGCCGATTCGGCCGCGCGCCCGGCGGCGGTAAAGTAAAAGGAGGTAAGGGCGTTAAAGCCCGAGAGCAAAAACGAGAGGGCAAACAGCCCCGCGCCCTGCCCGATCAGCTCCAGCACCGGGCCGCTGCGCACAAACAGCCGCCCGCAGGGCACGGCAAAGGCCCAGGTAAGGCAAAAGAGCGCCGCCCCCGCGCCGGTTGCCAGCCGGGCGGTCACCCGCTGCAGCCGCCCGGCCAGGGCCAGCCGGTTTGCCCCCACGCAAAAGCTGATGGGCGGGCTGGACCCCTGCCCAAAGCCCACCACCACCATGTTGAACAGGTAGGCCGCGTAGCCCACAATGGTAAAGGCGGTCACCCCGTCCGCGCCGGCCAGCCGCAAAATCACAAGGTTGTAGGCAAACATGGCAATGCCGGTGGAGAGCTCGCCCACCAGTTCCGAAAACCCGTTGGCAAGGCTTTGGAGCAAAAACGCGCCGCTAAAGGCCGCCCGCCCCAGCCGGAACACCCGCGCGCGCCGGGCAAAGTACCAGAGGTAAAGCCCCAGCCCGCAAAGCGAGGCCAGCACCGAGGCCAGCGCCGCCCCGGCCATGCCCAGCCCCAGCCCGGCCACCAGCGCGGCGTCCAGCAAAAGGTTTGCCCCGGCGCAGGCGGCGGTGGCGCCAAGGGCAAAGCCGGGCCGGCCCTCGGCCCGCACAAAGATGCCAAAGGCGGAGTTCAGCACCATCACCACCAGCTCGGGCAGCCGGATGCGGTAATAAAGCCCGCAGGCCGCCCGCACCGGGGCCGCCGCCCCCGCCGCCCCAAACAGGCCCAGCAGCGGCTCCAGAAAAACCAGCACCAGCCCGGCGGTGGCGGCGGCCAGCACTCCGGCGGTGGCCGCCGTTTGGCAAAAGGCCCGCCGGGCTTCCTGGGTATCGCCGCGGCCCAGCGCCATGCCGGCCAGCGCCGCGCCGCCCACTGCCGCCATCAGCCCCACGCCCAAAAACAGGTAGATGAGCGGCAGCCCCAAATTGACCGCGGCAATGCCCTCCTTGCCCACATAATTGCCGATGAACAGCCCGTCCGCCACCGTAACCAGCGCGGTGAGCAGCATCGAGCAGATGGCCGGCAGCGAAAAGTGCAAAACCACCCTCGCGGGCCGGCGCTCCATCTGTGCAGGTTCCATGTAAAAAAACGCTCCTTTCCGGCCATAAAAAAGGCCCTGCCCCCCTTCTTTAAAAAGGGGCAGGGCTCATCATAGCAGGGCGGCGTTTTTTATACTTCTGAATTTATGCTTTTTTGTGTTATGTGTTTTGCAGCGGCAGGCAGATGTCCAGCAAAACGTCCCCGGGGCCGTTCATCTGGCGGTAGAGGTCGTAGCTGTACTGCGCGTCCACCCGCCGGCCGCTGCCGGGCAGCCAGAGGGTAAACAAAGCCTGGTAGGCGGCGTAGATGTTGCGCACCGGCCCGCGGTAGGGCAGTACCAGGTACCACCCGCCCGGGATCCTCTGCACTCCCGGCGCGCCGCAGCCGGGGGGCACGGTCAGGCAGACGTCATACAGGCAGGCGTCGGGGTCGGTGATGGCCGGGTCGTCATACGAGCGCACCAAAAACCGCGAGCCGGGCCGCCGCCAGGGCCGGCAGGCCCGCATAAAATCGGCCCAAACACCCCCCAGCGCGTGGTAGTTGCCGATCAGCCGGCGGCAGAGCACAAACCATTCGGGCATTTTTTGCACCCGCACCCCGCCGTTTTGTTCCAGCAGGCCGGCCAGCCCGGCCTTTGGCAGATGGCAAAAGGGGTGGCGCACCGCGCTGGCTCCCGCTTCGCGGCGAAAGCTTGCCGGGCTCTGCCCCAGCTGCTGCCGAAAGGTCCAGCTGAAATTGGAGGGGCTGTAGCCGCAGTCGCAGCCGATCTCGGTAATGCTGCGGCCCGGCTCCACCTTCAGCCGGAAAGCGCCCTCCTCCAGCCGCACCCGGCGGGCAAAGGCATAGGGGCTTTGGCCGGTCTCGGCCTTAAACCGCCGGCTGTAACAGGCGGCAGAGCTGTGGCAGTGCCGCGCCAGGTCTTCCACCGCCAGCGGTTCGCCCGCCAGCGAGCGGGCCAGAATATAGTCCACCCCGCGGCTTACCGGCCCGCTCAGCCGGGCCGCCCTTGGGCCGGCCGCAAAATCACTTTTTAGGCTCATAATCCAGATACGCGCCCTTCATGGGGCTGGCGGCCAGCTCGCTGAACAGCCGCAGGGTGCCGCGGGGATATTTGGCCGGCCGGGGCTTCCAGGCCTTGCGCCGCTCGGCCAAAAGCGCGGCGATCTCCTCGGGCGTTTTGCGTTCGCCCCGCACCCCCACAATGGCCAGTACCCGGTTTTCCAGATCCAGTTCGATCAAATCGCCCTCCTCCACCAGCGCGATCGGCCCGCCGCTGGCGGCCTCGGGGCTGCAGTGCCCCACCACCGGCCCGGTGGACGCGCCGGAAAACCGCCCGTCGGTGATCAGGGCGATGCTGCGGCCCAGCTCCGGGTCCGAACTGATGGCCTCGGAGGTGTAAAACATCTCGGGCATGCCGCTGCCCTTGGGCCCCTCGTACCGGATAAACACCGCGTCGCCCTTTTGCACCCTGTGGTGCAGCACTGCGTCAAGGCATTCCTCCTCGCTGTCAAAGGGGCGGGCGGTAAGCACGGCCCGGAACATCTCCCGTGGGCAGGCGGTGTGCTTGATCACCGCGCCCTCCGGCGCAAGGTTGCCCTTGAGCACCGCAATGCTGCCCCCGGTGCCGATCGGCTTTTCAAACGGGCGGATGATCTCCTCGCGGGTCAGCGCAAGGCCGTATTTGCGGTTGGCCTCGTCCAGCCAGCCCTGGCAGCGCTGGTAAAAGCCGTTTGCCCGCAGCTCGTCCAGGTTTTCGCCCAGGGTTTTGCCGGTAACCGTCATGGCGTCCAGATGCAGGCTGCCGCGGATCTCCTCCATGATGGCCGGAACCCCGCCGGCATAATAGAAGAACTCGGCCGGCCAGCGCCCGGCGGGGCGCAGGTCCAGCAGGTAGTGCGCGCCGCGGTGCAGCCGGTCAAAGGTGTCGCCGTCGATCTCAATGCCGTACTCATGCGCAATGGCGGGCAGGTGCAAAAGGCAGTTGGTGGAGCCCGAGATGGCCGCGTGCACCAAAATGGCGTTTTCAAAGCTGTTTAGGGTCACAATGTCGCTGGGGCGCATGTTGGGCTGCCGGGCCAGCCAAACCGCCTGCCGCCCGGCCCGGCGGGCATACTCCAACAGGTCGGGGCTGGCGGCGGGCAGCAGCGCGCTGCCCGGCAGCGCAAGGCCCAGCGCCTCGGCCATGATCTGCATGGTGGAAGCGGTGCCAATAAAGCTGCAGGCCCCGCAGCTGGGGCAGGCGTTCTGCTTGGCCCAGTCCAGCCGGTCCCTGCCGATCTCGCCCCGCTCGTACTGGGCGTGGTACATGCCCAGCTGCTCTAAGGTCAAAAGCTCCGGCCCGGCGCTCATGGTGCCGCCGGTCACCATCACGGCCGGCACGTTTACCCGGGCCATCCCCATCAGGCTGGCCGGCATGCCCTTGTCGCAGCTGGCAATGTACACCGCGCCGTCAAATGGGGTGGCGTTTGCGTGGATCTCGATCATGTTGGCGATCATCTCGCGGCTGGCCAGGCTGAAGTTGATGCCGTCGTGCCCCTGGCTCTCGCCGTCGCAGATGTCGGTGCAAAAGTACCGCGCGCCATAGCCGCCCGCCTCGGCAGCGCCCTGCCGCGCCGCTTCCACCAGCTTGTCCAGATGCCCGCTGCCGGGGTGGCTGTCGCCAAAGGTGCTCTCGATCATGATCTGGGGCTTTTCAAGGTCCTCCGGCTTCCAGCCGGTGCCAATGCGCAGCGGGTCCAGCTCGGGCGCCAGCCGGCGCAGTTCCTGGCTTTTCAGTTCCATATCCTGCATCCTTTCACAGCTTTTTTAAGGGTTGGTTCCTGCGCGGGCCGCCCTTCTGCCCGCCCGGCGCACACAGGGCGGAAGGCCACAAGGCAGCGGGGCCGGCTGGCATACCTCCAGCGCATATGGGCCGGCGCACACAGGGCGGCGGGGGCCGGTATATGGGGCGGGTAGGGGCCAGAGGCCAGGGGAGGGGGAAGGGGCTGCCCCGGCAGGTTGTCTGACGTCATAAGTGTATCACGCCGCCAGCCGGCTGTCAACGGTTTGCCCCGCAAAAAAGCGAGGCCCAACCGGCAAAATGGGGGCCTGCCAGCAAATGGGAGCCAGCCGGCAAAATGGGGGCCTGCGGGCAAAGGGGGGCCCGGCCGGCAAAATGGGGGACTGCGGGCAAAGGGGGGCCCAGCCGGCAAAATGGGCACCTGCGGGCAAAATAGGGGCCTGGGGGCAAAATAAAAAAGAGGGGACGCTTTTGCCCGCCCCCTCCGGCCCGGCGGCAGCCTCCAGCCGTTTCCTCTGGCCCGGCGGCTGCCGGGGGCGGCCGTGCCCCGCCCTGCCCGGCGGTTACAGCCCCAGTTCGGCAAACAGGGCGTCGCGGGCGGCGTCCACCCCGGCAAAATCCACCGCGCTTTTGTAATACCCCTCCAGCGCGTCATGGCTGCGCTTTGCCTCCCGCTGCATGGCGCTGGCCTGGGCCAGCAGCTCGGCGGCGGCCTTGCGGTTAAACTGCAGCCGCCGCCGGCGGGCCCGCAGGGCGTCCGGGTCGGCAAAGCGGGTGCAGTGCACGTTCTGCTGGCCGGCAAACTGCATCCGGTGCCAGCTGTTAGAGGTCAAAAAGGCCAGCCGCAGCTCGGGCAGCAGCAGATGGTCGATCTTGTCCTCCTGGGCCATGGCGCACCGGCAGGTGATCACCCTGTGGCCCCGGCGCAGCGCCTCGGCGCGCAGCCGCTCCAAAATAAGCCGGCTCGCCGCGCCGTATTCGTCCTCAAACACCACCAGCCGGTCGGCCAGGGCCGGCACCGTATCCCAAAAAACCAGGATGCCCTTGGGGGTCACGGCGCTCAGCAGCCGCACCTGCTCGCTGCCCTCGCGCCCGGTCTTGGGCAGGCAGCGGGCCGCCAGCCCGGCGGCGTACCGGCCGGCCTTTTCGGCGTCAAGGCAGCAGGCGGCGGTGCGCCGGCTGTCCAGCAACAGGGCGCTGGCCGAGGCGATGTACCGGGCCGCCCGGGCCTGCAAACAGCCGCAGCGGCCAAACAAAGCGGAAATTTTGCCCGCGTCGGCGGCCAGCTTCTCGTTGTCAAAGGTGTGGTACAGGCTCACCACCCGCTCCCGCGCGCCGGGCTGGGCTGGTTCCAGGGTGTGCGGGGCGGTGGCGTCCAGCGCGCCGGCGTGGTACTGCCACAGCAGCACGCCGTCCAGGCTGTCCGGGTCGGAGGAGCAGTGGATGCGCTCCACCGGGCCCTCTGCCCGCTCGGCCAGCCGCTTCATCAGGGTGGATTTGCCGCAGCCCGGCCCGCTCTTGATCAGGTAAAGCCGCAGGCCGTCCTGGGCGGCAAGGGTCTCAAAGTATCCGTGGAAGCCGGTGGGCGAGAGCGCCCCCAAAAAGAAATCGGTGGTTTGTTGCTTGCTTTGCATGGTGGATCACCCCTTTCGCCCCACAATATGCCAAAACCGCCCCGATTGTCCGCCCAAAGGGCAGGGCCGGGCGGTTTGCCGCCGGTTTTGGGGCCGGCGCTTTTGGCATAAAAGCGCTTCCGGCAAAAGGCAGGCCGCCCGCTTTTGGCCCGCGGTTCGGGATTGACACGCCCCCGCCCCGGCGTGTATACTAAAATCACTAAATTTTGACAAAATGGAGGATCAATTATGGGCAAATTTGTAATTAAAACGGTCGAAAGCGGCATCAAGTTCGACCTCAAGGCTGGCAACGGCGAGATCATCGCCAGCTCGGAGGTCTATTCCAGCAAGGCCTCCTGCGAAAACGGGGTCGAGAGCGTGCGCAAAAACGCCCCCGTCGCCGCCTTAGAGGACCAGACGGCCGAGGGCTTTGAGCAGCAGAAAAACCCCAAGTTCGAGATGTACACCGACAAGGCCGGCGAGTTCCGCTTCCGGCTCAAGGCCCGCAACGGCGAGATCATTGCCGTTTCGGAGGGCTACAAGGCCAAGGCCAGCTGCCTGAACGGCATCGAGAGCGTGCGCAAAAACGCCCCGGACGCCGCGGTGGAGGTGCTGGAGGACTAACGCCGCCCCCTGGCCGGCCCCTTTTAGCCGGCGGCCAATAAAAACGGCTGCAAAAAAGGGCGGCTGCGCCAGCATCCGCGCAAAAAATCGCGCCCCTTATGCTATGGTACCGGCATAAGGGGCGCTTTGCATCGCCCCAAAAGGGGGCGGTAGGGTTGCAGTATGCGGTTTGTTCGCTGGGCATTATGGTGGCGTTTGTGTTTTTTTGCTGTATGGGCGCGGCATAGGGGCGTTTTTGCGTGGAGCTGCCGCTGGGGGCGGGGGCAGTTTTTTGGGCTGGAAGCAGGGGGCCTTTACAGGGCCGCGCCGCGCGCCAGCAGCCAAAGCAGCCCATAGGTCACCGGCTGGTGCAGCAGGTAGATGGGCAGGGTGTGCCGGCCGATCCAGCCCAAAAAGGGCAGCCGCACCCCGCAGGCGCGGCGCAGCCGGGGGCTTTGCCCCCAAAGCCGCCAGGCAAAAAAGCCAACCCAGTAAAGGGCCAGCCAGGGCAAAAGCGGAAAATAATCGCTGGAAAAAAAGCCCGGCCCCGGCAGCCCCAAAAAGGCAAGGTACCGGGTGGAGTACCAGGCGGACGGCAGCCGGGCCAGCACCAGCCCCTCAAACCCAAGGCTGCCGTACTGGATGTTGCGCAGCACAAAAAACAGGGCCGCGCTGCCCAAAAGCCCGGCGGCGGGGGGCAGGGCTTTAAGCGGCCCTTGCAAAAGCCGGGTCACCAGCGGGGCCGCGCCCAGCAAAAAAAGCACCCCCCAGCGCACGGTCTGGCTGGGCATGGCAAGGGCGGTGGCAAGGCTTACCAGCGCCGCGGCCCCCAGCACGGTCAGCCCGTGCCGCACCGGGCTGCGCCCCAGCGCGTAGCAAAAGCCCGAAAGCAAAATAAACCCCCAGCAGATGCTCTGCTGCCACAAATAGCCCGGCGTCTCAAAATACCAGGGGCAGGGGCGGCCAAACAGCACCACAAGGTCGTACATGGCGTGGTAGCCCAGCATGCTCAAAAGCCAGATGCCGCGCAGCCCGTCCAGCAGCCACAGCCGCCCGCCCGCCTTTGGCGCGGCCCCGGCCGGGGCCGCGCTTTGCGCGCCGGCTGCGCCGGCGCGCCCTTCTTTGCCATCCCGGCCATCCTGTGCAAACAACAAGGGCCGTACCTCCCCGCATAAAAATGTTTTTGCATGCCCGCCAAAGCGGCGTCCCGGGCCATGGGCAGCGCCGCCCTGCGCGCCGCGGGGATGCCGCCTAAACAGCGCCCCGAGCCTTTAACGCTCCATGCCGTAACGCTCCATGCCCTAACGTCCCATGCCGCATATGGGGCGTTTCTTTTTGCCCTTTTTTATTATAGCGGATTCCCCCCGCCTGGCACAAGGGGCGGCAAGGCAGGAAAACAAAGGCTCAAAATAAGATCCGATCCACCAAAAGGCCGGGCATGCCGTTTATCCCTCTCGTCGGCCGCGCCCGGCACCGCCCGGCGCATAGCCCTCCCCGCCGCCCCGCAGGCCGCGGCGCGGGCGGCGTTGGCGCCTTGCGCGCGGGGGCGGGCGGGGCTATAGTACAATAAAGGGCTGCGCAAAAAGAAAAATATAAAGCCGGCCCGCCTGACCGGGCTGATCAATGGCCGGGATAAGGGCTTGAATGGGAATGAATAAGCTGTTATTGACTTATTGCGGGAGGGGGATCGTGTTTATGGGTATATTGTTTCGCAAAAAAAGGAAGAGTAGTTGGCTTCTCCTGCTGATTGCCTGCTGTATTTTTCTTTCCGGCTGTGACCCTGTATCACATAAAAAACCGGACAATTTTCCCAATACAAAATGGGCTTGTGAGGAACTAAATATCTGGTTTGTTGTGGACCCGGCATTTTCAATTGTGTATTATGGACAAATGGAAAAGGACGGTATGGTTCAGGATGTTGGGTTTTACTGTGGCCCAAGTGCGTCCGGATGCATCCATACCTTTGACTCTGTTGCAGATGGAATTCTCAATTCAAGGGAAGCAGTTAGTAATATGTTATGGAGTGGAACAGTGGAATATTGGAAAGACAAGTTTGTTCTGACAGAATCTGATCTGAATAAACTTTTCCCCGAGGACGCTTTCCCCATTGAGTTTATCCGGGAAGATTTAACAGAGGAAGAAATCCGGGAAATAAGCCCCTGGGATGCGGATGGTAATCTCAAGGAGGGACACAAAGACAATGGATAAAACAAAGGGACGGACTTTCCGGATAAGCATTTTGTGATTTTTTGCATATCCAAAAAAGCGCCCTTCTCTTCGCCGCGCTGCGCTTGCCGCCCCCGCCGCGCTTGCCATCCTTCCCTTTTTTCTGGTATATTAGTAGGGAATACAAAACATCGCTTAGCAAGGGCGTGTGTGCCCTTGTCAAGGGACGTAAAGGAAAGCGACGTGAAACACTTGGACGCACGGCAGGCACAGTACCAAAAAATGACCGCCACCCCCATCCCCCGGCTGGTGCTCACCCTCGCGGCCCCCACCGTGGTCAGCATGCTGGTCACGGCGGTGTACAACATGGCCGACACCTTTTTTGTAAGCCAGCTGGGCACCAGCGCCTCGGGGGCGGTGGGCATCGTGTTCAGCCTGATGGCGGTCATCCAGGCCATCGGCTTTACCCTGGGCATGGGCGCGGGCAGCCTGGTAAGCCGCTGCCTTGGCAGCCGGCAGGACGCCGCCGCCAGCCGCTATGCGGCCACCGCCTTTTACACCGCCATCGGCTTTGGGCTGGCCCTTACCGTGCTGGGCCGCCTGTGCATGGATCCCCTGATGGCCCTGCTGGGGGCCACCCCCACCATCCTGCCCTTTGCGCGGGACTATGCCTTTTACATCCTGCTGGCCGCCCCGGTCATGACCGCCAGCTTTGTAATGAACAACCTTCTGCGCGCCGAGGGCAAGGCCGCCTTTTCCATGGTGGGGCTCACCACGGGCGGGGTGCTCAACATGCTGCTGGACCCGCTGTTCATCTTTGGCTTCAAACTGGGCATCGCGGGCGCGGCGCTGGCCACCTGCCTTTCGCAGTGCGTCAGCTTTGGCATCCTGCTCAGCTTTTTTCTGCGCGGCAAAGCGCAAACCAGCCTGCACCCCCGCCACGCCAAGGGCGCGGCGGCCTGCCTTGGGCCGATCATCAAAACCGGCTTCCCCAGCCTTTCGCGGCAGGGGCTTGCCAGCATGGCCTCGGTGCTGCTCAACAAGAGCGCGGCGGTGTACGGCGACGCGGCCGTGGCCGCCATGGCCATTGTGGGGCGCATCTTTATGCTGGTGTTCTCGGTGATGCTGGGCATCGGGCAGGGCTTCCAGCCGGTGTGCGGCTACAACTACGGCGCAAAGCGGTACGGCCGGGTGCGGCAGGCCTTCTTTTTTACCCTGCTGCTGGGCGAGGCCGCCATGGGGGTGCTGGCCCTCGGCGGCTTTGCGGCCGCCCCCCGCATCGTGGGCATCTTCCGGGATGACCCCGCGGTGGTGACCACCGGGGCCTTTGCCCTGCGCTGCCAGTGCGTTGCCCTGCTTACCATGCCGGCCAGCACCTGCGCCAATATGCTGTTCCAGAGTATCGGGCAGAGCGGCAAGGCCACCATCCTGTCCTGCCTGCGGCAGGGGATCTATTTTATCCCGCTCATTTGGCTGCTGCCAGCGGTGCTGGGCATCGCCGGGGTGCAGACCGCCCAGGCCATCGCCGACCTGCTGACCTTTTTGACCTCGCTGCCCTTTATCCTCTTCTTTTTCAAAACTCTGCCGGCCGGGCCGGCGGGGGAGGACGGGACGCCGCAAGAGTAGAAGCCCCGGCCAAAAGAGCCGGCCCGCCTGCCAAAAGAAAACATTTGACAAGCCCCGCCTTCTTTATTATAATGGTGAGCAATAAGCAAAACGCGAGGATGGGAACAAGTAACCCCCCTGTGCAGGCCCACAGAGAGCTGCCGGTTTGGTGCAAAGGCAGCGGTACGGCAGTGGGGCGAACTCCTCCCGGAGCAGCCGCCAGAACCGGCGCGTGCCCTGCAAAAGGGCGGCGCCTTAGTAGATGCGGCCGGGCGCACCCGATACAGTGCAGCGAGCGGCCGCCGGCCCATGTTTGGGCGCGGGCGGCAATGAGAGTGGTACCGCAGAGCGCCCTTTTGTGCGGCAAAAGGCCTTTGTCTCTTGAATTTTTTGAGAGACAGGGGCCTTTTTTAGCGGCAGCGCCGCGTCCAAAAAGGGCAGGACCCCCAAAAAGGGCAGAATCCCCCAAAAGGGCAGAACACGGATAAGGGAGCGGAGAAACAAGATGAAACTGACCGGTGCGCAGATCTTTGCTGAGGTGCTGATCGAGCAGGGGGCCACCACCCTGTTTGGGTACCCGGGGGGTGCGGTGCTCAATTTGTACGACGCACTCTACCAATACCGCGACAGGATCACCCATATCATGACGGCGCACGAGCAGGGCGCCGCCCACGCGGCCGACGGCTACGCCCGCGCCACCGGAAAAACCGGGGTGGTGCTGGCCACCAGCGGCCCGGGGGCCACCAACCTGGTCACCGGCATCGCCACCGCGTATATGGACAGCATCCCCATGGTGGCCGTTACCGGCAACGTGGGCACCGGCCTGATCGGGCGGGACAGCTTCCAGGAGGTCTACATCGCGGGCATCACCATGCCCATCACCAAGCATAATTTTGTGGTGCGCCATGTGGACGAGCTGGCCGCCACCCTGCGCCGGGCCTTTCACATTGCGCAGGCCGGCCGCAAGGGTCCGGTGCTGGTAGACATCCCCAAGGACGTCACCGCCGCCCTGGCCGAGTTCTTGCCCGAGCCGCCCCAGCAGCCCACCACCACCCTTACCTTCAGCCGGGCGGCGGTGGCAAAGGCCGCCTGGATGCTGGGCGACGCCAAGCGTCCCATCATCTACTTTGGGGGCGGGGTGCGCTCCAGCAAGGCCTGCCACGCCATGAAGGCCCTGATCGAAAAGGCCCAGATCCCCGCCACCCACACCCTGATGGCGGCCGGCGTGCTGGACTGCCGCCACCCCCTCAACCTGGGGCTTTTGGGCATGCACGGCAGCTATACCACCAACAAGGCGGTGAGCGAGGCGGACGTGGTGCTGGCCATCGGCACCCGCTTCAGCGACCGGGTGGCCCTCAACCCCAGCACCTTTGCCTCCAAGGCCCGGATCATCCAGATCGACATCGACCCCAGCGAGGTCAACAAGAACGTGCAGGTCACCCATAGCCTTGTGGGGGACGCCGCCCATATCCTGGACGCGCTGCTGCCCCTCATCGAGCCGGCCCAGCACGAGGATTGGCTGGCCCGCATCCACTCCTGGCAGAGCCTCGATTACCATCCCAAGGATCACGACGACCGGCTGATGCCCCACCAGGTCATCGGCTGCTGCTGCGAGATGGCCGGCCCCGAGGCGGTGTATGTGACCGACGTGGGCCAGCACCAGATGTGGGCCGCCCAGTACCTGCGGCATGTCAAAAGCCGGGGCTTCCTCACCAGCGGCGGGCTGGGTACCATGGGCTTTGGCTACGGCGCGGCCATCGGCGCGCAGGTGGCGGTGGGGCGGGACACCCCTGTGATCATGCTCACGGGGGACGGCTCCTTCCACATGAACCTCAACGAGGCCTGCACCGCCGTCAGCTACGACCTGCCCATCATCACGGTCATCTTCAACAACCAGGTGCTGGGCATGGTGCGCCAGTGGCAGACGGTGTTTTA
The DNA here is from genome assembly GCA_910579545.1 of uncultured Oscillospiraceae bacterium. Classification (GTDB taxonomy): domain Bacteria; phylum Bacillota; class Clostridia; order Oscillospirales; family Ruminococcaceae; genus UBA7177. Next base: position 11,772 of record CAJTVI010000023.1, on the reverse strand, counting down.
CGACCGCCGCTACTCCAGCACCGACCCCCACCGCAAAACCGACTATGTCAAGCTGGCCGAGGGCTTTGGCCTGGCCGGCTGGCACTGCGAAAACCTGGCCGAGTTCAAGGAGGCCTTCCGTCAGGCGCTGGCCTCCAAAAAGCCGGCCTGGATCGAATGCGTGATCGACAAGGACGAAAAGGTCCTGCCCATGATCCCCGCCGGCGGCACGGTGGAGGATCTGATGATGTCTTAAAAAGGGGGGAGCCGCGTATGAAAAAACAGGTGGTAAGCCTTTTGGTAGACAACCATGCCGGCGTGCTCACCCGCATCTCCAGCCTGTTTGGCCGCCGGGGCTTCAACATCGACAGCCTTACCGTCTCGGCCACCGACGACCCGGCCATCAGCCGCATCACCCTGGTGGTGGACGACGACGACGCCCTGCTGGCCCAGGTAATGCTGCAAACCGCCCGGCTGGAGGAGACCCGCAAGGTCTTTCGGCTGGACACCGCCCGCAGCCTTCTGCGGGAGCTGCTGCTCATCAAGGTGGCGGCCGACTCTTCCAACCGCAGCGAGCTGCGGGAGATCGCGGGCATCTACAAGGCCAAGATCATCGACCTCTCGCCCCAAAGCATGGTGCTGGAACTCACCGGCGAGCCGGAAAAGATCGACGCCTTTTTAAAGATGTTCGAGAACTTCCATATTCTGGAGATGTGCCGCACCGGGATCACCGCCCTGGCGCGGGGCGGGGCGGAGGAGCCGGACGAGCTGTCCCAAACCAACGCCATCACCACCCCGTTTGGCAAGCGGGATTTTTAGGCCCGGCGGCGCGCCGCGCTTTTGGGCTGCGCTGCGGCCCGGCGGCGCCTTTGCAGCCTAGGCCGGCCGGGGCCAGCGCCCCAACACACTGTTTTTCCCCGCCGGGGGCGGGTTTTAAGCAAGTACGGCCGCGCCGCGCGGCCGCCGTATTGATGGGAAAGCAAAAAGGAGTGTTTGGACCATGATTAAAAAGTACTACGACACCGACTGCAACCTCGGCATGCTGGACGGCAAGACCGTTGCGGTCATTGGCTTTGGCAGCCAGGGCCACGCCCACGCCATGAACCTTGCCGAGAGCGGGGTCAAGGTGGTGGTGGGCCTGCGTCCGGGCAGCGGCCACTGGGAGAAGGCCGCCAAGTTTGCCGAGACGAACCCCAACCTCTCGGTAATGAGCATCGAGGACGCCGCCAAGGCCGGCGACCTTGTGATGATGCTGGTGCCGGACGAGCTGGCCGCCGACATCTACAACCAGCAGGTGGCCCCCAACATGAAGGAGGGCGACATCCTGGCCTTTGCCCACGGCTTTAACATCCACTTCCAGTTCGTCAAGCCCCAAAAGGACATCGACGTTATCATGATCGCCCCCAAGGGCCCGGGCCACACGGTGCGCAGCCAGTATCTGGAGGGCAAGGGGGTGCCCAGCCTGATCGCGGTCGAGCAGGACTACAGCGGCAAGGCCAAGGAGTACGCGCTGGCCTACGCCTGTGGCATCGGCGCGGGCCGGGCCGGCATCCTGGAGACCAGCTTCCGCGAGGAGACCGAGACCGACCTCTTTGGCGAGCAGGCGGTGCTCTGCGGCGGCGTCTGCGAGCTGATGCACGCGGGCTTTGACACCCTGGTGGAGGCCGGCTACGAGCCCGAGATGGCCTACTTTGAGTGCATCCACGAGATGAAGCTGATCGTGGACCTCATCAACGAGGGCGGCTTTGGCAAGATGCGCTACTCGATCAGCAACACCGCCGAGTATGGCGACTACCGCACCGGCCGCCGCCTGATCACCGACGCCACCCGCAAGGAGATGAAGCAGGTGCTGCGCGAGATCCAGGACGGCACCTTTGCCAGCGAGTTCATGACCGAGATGAGCAGCGGCCGCCGGGCCAAGTTCCTGGCCACCCGCCGCATGCAGGCCCAGCACCCGGTGGAGGCGGTGGGCGCCAAGCTGCGCGAGATGATGAGCTGGCTGCACAAGTAAGCAATTTTACCAGGGGGCGGGCCGGCAGGCCCGCCCCGCATAGGCCATCGGCCTTCTTTTGGCCAAACAGCGTTAACAGGAGCGTGATAACAATGCGCAGCGACCAAGTAACCAAGGGCGCCGAGCGCGCGCCCAACCGCAGCCTCTTTTACGCCTGCGGCTTTACCAAGGAGGAGCTGGAGCGCCCGCTGATCGGGGTGGTCAGCGCCCACAGCGAGATCGTGCCCGGCCATGTCCATCTGGACAAGCTGGCCGAGGCGGTCAAGGCCGGGGTGCGCATGGCCGGCGGCACCCCCATCCTCATCCCGGCCATCGGGGTCTGCGACGGCATCGCCATGGGCCATGTGGGCATGAAGTACAGTTTGGCCAGCCGGGAGCTGATCGCCGACAGTGTCGAGACCATGGCCATCGCTCACCAGCTGGACGGCCTTGTGTTGGTGCCCAACTGCGACAAGATCGTGCCCGGCATGGTCATGGCGGCGGTGCGGCTCAACATCCCCTGCGTGGTTTGCAGCGGCGGGCCCATGCTGGCCGGCAGCTTTGACGGGCAGGAGATCAGCCTTTCCAAAATGTTCGAGGCGGTGGGCTCCTACAAGGCCGGCCTCATCACCGCCCAGCAGCTGGAGGAGTGCGAGCAGGGCTGCTGCCCGGGCTGCGGCAGCTGCAGCGGCATGTACACCGCCAACAGCATGAACTGCCTGTGCGAGGCCATCGGCATCGGCCTGCCCGGCAACGGCACCATCCCGGCGGTGCACTCCGGCCGCACCCAGCTGGCCAAGCATGCCGGCATGGCGGTGATGGAGCTGGTGCGCCGGGACATCAAGGCCCGGGACATCATCAACGAAAAGAGCATCCGCAACGCCCTGGCCTGCGACATGGCCCTGGGCTGCAGCAGCAACAGCGTTCTGCACCTGCTGGCCATCGCCCGGGAGGCGGGGGTCACCCTCGACCTCAATATGTTCAACGAGATGAGCGAAAAGGTGCCCAACCTCTGCCATCTGGCCCCGGCCGGCCCCACCCACATGCCGGACCTCTGGGTCGCGGGCGGCATCCCGGCCGTGCAGGCCGAGCTGGCCAAAAAGGGCCTTTTGGACCTCTCGCTCATCACCGCCACCGGCAAAACGGTGGGGGAGAACATTGCCGGCGCGGCCATCCGGGACACCAACGCCATCCGCCCCATCGAGAATCCCTATTCGCCCACCGGCGGCATCCAGATCCTCTGGGGCAACCTCGCGCCCAACGGCTGCGTGGTCAAGCGCAGCGCGGTGGCGCCCGAGATGCTCACCCACACCGGCCCCGCCCGTGTGTTTGACAGCGAGGAGGAGGCCATCGCCTCCATCTACGAGGGCAAAATCCAGGACGGTGACGTGGTGGTCATCCGCTACGAGGGGCCCAAGGGCGGCCCCGGCATGCGGGAGATGCTCAACCCCACCAGCGCGTTGGCCGGCATGGGGCTGGACAAAACCGTGGCCCTCATCACCGACGGCCGCTTCTCCGGCGCCTCCCGCGGCGCGTCCATCGGGCATGTCTCGCCCGAGGCGGCCAGCGGCGGCCCCATCGGCCTGGTGCGGGAGGGCGACTCGATCACCATCGACATCCCGGCCGCGGCCATCACCCTGCACGTTTCGCAGGAGGAGCTGGCCGCCCGCCGGGCCGCCTACACCGCCCCCGAGCCCAAGATCAAGAGCGGCTGGCTGGCCCGCTACGCCCGCATTGTCAGCGGGGCCGACAAGGGCGCCGTGATGGAGTAAGGCCAAAAACAGATCAGGCGCAAAAAAGCTGCCCGGCCGGAAATATTGCAGAATCTGCAATATTTCCGGCCGGGCGTTTCGTTATAGGGGCAGACGGGATATTTGCGGCGCAATATGCTATAATGGGGCTGAGGTGAAGAGGTATGGCAAAAAAGCAGCCGGCACGGCAGCCACAGACGCCCCAACAGCTGTTGGAAGCGGCCCAAAAGCAGGGCCATGCGGTCAAGCGGTACGGTTTTTTTGATGGGGAAGTGCTCTGCTCCGACATCTGCGTGGATTTTACGGCCCGCAAGGTCGCCTCGCAAAACCTGGTAGCGGATGTGACCCGCACGGCGTTTGGAGTCAGGCAAGACCCTTCCTGGAGCGACTGGGAGGCCTTTTTGAAGGAACGCTGTGTCCCGCGCTCGCGCGTTGGCATCCACCGGTACCTCGGCGCGCTGGGGCTTTTGGAATATGACCCGTTTGCCATCGTTCAGCAAACACAGGGCCGCATGGCGGAGGATGACCAATGGATCGGCGAGATATGACCCTTTATACCCGGGATACGATTGCCGCGGCAACCTCCAAGGGCAACCAGGAAAAGTGGTACGATCCCGCGTCAGGCTGCTGGTACAAAGCAGACGCGTTTGGTTACGAGGCCCTGGCTGAAGCGGCGGCGAGCACCCTGCTGCTGCGCCACAGCAATATTGTTTCAGCGCACGGCATCCCGGTGGTAGAGTATGCCATCAAGCGGGCAACGCTGCACGGCAGGCCCCACATCCTCAGCGCAAGCAAAAATTTTCTTTGCGCGGGCGAAAGCATTGTCACAGTTCACCGGCTGCTTTCCACTGCCATGCCGGACTATCAGCAAGGGCTGTGCCGGGCAAGAACGCTGCCGGGCAAAATCAGGCTGCTGGTAAATGCCGTGGAGGCCGCCACCGGGCTGGACGGGTTCGGCCAGTATCTCACCCTGCTGTTTGAGCTTGACACGCTGATCCTGAACACAGACCGGCACCTCAACAACATTGCCGTGCTGCGTGTCAATGGGCGGTTCCGATACTGCCCGATCTTTGATAATGGGGCGGCCTTCCTGCTTGGCGAAAACGGCGGTTCTTTTGATATTGAGACCCCTGCCCTGATCAGGACCGCAGAGGCCCTGCCGTTCCGGGTAAGCTTTGCCCGCCTTGCTGGCGCTGCCCGAAAGCTGTATGGCCCGCAGCTCAAGGTCTCGTTTACAAAAGGGGAGATAGAACAGTTCCTGTTGCCGCTTGCCGCGCAATATCCCCCGTCCTTGCAGCCGTATCTGACCGACAGGGTCAAAATCGTGCTGTTGCAGCAAAAGAAACGCTTTTTTGAGGGAGCGGGCTTATAAAAGGCATACGGCTGAAGGAGGGAAACCAGGATGATGGACGAAACAGACCGTATGGTGCAAATGTACGACACCATAATAGAGGGGCTGCGGCAGTTAAGTATGCCCGCCGAAAAGCAGCTTCAAAAGCTTCGCGGGACCTTTGTAACAGACGAGCTGGCCGATGATTTTTGTACCATTGCGATGCCCTGCGCTTGTGAATTGCTGCAGTCCGGATGGATTTCAAAAGAGCAATACAAAGCGCTTTCCCAAATTGATGCACGGCTGCGAAAAATGTCGGGATACAAAGATAAATCCATATGGGACGAAAAAGCGTTATATGAGGCTGTTGAGTGGGCAGAGTGCCGTAAATGGGCGTTGGACATTCTCGAAGAAATGCAGGCTGAACCCGCACAGGGCAACAAAAGGATCCAGGGTCGCTAAAAGCAAGGCTTGACAGCGGCCTTTGTTGTTTCTGCTGCGAAACTGTAAAGGGCATGGCGGGCAAAGGATGCGATCCGGTTGTTCGCAATACGATTTGTCAACGGCAGCCCACTGAAACTTTCCCTTAAAATATACGTACATCAATAATAGGGCGTATATTTTCAGGCTGCGGCGTAAAAGTTCCAGCCGGTACCCCCACTGCATCCATCGTTTGCGGCAGCGACCCCCGTCCCCCGGCTTTGGTAAGGAGGAGCCTTTTTATGAAGCAGATTATAAAACAGGCAAACCGGCCCGGTGCACGGCCCGGCCGGCCTTTGGCCGCCTGGCCCACTCGGGCTGCGGCCCTTGGCACCGCCCTTGCGCTGGCCCTTGCCCTTGCCGGCGGCGGCGCGCAGCCGGGCAGCGCGGGCGAGGGTACAGATGTACCCTCGCCTTCCGCCGGGCCAAAAAGCCCTCCGGCCTGCTCCAGCCCTGTGCCGGGCGGGGAGCTGCCCCAAAGCACCAGCCCGCGCATCGTGGACGCCCTGCCCGAGGACGTCTGGCTCACTGTGAACACCAGGGCCGGCACCGCCCTTTTGCGGAGCGGCAGGCAGGTGGCCGTCAGCCCGGGCACGGCGGGCGGCTGGCTGCTGGACGAGGCCGGCCGGGAGCCGCCGGTGCGCCTGGAGAGCCAGGCCGGGCAGTACGAGGCCTCCCACACCCTCTATGCCATCGACGGCAGCCTGCTGCTGGAGTGCGGCGAGCTGTACCCCACCGCGCGGCTGGGCAGCTGGGTGTTTTTGAACAGCCAGCTGGACAAGCCGGCCAGCCATGCCCGCAGCCTCGACACCGGCGAAATTGGCTTTGAGGGCTATTATCTGCAGGCTATGCTGCCCGGTGGCTATGCCCTTTTGGACGCCGCGGGCGAAACCACCGGGCTGCCGCCGCTGCTGCTGGACCCGGAGCAGAGCGTCGCGCGCCGGTTTGAGGGATACTCGGGGGCGTATATGTACCAGGGCTGCGGCGAGGAGCTGCCGGGATACATTGTGCTGATCCGGCCGGACCGCACACAGGAGCTGTACAGCCTTGCGCGGGACGAGGTTTTGCCCGGCGGCTTTGTTGCTATGGTGGACTGCGGCCAGCCGGCGGGCCTTTTTGAAACGGACGCGGGCTGGGTGATCCGCGACCTTGCCAGCGACCAGCCCCTCAATGAGCCGGACACCGGCAGCCCCAGGCGCCTTTACAGCGTGTACACCCCGCAGGTCCGGCTCTGCCGGCCGGAGGGCGCCGATGGTCAGTACTGCCTGGAATACCCCGGCGGCACGGTGCTGTGCGCCGACGCCGGCCCCACCCCCAACGGCTGGTACGCCCAGCAGGAGGACGGCAGCGTGCTGCTGATCGGCCGCGGGGGCGAACTGCTGGACACCCTCATGGCCCGGCCGGGCGCAGCTTTTTGGGGCAGCATCGGCATGCGGCCGGGCCTGCGGCTGCGCTGCTGGGAGGATGGCTGCGAGCTGCTGAACCGGGACGGCGTTTTTTACCGAAGCACCGTCCAATACGCGAGCCTTGACCTGCTTGCGGCCGGCCGGTACGCCTTTAGCCACTGGGAGGACGGCGTGCCGGTTTACAGCCTGCTGGATGGGGACGGCGCCGAGCTGCTGGCCGGGCTGGATGGGCTGTACGCCACCGCCCTGCCCAACGTTTGGCATGTGCAGAAGGACGGGGAAAACGGCCTGATGAACGAGGCCGGCCAATGGCTCTGGCGGGAGGGCGCGCCGGACGGCACGGCCTCGGCCGCCCCGCCCACCGCCCTGCCGGCGGATGCGCGCTGCGGCATCCCGGCCACCAATGTCAGCAACAGCATGCTGCTGCTGGGCGGTGAGGTACTGCCGCTGGAGGGCAGCTGGGTGCATGACCGGGCGTCCGGCCGGGTGATGGGCCGCTGCGAGATGGTGATGGGGGAGGGGCCCTGGCGGTGCCGGCTGTACGGCCTTGAGGGGGAGCTGCTGCTCGACGACGCCCGGGTGGCCGCCCTGGAGGTGCTGGGCCGCTGGGCCTTTGTGCACACCGGCAGCTTTGATTACGGGGACGGCTGGGCGGTCAGCCTGGACACCGGCGAGACCCGCTTTCACGGATGCGAGCTGGGGGCCGAGGCTGCGCCGGGCGTTTTTATCGTCAACCAGGCCGCTGCCTCCGGGCAGCCGCCGGCGGACCCGCCCTGTCTGGTGGACGCGCAGCTGCGGGTGCTGCGCCGGTTTGAGGGCTTTACCGCCGCCCATACCAACTTTGAAGGACTGATCCTGCCCGGATACCTGTTCCTCTGGGCAGAGGGCGGCTCGTGCCGGCTCTACGACCTTGCGCGGGACGAGATACTGCCGGGCGATCTGCTCCAGGTCGTTGACCCGCAGCAGGGGCTGGTCCAGCTAAAAACCGGGCAGGGCGCCGCCGTTTTTGCGCTGGACGCCCGCAGCTGGGTCAGCGAATTTGACGCGGGCGGGGACCCGCGCCGGTACATTGCCTATACGCCCGATTTTAAGCTGTATCTGGAGCAAAACCCGCACTACCGCCGCACCGAATACTATGCCGAACGGCAGGGCGAGGCCGTGCGTATCCGGTATGCCGGCTATACGGCGGCCGGGTATTACGTGGAACAGTTGGACGGCAGCGCCCAGCTGCTGGACAGCTCCGGCCGGGTTTTACAGCCGCTGGAGCCGCACCCCGGCGCCGGTCTCGAAAACCATGCCGGGACGTTTGGCAGCACCCTGCCGTATTTTACCCTGCGCAGCTGGCCGGGCGGCTATGAGCTGCTGGGGCGGGACGGCCCGCTGGCGCAGGGCGAAACGGCCGGCTACAGCGAACTGTACCAGCTGGCCAAAGACCGGTACGCCCTTTGCACCGTGGAGTACGACCAGAGCCAGTATACCCTGCTGAGCGGGGAGGGGGGCGTTTTGCTGAGCGGGCTGGACCAGCTTTTTCCCACCGAGCGGCCCGGCGTCTGGGCGGTGCAAAAGCGCTTTGAGGTGGGCTTGATGAACGAAGACGGAAACTGGCTCTTTTGCCGGGACGTGACCCCGGCCCATCTGGGCTGACCTGCCCTGCTTTGCCAAATAACAGATTTATCCAGTCATGGGGGTATGGGGGCCGTTGGTCCCCATATCGGCCCAACGCCCCTTTATAAAGGCCCATACCGGCCCAGTGCCCCCGTGCTGGCAGGCCCCGGCCGCCCTGCGCGGCAAATGGCAGGATTTCCAAGCTGTAAAAAATGCATTTTTCTGCCGAAAGCGGTGGAAATGCGCGGGCGGATATGCTACAATAAATAGCGGTTTTATCGCCCGTGCCCAGCGGTGCGGGGCCGGCCTGCCCGGGCAGGGCCGCCGGGCCCTTTTGCCGTGCCCGCCGCGGGGAAAGATTTGCATTTGGAAGGAATGACAGCAGATGAAACGGACCCTTGCGCTTTTGCTTGTATGCTGCCTGGTGCTTGCGAGCCTTGCCGGCTGCGGCAGCTCCAGCGGCGCCGGACGGGACACCGGCAGCCAGGGCGGCGCGCCCGCCGCGCCCCCGGCGCCCACCCCCACCCCCGAGCCCACCCCGGTTCCGCTCAACCCCAACCCCCTCACCGGCCTTGAGAAGGACAGCGACTTCCACAACGGCCGCTCGCCGGTGGCCGTGATGGTCAACAACATCAAGATGTCCAGCGGCAACGACGCCTTCCCCCAGTGGGGCATCGGCAGTGCCGACATCATCTACGAGATGGTCACCGAGGGCGGCATCACCCGCATGATGGCGGTCTTCAGCGATTACGACAAGATGCCCAAGGTGGGCCCGGTGCGTTCGGCGCGGGACCAGCACGTCCAGCTGATGCTGCCTATGGGCGCCTTGTATGTGCATGAGGGCGCCAGCATCTTTGCGGCCCGCATGCTGCGCATGCGCACCTATCCCTCCGGCCAGCAGGCCTATGAACTGGAGGAGGACGGAACCTACGACTGGGGCGCCCGGGACCTCTACCTCAATAACCCCTTGGGCATCGGCAGCGGGGTGGTCAAGTGGGACCAGGAGCGCCGCGCCTACCGCAGCCAGGAGATGTGCGCCTACACCAGCGGCGAACAGGTGGCCGCGGCGGTGGCCGCCGGGGCGGACGATTCCGGCGAGCCGGACCCCATCTTCAACTTTGTGCGGTACGACGAACCCAGCCGTGTGCTGGAGGGCGGCGACGCCAACAGCATGTACTTCCAGTATTCCTCCAGCTACTACGCCGGCTTTGAGTACGACCCCTCCAGCTTCAAGTACCTCAAAACCAACACCAAGGGCGAACCCCACATCGACGGCGACACCGGCGAACAGCTGGCCTTTGAAAACGTCCTGATCCTCTTTGCGGATGTCAAGCCCTATTCCAGCCTTGGCTACGACGCAAAGCAGCTGGTCCATGTGGAGTACAGCTGGGGCGGCGTGGGCTACTACTTCAGCGAGGGCCGGTTTGAGCGCATCCGCTGGCTCAAGGGCCTGCCCCGCGAGCCGCTGCGCATCGTGGACGGCGACGGCCACGAGATCGACGTCCAGATCAACTGCGGCAAGACCTATGTGGGCATTACCGACTACGGCATGTACGACTACTGCATGATGAACGGCCACAGCCTCAACGAGGAATACCAGGACGGCGCGCCCACCATGCAGGAAAACACCGACGACAACGTGGAGGCGGCCGACTGATCCTGTACCGCCCCTTTGACCCGGCAGGCAAAAGGCCCCGCCCCCATCCAGCGGATGGGGGCGGGGCCTTGCGTATGCGTGTGCGCCAAGGCTCTTTATTTCCCACAGCAGCAGGGCCGGATGGTGCGGGGCCCTGCATATGCATGCGTGTCAAAGCGTGTCCGCTAAGCCGGGGGCCTTTATGCGCATAGGGGTTTCATGGGTTGGGTTACACCTGTACCCCGGCCCGCAGAAGTTCCACAAACTGCCGCGCCGCCCGGGGGCTGCGCCCGCCCGCGCGGATGGCAAAGGCCTCGGCCCGCACCGCAAGTTCCGGCCCGGGGCAGGCAAGGCCGTTTTGGGCGGCCAGCGCCTGCACGATCTGCAGATAGCGGTCCTTGTCCGGCCGGCCAAAGGTCACGGTGAGCCCAAACCGGGCCGAAAGGCTCATCAACTCCTGCATGGTGTCGCCGTGGTGGATGTCGTCCCCCTCCCGGTCGCTCATGGTCTCCTTGATCAGGTGCCGCCGGTTGGAGGTGGCGTATACCGCGATGTTCCGGGCCCGCCCGCCCACGCTGCCCTCCAAAATCGCCTTGAGGGCCGCAAAATTGTCGTCGTTGGCGGTAAAACTCAGGTCGTCGATAAACAGGATGAACTTGAGCGGGTTTTCAGCCAGGGCGTCCATCAATTCGGGGATCTCGTACAGCTGGTTCTTTTTTACCTCCACCAGCCGCAGCCCCTCGCCCGCGTACTCGTTGGCGATCGCCTTGACCGTGCTGGATTTGCCGGTGCCCGCGTCCCCATACAGCAGCACGTTGGCCGCCGGCCTGCCCTCCAAAAGGGCCTTTGTGTTGGCCAGGACCTTCTGCCGTTCTGGCTCGTAGCCGGGCAGCTCGGCAAGCCGCTGCCGGTCCGGGTGTTTTACCGGCACAAGCCGGGCGTCTTCCACCGTAAACACGCGGTAGCGCGCAAAAATGCCGTACCCGGTGCGGCCCACATCGGCCAGGCGGCGGGCGTACTCGGCCGCAAAATCTGCCGGATGCACCTGCCAGGCGGGCAAAAACGCGCCCGCTTCGCCCAGTGCCGCGCGTATATCCCCGCCGGTATAGCCCGCAAGCCCGGTCAAAAACTGCAGTTCGCTCTCAAGGCAGCCGCGCAGCGCTTCGGGCGCCGCGCCCTGTTTGCAGCTTTGGGCCAGGCAGCAGTTTTCGTTTTGCAGCACCAGCTCCAGCAGGGCGCTGGTCCAGTCCGGCCCGGCCGCAAACAGCGCCGCGGCAAAATCGCCCCAGGCGCTCACCAGTTCCCGCTCGTCCTGCCCCCAGCCCCCGGCCTCCAGCAGCCGCTGCATCCGCCGCACCAGCGGCTCGTCCAGCAGCCCGCGGAAGACCGCCAGCCCCCGCAGCCGCAGCGCCAGGGCCCTGCATCCTTCGCGCATCTTTTCCACACTCCTCTAGTTTTCATAAAGCTTTTTCAGTATACATCACCCCGGCCCGCCTTTCAAGGCTTGGGGCGGCAAAAGGGGGCGGCGTTTTGGGGCGCTGGGCGCGTGGGAGCAGTCTCTCAAGGCAACAGGACCCCTGCCCCGAAAGCCTTTC
>CAJTVI010000022.1 GCA_910579545.1 uncultured Oscillospiraceae bacterium | reverse complement strand
GGCCCACCCGCTGCGCCGGGCCCTGACCGGCGCGGTGTGCGGGGTGGGGGCGCTGGGCGCGGTCAACGCGCTGGCCCCCTTTACCGGCGTCGCCCTCGCCCTCAACCACCTCACCGCCTTTGCCGCCGTGGTGCTGGGCGCGCCGGGGGTGCTGCTGCTCTTGCTGCTGCGTCTGCTGCTGCGCCTGCCCTGAAGGCCTTGCCGCGCCCCCCGCCCTTTTGCGGCCCCGCCTCCTTGCCCTTCCCGCCGCCGCGGGACAGGCCCCGGCAGCCCCGCCCAGCTTTTCGCCGTCCCCCGCGTCCTGGCCGGCCCCCGCTTTTTTACCCCCGCCGCCGTGGCAGGGCGGAGGCCCTGCCGCTCCCACCAAGGGCAAAAAACAATACACCCGCCCGGGCGTGCCACGCGCCCGGGCATCTTTTTGCAAAAAGGGCAAAAAATGGCTTGACACCTTACTTTTTCGGCAGTATACTGTACAAGTATTGTATCGTGGATTAGAGCGCCCAAAATGATACTTTCTGCACAAAAAATCCAGAAAAGTTTGTCAAAATTCACCACAAATTGCGTTTGTCAAGCCCTTTCCATGGTCGCTTTCGCTAAAAACCCTTTTGTTTGGGGCAAAGGGCGCCCCGGGCAAAAGGCCGAATGGTCAATCAAAACGATAGGAGTGGTCGCTTTTTATGATGCAGCTCAAGCCTGTCAGGCTCGGCAAAACCGAGCGGAGGAGCTTTTCCCGCATTGATGAGGTCATCGGGATGCCCAACCTCATCGAGGTGCAGAAAAACTCGTACCAGTGGTTTCTGGACGAGGGGCTGAAGGAAGTATTCCGGGATATTTCCGCCATTGAGGACTACACCGGCAATTTGGTGCTCGATTTTGTGGATTACCGGCTGGAGAACGAGCCCAAGTACTCGATCAAGGAGTGCAAGGAGCGGGACGTCACCTATGCCGCGCCGCTGCGGGTCACCGCCCGGCTGCTCAACAAGGAGACCGACGAGGTCAAGCAGCAGGAAATTTTCATGGGCGATTTCCCGCTCATGACCGATTCTGGCACCTTTATCATCAACGGCGCCGAGCGGGTCATCGTAAGCCAGCTGGTGCGCAGCCCGGGCGTGTATTTTGGCGAGAGCTACGACAAGACCGGCAAAAAGCTTTTTACCGCCACCATGAACCCCAACCGCGGCGCCTGGCTCGAGTATGAGACCGACTCGAGCGATGTGTTCTATGTGCGCATCGATAAAAACCGCAAGCTGCCGGTCACGGTGCTCATCCGTGCGCTGGGGCTCTCCACCAACGCCGAGATCTTAGAGTTCTTTGGCGAGGACGAGCGGATCCTGGCCACCCTCGAAAAGGACACCACCAAAAACCAGGAGGAGGGCCTGCTCGAGACCTACCGCAAGCTGCGCCCCGGCGAGCCGCCCACGGTCGAGAGCGCCCAGAGCCACCTCAACAGCCTTTTCTTTGACCCCCGGCGGTACGATTTGTCCCGCTTTGGGCGGTACAAGATGAACAAAAAGCTGGCCCTGGCCCGCCGTATCACCGGCTTTACCGCCGCGCGGGACATCATCGCCCCCCTCACCGGCGAGCTGATCGCCGCCGCCGGCGAGCGGATCAAGCGGGACGTGGCCGAGGCCGCCGAGGCCGCCGGCGTCAGCGTGGTCTGGCTTTCGATCGACGAAAAAGAGGTCAAGGTCATCACCAACGGCACGGTGGACGCCGCAAACTTCTTCAGCTTTGACGTTGCCGAATGCGGCATCAACGAGCGGGTGAGCTTTGAGGGCGTCAAGGCCATTCTGGAGGAAACCAGCGACCCCGAGCAGCAAAAGGCGTTGCTGGCCAAAAACCGCGACCAGCTCATCAGCAAGACGGTGCGGGTGGACGACATCCTCGCCTCGATCAACTACCTCAACGGGCTGGACCACGGGGTGGGCGTCACCGACGACATCGACCATCTGGGCAACCGCCGCATCCGCAGCGTGGGCGAGCTTTTGCAGAACCAGTTCCGCATCGGCTTTGCCCGCATGGAGCGGGTCATCCGGGAGCGCATGACCCTCCAGGCCCAGGATATGGACGTGGTCACCCCCCAGGCGCTGATCAACATCCGCCCGGTGGTGGCCGCCATCAAGGAGTTCTTTGGCTCCAGCCCCCTGTCCCAGTTCATGGACCAGAACAACCCCCTGGCCGAGCTGACCCACAAGCGCCGCCTCTCGGCCCTCGGCCCCGGCGGCCTCTCGCGGGACCGCGCCGGTTTTGAGGTGCGGGACGTGCATTACAGCCACTACGGCCGCATGTGCCCCATCGAGACCCCCGAAGGCCCCAACATCGGCCTGATCTCCTACCTTGCCACCTTTGCCCGCATCAACGAGTACGGCTTTGTGGAGGCCCCCTACCGCAGGGTGGACAAGGCCACCGGCGTCGTGACCGACGAGGTGGTTTACATGACCGCCGACCTTGAGGACGAGTATGTGGTGGCCCAGGCCAACGAGCCGCTGGACGAGCAGAACCGCTTTGTAAAGGACCGTGTCAACGCCCGCCGGCGGGACGAGATCCTGGAGATCGAAAAGGAAAAGGTCGATTTCATGGATGTCTCGCCCAAGATGGTGGTCTCGGTGGCCACGGCCATGATTCCCTTCCTTGAAAACGACGACGCCAACCGCGCCCTGATGGGCTCCAACATGCAGCGGCAGGCGGTGCCGCTCATGGTCACCCAGCAGCCCATCGTGGCCACCGGCATGGAGTACAAGGCCGCCTGCGACTCGGGCGTCTGCGTGCTGGCCAAAAACGACGGCACGGTGGAAAAGGTCACCGCCGACAAGATCATCGTGCGCACCTCCAAAACCACCACCGACGAGTACGAGCTCATCAAGTTCATGCGCTCGAACCAGGGCACCTGCATCAACCAGCGCCCCATTGTGGAAAAGGGCGAGCAGGTGCGTGCCGGCCAGGTGATCGCCGACGGCCCCGCCACCAAAAACGGCGAGATCAGCCTGGGCAAAAACGCCCTGATCGGCTTTATGACCTGGGAGGGCTACAACTACGAGGACGCCGTTCTGATCAACGAAAAGATCGTGCGGGAGGACGTTTACACCTCCATCCACATCGAGGAGTACGAACTGGAGGCCCGCGAGACAAAGCTGGGCCCCGAGGAGATCACCCGCGACATCCCCAACGTGGGCGACGACGCCCTCAAGGACCTGGACGAGCGCGGCATCATCCGCATCGGCGCCGAGGTCACGGCCGGCGACATCTTAGTGGGCAAGGTGACCCCCAAGGGCGAGACCGAGCTCACCGCCGAGGAGCGGCTTCTGCGCGCCATCTTTGGCGAAAAGGCCCGCGAGGTGCGGGATACCAGCCTGCGGGTGCCCCACGGCGAGTACGGCATCATCGTGGACGTCAAGCGGTTCACCCCCGAAAACTGCGACGAGCTGCAGCCCGGCGTGCGCGAGGTGGTGCGCTGCTACATCGCCCAGAAGCGCAAGATCAGCGTGGGCGACAAGATGGCCGGCCGGCACGGCAACAAGGGCGTTGTCTCCCGCATCCTGCCCCAGGAGGACATGCCCTTCCTGGAGGACGGCACCCCGCTGGACATCGTGCTCAACCCGCTGGGCGTGCCCAGCCGCATGAACATCGGCCAGGTGCTGGAGGTGCATCTGGGCTATGCCGCCAAGGCCCTGGGCTGGAAGGTGATGACCCCGGTGTTTGACGGCGCGCAGGAGAGCGACATCCGGGAGGCCTTCCGCCAGGCGGCCGAACAGTGCCACGGCGAAAACGCGCCCGAGTATCCCACCAAGCTGGATAAGATCATGGGCCCGCAGGGCCACATCATCGACTTCTCCAAGATCGAACTGGACGAGGACGGCAAGAGCGTCGTGTACGACGGCCGCACCGGCGAAAAGTTCGACAACCGGGTCACGGTGGGGTATATGTACTACCTCAAGCTGCACCATCTGGTGGACGACAAGATCCACGCCCGCTCCACCGGCCCGTACAGCCTGGTGACCCAGCAGCCCCTGGGCGGCAAGGCCCAGTTCGGCGGCCAGCGCTTTGGCGAGATGGAGGTCTGGGCGCTGGAGGCCTACGGCGCGGCCTACACCCTGCAGGAGATCCTCACGGTCAAGAGCGACGACGTGGTGGGCCGTGTCAAGACCTACGAGGCGATCGTCAAGGGTCAGGACGTGCCCAAGCCCGGCATCCCGGAGAGCTTCCGGGTGCTCATCAAGGAGCTGCAGAGCCTTGGCCTCGACGTGCGGGTGCAGGATTCCAACGGGGACGAGGTGGACCTCAAGCAGAACTTTGACGACGAGGAGACCGGCTTTGACGCCCGGGACATCCCGATGGGGGACGACGTGCTGCTGGAGGATGAGCTGGCAAACGACTACAGCATCGAGAGCGCCGACGCCGGCTTTGACGAGGGTGACGAGGACGGCGAGGAGCCGGACGAGGACGACCTCTTTGCCGAGGACGCCGACGAGCTGCCCGAGGAGGAGTTCTAAGCCCGCAAAAGGGCTTTGCCCCCAACAAATGGGCACGGCCGCCCGCCGCGGCAAGCGCGCGGGCGGCGCTGCCGGCCCATAACCGAGTACAGACAGGCCGCAGGGCCCGCCGCCGTACAAAACGGCGGGCGGCGCGCCGCAGCCTGATAAAGAAAGGGTTTGTTTGATGGAATACAACGATTTCGATTCGATCAAGATTGGCCTTGCCTCCCCGGACCAGATCCGGGCCTGGAGTTACGGCGAGGTAAAAAAGCCCGAGACAATCAACTACCGCACCCTCAAGCCCGAGCGGGACGGCCTTTACTGCGAACGCATCTTTGGCCCAACCAAGGACTGGGAGTGCCACTGCGGCAAGTATAAGCGCATCCGCTACAAGGGCAAGATCTGCGACCGCTGCGGCGTGGAGGTCACCAAGGCCAAGGTGCGCCGGGAGCGGATGGGCCACATCGAACTGGCCGCCCCGGTCTCCCACATCTGGTACTTCAAGGGCATCCCCAGCCGCATCGGCCTGATGCTGGACATCAGCCCCCGCCTGCTGGAAAAGGTGCTCTACTTTGCCAGCTACATCGTGACCGACCCCGGCTACACCCCGCTGGAAAAAAAGCAGCTGCTCAGCGAAAAGGAATACCGCGACATGCGCGAGCGGTACGAGGACGAATTCCAGGCCGGCATGGGCGCCGAGGCGATCCAGCAGCTGTTGGCCGAGATCGACCTTGAGGAGCTTTCGGGCCAGCTGCACGCCGAGCTGGAGGATGCCGGCGGCCAGAAGCGGATGCGGATCATGAAGCGGCTGGAGGTGGTGGAAGCCTTCCGGCTGTCGGGCAACCGGCCCGAGTGGATGATCCTCAACGTGGTGCCGGTCATCCCGCCGGACATCCGCCCCATGGTCCAGCTGGACGGCGGCCGTTTTGCCACCAGCGACCTCAACGACCTCTACCGCCGGGTCATCAACCGCAACAACCGCTTAAAGCGGCTTTTGGAGCTGGGCGCGCCGGACATCATCGTGCGCAACGAAAAGCGGATGCTCCAGGAGGCGGTGGACGCCCTGATCGACAACGGCCGCCGCGGCCGCCCGGTCACCGGCCCCAACAACCGCCCGCTCAAGAGCCTTTCGGATATGCTCAAGGGCAAGCAGGGGCGCTTCCGCCAGAACCTTTTGGGCAAGCGGGTGGACTACTCCGGCCGTTCGGTCATCGTGGTGGGCCCCGAGCTCAAGATGTACCAGTGCGGCCTGCCCAAGGAGATGGCGCTCGAGCTGTTCAAGCCCTTTGTGATGAAGGACCTGGTGGAAAAGGGCGCCGCCAACAACATCAAGAGCGCCCGCAAGATGGTGGAGCGCACCCGCCCCGAGGTGTGGGACAGCCTCGAAACCGTCATCAAGGGCCATCCGGTCATGCTCAACCGCGCGCCCACTCTGCACCGCCTGGGCATCCAGGCCTTTGAGCCGGTGCTGGTGGAGGGCCGCGCCATCAAGCTGCACCCGCTGGCCTGCACCGCCTTCAACGCCGACTTTGACGGCGACCAGATGGCCGTGCACCTGCCCCTTTCGGTGGAGGCCCAGCGGGAGGCAAAGCAGCTCATGCTGGCCAGCGGCAACCTGCTCAAGCCCAGCGACGGCGCGCCGGTCACGGTGCCCACCCAGGATATGATCCTGGGCAGCTACTACCTCACCATGGTCAACAAGGGGGATCCCGGCGAGGGCAAGGTCTTTAGGGACGAGGCCGAGGCCATCATGGCCTACGCCGACAAGGCCGTGACCCTGCACGCCCCCATCAAGGTGCGGCGCACCATCGAGGAAAACGGCAAGACCGAGAGCCGCATCGTGGACACCACGGTGGGCAGCATCATCTTCAACGACCCCATCCCGCAGGACCTTGGCTATGTGGACCGCACCGACCCCGAGCACCGGTTCGATTTTGAGATCAGCTTCCAGGTGACCAAAAAGAACCTGCCGGACATCATCAGCCGCTGCCTTGCCCGCCACGGCACCAAGACCACGGCCGAAATGCTGGACCGCATCAAGGCCCAGGGCTACAAGTACTCCACCATCAGCGCCATCACGGTGGCGGTGTGCGACGCGGTGATCCCGCCCGAAAAGCCCGCCCTGCTGGCCGAGGCCGACAACAAGGTCTCCAAGGTGGTCAAACTCTTCAACGAGGGCCTTATCTCGGACGCCGAGCGGTACAACAGCACCATCCAGATCTGGCAGGACACCACCGACAAGGTGGCCAAGGCCCTGGCCGAGAACCTGCCCGACCGCAACCCCATCTTTATGATGGCGGATTCCGGCGCCCGCGGCTCCATGAACCAGATCAAGCAGCTGGCCGGCATGCGCGGCCTTTTGGCCAACACCTCGGGCAAGACCATCGAGATGCCCATCCGCGCCAACTACCGCGAGGGCCTCAACATCCTGGAATACTTCGTGGCCAGCCGCGGCGCCCGCAAGGGCCTGGCCGACACCGCCCTGCGCACGGCCGACTCGGGCTACCTCACCCGCCGCCTGGTGGACGTCTCCCAGGAGATCATCATCCGGGAGGAGGACTGCGGCTCCACCGAGGGCATCCTGGTTTCGGACATCCGGGAGGGCAAGGAGGAGATCGAGAAGTTCCGCGAGCGGCTGATCGGCCGCTATGCCGTAGACGAGGTGCGCCACCCCGAAACCGGCGAGGTCATTGTGCCCAAGGGCAAGATGATGGACCTGTTTGACGCCGAAAAGATCGAGGCCGCCGGCATTACCAGCCTCGAGATCCGCAGCGTGCTCACCTGCCGCGCCCGGCAGGGGGTCTGCGCCCACTGCTACGGCTCCAACCTGGCCAACGGCAACTCGGTCAACATCGGCGAGTCGGTGGGCATCATCGCGGCACAGTCCATCGGCGAGCCGGGCACCCAGCTTACCATGCGTACCTTCCACACCGGCGGCATCGCCTCGGCCGAGGACATCACCCAGGGCCTTCCCCGGGTGGAGGAGCTGTTTGAGAGCCGTCGCCCCAAGGCCATGGCCATCATGACCGAGATCGCCGGCACCGCCCACATCGACGACACCAAGAAAAACCGCCATGTGGTGGTTTCGGGCACCGACGAGAACGGCGCGCCGGTAGAAAAAAGCTACCTTATCCCCTTTGGCCAGCGGGTGCGCATCACCGAGGGCGACGTGCTGGAAAAGGGCGACATGCTCACCGAGGGCCACGCCTACCCCCACGACATCCTGGCTATCAAGGGCCGCATCGCGGTGGAAAACTACCTCATCAGCGAGGTGCAGAAGGTCTACCGCCTGCAGGGCGTCGAGATCAACGACAAGCACATCGAGGTCATCGTGCGCCAGATGATGCGCAAGGTGCGGGTGGACGACGCCGGCTCCACCGGGCTCATCGGCGGCGCCCTGGCCGACAAGATGGAGGTCGAGGCGCTCAACGAGGGCATCCGGGAGCGGATCGCCGCCGGCGAGGAGGGCCTGCGGGAGGCGCAGGCCACCCAGGTGCTGCTGGGCATCACCAAGGCCTCCCTTGCCACCGACAGCTTCCTCTCGGCCGCCTCCTTCCAGGAGACCACCCGGGTGCTCACCGAGGCCGCCATCAAGGGCAAGGTGGACCCGCTGCAGGGCCTCAAGGAGAACGTCATCATCGGCAAGCTTATCCCGGCCGGCACCGGCCTGCCGGAGGTGGAGGAGGCGCTGGTGCGCCGCGAGCAGGAAAACCCCGCCATGATGGATCTTGCCGCCGAATAACCGGGCGGCACAGGCAAAAAACCAAACAGCCCCGGGCCCCGCACAGCGGCCCGGGGCTGTTTTGCGTCCCAAACGCAAAGCCCCCGCACAAAACCCTGGCCCCGGGGTTTTACATTCCGGCCATTTGGTGGTAAAATAAAAAGGCTTATGAACACTTTGCCGGGCGCGGCCGGATGGCCGGGCCCGGATCAAAAAGATCCCCCGGCCGGGTCCCCCTGCCAAAGGGATGCAAAGGATGGGAAAGAGGGAACAATGGCAAACAAAACCACCAAAAGCGATCAAAAACCCGCGGGCGCGGGCAAAAAGGGCGCGCAGGGCCAAGGCCGGCGCCGCCGCGCGGCAAAGCCCAAGCCGGAGCTTGCCCGCAGCTGGAGCATCCTGCTCTTCTGCCTGGGGGGCACCCTTACCGCCATGGCCTTTGTGGAGGGGGTGTCGGTCTGGCTTTGGCTGCATAACGCGCTGTTTGGCCTTTTGGGGCTGGCCACCTATGCGCTGGGGCCGGCGCTGCTTTACCTTGCGGTGCTGGTGGCGCTGGAGCAGCCCATCCTGCGCCAGTGCGCAAAGCTTTTGCTGGTGGCGCTGTTTTTCTGCGGCACACTGGTGGTGTTTTCCAAGCTGGATTTTACCGGCCTCAGCTTTGCCCAGGCGGTGCGCATGCTTACCTTGCATGGGCAGCAGAACCTTTTGAGCGGCGGGCTGCTGGGCGGGGTGTTTGGCGCAAGCCTGCTGGCCCTCTGCGGCCGGCCGGCGGCCAACATCCTGCTGGTGGTGCTGCTGGCGGCCGGGGTCATGCTGGCGGCCGGGGTCACCCCCGGCGACCTCTGGCGGCTCGCGTCCGACCGGGCGGCCAGTCTCCGGGAGGAGCGGCAGCAGCGCGCCTGGCAGGAGGACGAGGAGGCCGATGAGGAAGAGCCGCCCGAGGAGCGGCCCGCCCCCGGCAAGGCCCGCCGGCAGCAGGCCGCGCCCGCCCCCGGCAGGATCCGCCGCGGGCGGGGCAGCCGGGTGGACATCGACCTTGGCCCCGAGCCGGTGGCCGAGACCGACCTTTCCGAGGAACCGGAGGAGGGGGATGAGCCGCTGGTGGGCCCCGGCGGCACCTTTGGCATGTACCCCCCGCAGAACACCGCCCCCGCCCCGGCCCGCACCTTAGTGGAGCCGCCCCAGCTGCCGGGCCTTGAGGAGAGCGCCCCGCCAAAGGAGCCCGTATTTGAAACCGCCCTGCCCGCAAACGGCGACGCCCCGCTGGAGGAGGCCAGCGGGCAGGAGCTTGCCAGCCTGATCCAGCGGGCGGTAAGCGGCCGGCAGGAGCCGCCCGCGGCCCCCGCGCCGGGCGGCCTGCCCGCCGGCAGCTTTGCGCCGCTGCCCGGCGAGGGGCAGCCGGCCCCCGGCGTTTACCAGTACCCGCCGCTGGGCCTTTTTGAGCCGGCGGCCCAAAACGAGGACCCGGGCGCCGAGCAGGAACTGGAAAAGACCGCCGAACTGCTGGTAAAGACCCTGGAGAGCTTTGGGGTGCGCACCCGTGTGCTGGACATCTGCCGCGGCCCCTCGGTGACCCGGTACGAGCTGCAGCCCCTCGCCGGGGTCAAGATCAGCCGCATCACCAGCCTGGCCGACGACATCGCCCTCAACCTGGCCAGCGCCGGGGTGCGCATCGAGGCTCCCATCCCGGGCAAGCCGGCGGTGGGGGTGGAGGTGCCCAACCGCAAAAGCACCCCGGTGGGCATCCGCAGCATTTTTGAGTCGGCGGCCTACACCCGCTCCGCCTCGCCCCTCACCCTGGCCCTCGGCAAGGACATCGCGGGCGCGGCCCAGGTGGCCGACCTGTGCAAGATGCCCCACCTGCTCATTGCCGGCAGCACCGGCAGCGGCAAGTCGGTCTGCGTCAACAGCATCATCATCAGCTTTTTGTACAACTCCTCCCCCGAGGACGTCCGGCTCATCCTCATCGACCCCAAGGTGGTGGAACTGGCCGAGTACAACGGCATCCCCCACCTGCTCATGCCGGTGGTCACCGAGCCGCGCAAGGCGGCCGGCGCGCTGGGCAGCGCGGTGGCCGAGATGGAGCGCCGCTACCACCTGTTTGCCGAAAACAACGTGCGGGACATCAAAACCTTCAACCATCTGGCCGAGCGCACCCACGAGATGGAAAAACTGCCCTATATCGCCATCATTGTGGACGAGCTGGCCGATCTGATGATGACGGCCGGCAAGGAGGTGGAGGACTATATCTGCCGCCTGGCCCAAAAGGCCCGGGCGGCCGGCATGCACCTGATCGTGGCCACCCAGCGCCCCAGCGTGGACGTGATCACCGGCCTGATCAAGGCCAACATCCCCAGCCGCATCGCCTTTGCGGTCTCCAGCCAGGTAGACAGCCGCACCATCCTGGACAGCGGCGGGGCCGAAAAGCTGCTGGGCATGGGCGACATGCTCTTTTTGCCGGTGGGGGCATCCAAGCCGGTGCGGGTGCAGGGCACCTATGTTAAGGACGAGGAGATCACCGCCGTGCTGGACTTTATCAAAAAGGGCGGCGAGGCCCAGTACGATGAAGAGATGATCGCCGAGATGGAAAAGCGCGCCGTGCCCGAAAAGGCCGCCGAGGGCGGCGAGGAGGGCGGCGAGGGCCACGACCCCATGCTGGGCCAGGCCGCCGAGGTGGTCATCGAGGCCGGGCTGGCCTCCACCAGCCTGCTGCAGCGCCGCTGCAAGCTGGGCTATGCCCGGGCCGCCCGCATCATGGACGAGATGGAGCAGCGGGGCATCATCGGCCCCTACCAGGGCGCCAAGCCCCGCGAGGTGCTCATCACCCGCCAGCAGTGGATCGAGATGAACCTCAACAGCGAGCCGGAGGAGCCGTGAGACTTCCCGCCGCCAACTCCCCCAGGCCAAAGGGGGTGCCCATTTCAAGAGGGATTTGGCTGCCAAAGCCAAAGGCGGGGGAGAGCCTCGAAAGGGTATGGGGGCAGGGGCCCGCGAGCCTTGAGAGACTGCTCCCCCGCAGCGGCCGGCCCGTTCCGCCGCCAACTCCCTGCGGCCGGCCCGCGGCTGGCCGCAGATCATTGCAAAGGAGGCTGCCCGGCATGCCCACCCCCTTAAACCCGGAGTTTTTGCCCCTCAGCCGCTCCGAGATGCAAAGCCGCGGCTGGGACGCGGTGGATTTTGTGCTGGTCACCGGCGACGCCTATGTGGACCATCCCAGCTTTGGCGCGGCCATCATCGGCCGGGTGCTGGAGGCGGAGGGCTGGCGGGTGGGGGTGCTGAGCCAGCCGGATTTTACAAGCTGTGAGAGCTTTAAGGAGTTTGGCCGGCCCCGGTACGGCTTTTTTATCGGGGGCGGCAATGTGGACAGCATGGTGGCCCACTACACGGTGGCCAAGCGCCGCCGCAGCCAGGACGCCTACACCCCCGGCGGGGCGCTGGGCAAACGGCCGGACCGCTGCGCCGTGGTGTACGCCCGGCTGGTAAAAGAGGCCTACCCGGACCTGCCGGTGGTGCTGGGCGGGCTGGAGGCGTCCTTACGCCGGTTTGCCCACTACGATTACTGGCAAAACGCCGTGCTGCCCAGCATTGCCGAAACCTCGGGCGCGGACCTGATTTCTTACGGCATGGGCGAGCGGCAGACCCGGGCCATCGCGGCGCGGCTGGCGGCGGGGGAGCCGGTTTCGGCCATCACCGACCTTGCCGGCACCTGCTACATGGCCGACTTTGCCGACCTGCCCCCGCGGTATATCGAGTGCGCGGGGTTGGCCCGGGTCTCGGCCGACAAAACCGCCTACGCACGCGCCTGCCGCATCCAGATGGACAACCAGGACCCGGCCGCCGGCGCGGTGCTGGTGCAAAAGCAAAGCGGGCGGTACCTGGTGCAGAACCCGCCGGCCGCGCCCCTCACCCGCCGCGAGCTGGACGAGGTGTACGCCCTGCCCTACACCCGGCGTGCGCACCCGAGCTATAACGCCCTTGGCGGGGTGCCCGCCCTCAAGGAGGTGGAGTTTTCCATCACCCACAACCGGGGCTGCTACGGCGGCTGCAATTTCTGCGCCATCACCCTGCATCAGGGCCGGCGGGTCACCAGCCGCAGCGCCGAAAGTGTGGTGGCCGAGGGCGAGCGGATCGCCCAAAGCCCCGGCTTTAAGGGCTACATCCACGATGTGGGCGGGCCCACCGCCAACTTCCGGCTGCCCAGCTGCGCCGGGCAGATGCAAAAGGGGCTGTGCACCGGGGGCAAAAAGTGCCTGGCCCCCTCGCCCTGCCCCCACCTCATCGTAAGCCACGAGGAATACCGGGACATCCTGCGGCAGCTGCGGGCGATCCCGGGGGTCAAAAAGGTGTTTATCCGCAGCGGCATCCGGTACGATTACCTCATCTGGGACCCGGACGAGCGCTTTTTTAAGGACCTGGTGCGCCATCACGTCTCGGGCCATCTCAAGGTCGCGCCCGAGCACGTTTCGCCCCGGGTGCTGCGGTGCATGGGCAAGCCGCCGGTGGAGGTGTACAATAAGTTCTCCCGCCGGTTTTACGAGCTTTCCAAAGAGGCGGGCAGGCAGCAGTATCTGGTGCCCTACCTCATGAGCAGCCATCCCGGCAGCACCCTGGCCGACGCGGTGCTGCTGGCCGAATACCTCTGCAAAAACCACCTCCGCCCCGAGCAGGTGCAGGATTTTTACCCCACCCCCGGCACGGTTTCCACCTGCATGTACTATACCGGCCTCGACCCCTATACCCTCGAGCCGGTGTTTGTGGAAAAATCCCCCGAGGGCAAGGCGATGCAGCGGGCGCTGCTGCAATACTACGAGCCCCAAAACGCCGCCCGGGTCAAAAAGGCGCTGCGCCTGGCCCACCGCGAGGACCTCTTGCCCCTGCTGCTGCCCACCGCCCGCGGCGCAGCCCCCGCGCGCAGAGCCAAAGCAAGGCCGGGCGGCAAAGCCAGCGGCGCAGGGGGCGGCAAAACCGCCGGCATAAAGGCAGGCGAAGGGCCGGCCGCGCGGCCGGGCCAGGAACCCGCCGGCAGGCCCGGCCCCAAAGCTGCTCCCGCCCCGCAAAAGGGCCGCCGCGCCGGCGCGGTTAAGGCCGCCCCCGCCCGCCGCCCGCGCCGGGGGTAACCGGGCGAACCGCGCGCCGGCAGGCAAAGCCCGATTTACGATCGAAAACCGAAGGAGACCCGGCAATGACCTATCATCAAACGATCACCCTGAAAAACGGCATGGAATGCTGCTTGAGAAACGGCACGGAAAATGACGGGCAGGCGGTATTCGACAACTTTACCCTGACCCACGAGGAGACCGATTACCTGCTTTCTTATCCGGACGAAAACTCCTTTGACCCGGCGCAGGAAAGCCAATTCCTGAAAGAGAAAACCGAAAGCCGGGATGAGATCCAGATCCTTGCCGCGGTGGGCGATGAAATCGTGGGGACCGCCGGCATCGAACCGGTCGGCAAAAAATACAAGGTACGGCACCGCGCCGATTTTGGCATCAGCATCGCCAAAGGGTTTTGGGGCCTGGGCATCGGGCAGGCGTTAACGGCGGCCTGCATCGAATGCGCGAGGGCCGCGGGATATACCCAGCTGGAGCTGAGCGTGGTCGCCGATAATACAAGGGCCCTGGCCCTGTATCAAAAGGCCGGGTTTGTTGAGTATGGCCGGAACCCCCAGGGCTTCCGTTCCCGGGCGTCGGGGTTCCAGGAACTGGTTTACATGAGATTGGAATTGTGATAAACCGTGCTTTGAGCCGGCCGTAAAAGGGGCTTTGCCCCGCCCCGCGCCGGGGGTAACCGGGCGCCTTGCGCTGTGGGCTGCAAATCAGAATAGCCGGGGGCGTTTAGGCAGATGCTTTTTGAAGTTGGGCAATACAGGGTCGATGTTGAGGTCGAAAAAACAAAACAATTTTATCAGAATGCGGATGCTGTCAGTAAATCCTGTTCGTGTGATGGCTGCCTGAATTTTGAAAAAGCGGTTGACACGCTCCCGCCATTTGTGACAGCGTTTTTTGCCGATCTTGGAATTGACATGAAAAAGGCCTGTGAGTGCTATGTAAATTGTGCGGGTCAGGATGGGCTGTTGTTGTACGGTGGTTTTTATCATGTTTGCGGCACCTTGCTGGATGGTCAAGGCGCGTGGCAGGAAATTAGTGAAAACACCTTTTACTGGAATAATGACGCCGCATTTTGCATTTCTCCTGATTTTAACATAGCGTTTCAAGAAGATATTGCGCTGCTGGAACAAGACTTTCCCTTGCCAGTTCTCCAGCTTGAATTTTTGGCAAAGATCCCTTGGGTACTCAAAAAGGACAATCCGTATCTGTAACAGCGGCCGCTCTTTTTGCCTTTTAAAACCGCGCGTAAACAAGAGAATTCGCAAGGCCGCCTCCCCGCTTTGCGCCGGGGGCAGCCGGGCGCACCAATCAAAATTCTTGGGAGAAGCAAGATGGAGATCGCCTTATATTACCAGCAAAAAGGGGATAAAGAGCCGCTGATCCTTTTGCACGGCAACGGGCAGGATGGCTCCTATTTCAAACACCAGATCGACTATTTCAGCCACCGATACCGGGTGATCGCCCTGGATACGCGCGGGCATGGAAAATCGCCAAGAGGCACAAAGCCCTTTACGATCGGGCAGTTTGCCTGTGATTTGTACGATTTTATGGAAGAGCTCAAAATCCCCAAGGCGGTTATTTTGGGCTTTTCGGATGGGGCAAACATCGCGATGGAATTTGCCATAAACCACCCGGACCGGGTAAAGGCGCTGATCTTAAACGGGGGCAACCTCGACCCCTCGGGGGTAAAAAGAACGACCCAGCTGCCCATCGAAATCGGCTACGGTATTGCAAGGCGGTTTGCCGCAAAATCGCCCAAAGCAAAAAAGAATGCGGAAATGCTTGGGCTGATGGTCCATGACCCGCACATTGAGCCAAGGGAGCTGGCCAAAATCACCGCCCCCACCCTTGTGATCTGCGGCCGGAAGGATATGATCCGGGAGGACCATACAAGAAAGATCGCGGGCAGTATCCCGGGCGCAAAACTCTCGATCATCCCCGGGGACCATTTTATTGCCGGCAAGCGGCCCCTCGCCTTTAACAAAGAGGTCGAAGGCTTTTTGCAGGCCATCCGGTAAGCAGCTTTGTTTTTTTGTTGAACCGCCGCATAAGCCGGCGTTTTGCGCATCGCCCTGCAAAGGGGCGCAAACCATCCGTAAAAAGGAGGCCACGCCATGCCGCCCCGTCCGCCCCGCCCCCAAGGGGGATACGGCCCCCGCGCCCCGCGCGCCGGCGGCCCCGGCCGCGTTCCCCGCTCCGGAGGGGACCCCGCCCGGCGGCTGCTGATCTTGCTGGGGCTTTTGCTGCTGTTTGCCCTTGCCGTGAGCCTTTTGGAAAAAGCCACCGGCCAGCCGCTGTGGGACGAGTTGTACCAGGCCGCCGGCCTGCCCGCCGCCGGCAGCCCCGCCCAGGGCGGTGCGGGCGAGACCTCGGTGCATTTTATCGACATCGGCCAAGGGGACGCGGTGCTGATCGAGCAGGATGGGGAGTTCTGCTTGATCGACGCCGGCCTGCGGGACACCCAGGACGACCTCATTGCCTATCTGGAGGCGGCGGGGGCCAGCCGGCTGCGGCTGCTGGTGATGACCCATCCCCATTCCGACCACATCGGCGGCATGCGGGAGGTTTTGCGCCGCTGCACGGTGGACGAGGTGCTGCTGCCGGACTTTGACAAGGCCCCGCTGCCCGCCTCCACCGGCTTTACCCGCATTTTGGAGGAGCTGGAGGCGCAGCAGATTTTGGCGTCCACCGCCCGCGCGGGGGACAGCTACCCCATTGGCACCGGCGTTTTGCAGGTGCTGGCCGATGGGGTGGAAACCGAAAATTACAACGACCTTTCGCCGGTTTTGCGCTTTGTTGGCCCCGGGCTTACCTTTGTGGACACCGGCGACGGCGAGCAGCCGGTGGAGCAGGACGCCCTGGCCCGCGCGGCCGACCTCTCGGCCGACCTCTACAAGGCCGCGCACCACGGCTCCAACACCTCCAACACCGCGGAGTTTTTGGCGGCGGTGCGGCCGCAGGTGGTGGTGGCCTGCTGCGGGCAGGACAATGCCTACGGCCACCCCCACCGGGAGCCAAGGGAGCGGTTTGCCCAGATCGGGGCCGCCTTTTACCGCACCGACCAGGACGGCACCGTGGTGGTGACCGGCAATGGGCGGGAGATCTGGGTCTGGACCGCAAACGAGGGCCGCGGGCAGAGCATGGGGAGGGACGCCGCATGAGCTATTATTCGCTGGACCGGCTGGAAGGCCCGCTGGCCGTTTTGACCGATGAACAGGGCGGGGAACTGCAGGTGCCCGCCGCCAGCCTTGCGCCGCTTGAGCCGCCCATCCGGGAGGGGGAAACGCTGGTGCAGCTGGGGGGCCAGTGGGTGCGCGATGAGGCCGAAACCGCCCTGCGCCGCAAAAAAAACGCCGCCCTGCTGGCAAACCTGCGCCGCCGCGGCAGCCGCCCATAGGCGGGGCAGGGCGGGGCAAAAAGGGGCAGGCCCTTCAAAAGCGGCGCCGCCCGCAGCCGGGCGGCGCGTGGGGCCCACAGAAAAACCGGCCGCCCGCAAACCCAAAGCCGCATAAAACCGCACAAGCCCAAAAAGGGGGATACAGGGGATGTATATCCGGCAGATGTTCAGCCAAAAACCATGCGTGTGCTCCATCGAGGTCTTCCCGCCCAAAAAGGAATCCAGCCTTGCCGGCATGCACGAGGCCCTGCGCCGGATGGCCGGCCTGCGGCCGGACTTTATCAGCGTGACCTGCTCGGCGGGGGGCAGCGGGCAGGCGGGGGTGTCCACCTGCCGCATTGCCCGGTTCATCAAAAACGAGCTGGGGCTCGAGCCGCTGGCCCACATCACCTGCATGGGCGCGGGCGAACAGGCCCTGCGCGCCCAGCTGGACGAGCTGTTTGCCGCCGGCATCCAGAACCTGCTGGCCCTGCGGGGGGACCGCTTTGCCGACGCGCCCCCCTCCGCCTTTGCCCACGCCAGCGACCTGATGCGGTTTATCCGGGCGGGGTACGGCAGCTTTGGCCTGTCCGGCGCCTGCTACCCCGAGGGCCACGTTGAGAGCGCCAGCCTTGCGGCCGACATTGACGCTTTGCGCCAAAAGCAGGAGGCCGGGGCCAGCCATCTGGTGACCCAGCTGTTTTTTGACAACCTTTATTACTACCGCTTTTTGAACCGCGCGCGCAAGGCGGGGGTGAGCCTGCCGGTCTCGGCCGGGGTGATGCCCATCGTGAGCGCCCGCCAGATCGAGCGCACGGTCAAGCTTTCCAGCGCCAGCCTGCCCCCCGCCTTTACCAAGATGGTCAGCCGCTGGCAGGACGACGAGCAGGGCCTGTTTGAGGCCGGCATCGAGTACGCGGTGCGCCAGCTGCGGGATCTGATCGAGGGCGGGGCGGACGGGGTGCACCTCTACGCCATGAACAACGCCGAGGTGGCAAGGCGGGTGTTTGAGGGCATTGCCGACCTATTGGGCGCGCCAAAGGAGGGGGTATCATGACGGATACGGTTTTGCCGGGCGCGGCGGATGCCCGCCCGCTGGCGGTGCGGGACCTGTTTGCAAAGGAAAGGTATATTATTTTGGACGGCGGCATGGGCACCATGCTGCAGGCGGCCGGCATGGCCCCCGGCACAAACCCCGCCCTGCTGGCCATCACCGACCCCGCCCTGCCCGAGGGCGTCCACGCCCAGTACGCCGCGGCGGGGGCGCGGGTGCTCTGCGCCAACACCTTTGGCGCGTCGGCCCACAAGCTGGCCGGCACCGGGCACACGGTGGCCGAGGTGGTTCCGGCGGCGCTGGCCGCGGCCCGGCGGGCGGCCGCGCCCTACGGGGCGCTGGTGGCGCTGGACGTCGGCCCGCTGGGCGAGCTGCTGGCCCCGGCCGGCGCCCTTGCCTTTGAGGACGCCTGCGCCGAATACGCCCAGATCATCGAAGCGGGCAAAGAGGGGGCCGACCTGGTTTTTTTGGAGACCATGACCGACCTGTACGAGGTCAAGGCGGCGCTGCTGGCGGCCAAGGAGCACTGCGGCCTGCCGGTGCTGGTTTCCATGAGCTTTGAGGCCAGCGGCCGCAGCTTTACCGGCTGCTGCATCGAGAGCTTTGCCGCCGTGGCGGCGGGGCTGGGGGCGGACGCCGTTGGCATCAACTGCTCGCTGGGCCCGGCCGAGATCCTGCCGCTGGCAAAGCGGCTCTGCGCCGCCGTGCCCGCCGGCCTGCCGGTCTTTATCAAGCCCAACGCCGGGCTGCCCCATGCCGACGGCAGCGGCTACGATCTGACCGCCGGGGATTTTTGCGAAGCCATGCAGGCCTATAAGACCTTAGGCGTCTCGATGGTGGGGGGCTGCTGCGGCACCACGCCGGAGTTTATCCAGCTGCTGGCCCAGAGCTTTGGGGGCGAAACCCCCGCCCCCCGGCACGCCGCGCCGCGCCCGGTGCTCTGCACCCCGGTGCGGGCGGTGGAGGTAAACGGGATCACGGTGGTGGGCGAACGGCTCAACCCCACCGGCAAAAAGCGGTTCCAGCAGGCGCTGCGCTCCGGCGAGATGGATTACATTGCCGCCCAGGCGGTGGAGCAGGCTGAGGCCGGCGCGCAGCTTTTGGACCTCAACGTGGGCCTGCCGGGGGTCGATGAGCCGGCCCTGATGGAGGCCGCGGTGCGGGCGGTGCAGGCGGTGACCGACCTGCCGCTCCAGCTGGATTCGGCAAACCCCGCCGCCCTCGAGCGGGGCCTGCGGGCCTATAACGGCAAGCCGATCGTCAACTCGGTCAACGGCGAGGAGGCGGTGCTCAAAAGCATCCTGCCCCTGTGCAAAAAGTACGGCGCGGCGGTGGTGGGCCTCACCCTCGACCAAAACGGCATCCCCCCCACGGCCGAGGGGCGGCTGGCCATCGCCCGGCGCATCAAGGCGGCCTGCCTTGCCGCCGGCATCCCGCAGGAGGATGTGTACATCGACTGCCTTACCCTCACCGCCAGCGCCCAGCAGGAGGCGGCCGCCGAGACCCTCAAGGCCCTTGCCGCCTGCAAGCGGGAGCTTGGGCTGCACACCGTGCTGGGGGTCTCGAACATCAGCTTTGGGCTGCCCTGCCGGGAATACCTCAACATTAGCTTTTTGACCCTGGCCATGGCGGCCGGGCTGGACCTTGCCATCCTCAACCCCTGCAGCGAGGGGATGATGGCGGCGGTGGCGGCCTTCAGGGTGCTCACCGGGCAGGATGCGCAGAGCGCCGGCTATCTGGCCCGGTACGCCGGGGCGCAGGTGCAGCCCGCGGCCCGGGCCGGCGCGGCGGGGGCGGCCGGCGCGCCAAAGCCCAAGACCCTCGGCCAGGCCGTGGAGCAGGGCCTTGCGGCCGAGGCGGCCGCCGCGGCCCGGGCGCTGCTCAAAACGGCCGCGCCGCTCGAGGTCGTAAACGAGCAGCTGATCCCGGCGCTGGACCGGGTGGGGGAGGGCTTTGAAAAGGGCACCCTCTTTTTGCCCCAGCTTTTGCAGGCGGCTGCCGCCGCCCAGGCCGCCTTTGAGGAGGTCAAGGGGGCGATGGCGGCCGGCGGTGCCGGGGCCGCCCGGGGGAAAATTTTACTTGCCACCGTAAAAGGGGACGTGCACGACATTGGCAAAAACATTGTGCGGGTGGTGCTGGAAAATTACGGCTACGAGGTGACCGACCTTGGCCGAGACGTGCCGCCCGCGGCGGTGGTGCAGGCGGTGCAAAAAACCGGCGCGCCGCTGGTGGGGCTTTCGGCCCTGATGACCACCACCCTGCCCGCCATGGCCGACACCATCGCGGCCCTGCGCGCCGCCAAGCTGCCCTGCCGGGTGATGGTGGGGGGCGCGGTGCTCACCCCCGAGTACGCAGAGCGCATCGGGGCCGACTACTACGCCAGGGACGCCAAGGCCAGCGCCGACATTGCCAAACAGGTGTTTGGGCAGTAGCCGGGAGTGAGCAAACCGGGGGGGATCTCCGCCGGCAGGGCGCGGGGGAGAGTCTCGAAAGGCTTTCGGGGCAGGGGTCCTGTTGCCTTGAGAGACTGCTCCCACGCGCCCTGCCCGGGCCAGTAAAAGCCAGCGGGCGCTTCCCAGCAGCCCGCCGCCCTGCGCCGGCGCGCCCGGCTCCGCCCCGCGGCAAAACCCGGCCCCACGCGCGATGACCCTCCGGGCGCAGCCCGGTTTTGAGGAGGGCGCTATGCTCTTTAATTCCATCAAATTTGTGCTGTTTTTCCCGCTGGCGGCCGCCGGCAGCTTTGTGTTGCCCTGTAAGCTGCGCAACCTCTTTTTGCTGGCGGCCAGCTACTTCTTTTATATGTGCTGGAACCCCAAATACGCCCTTTTAATGCTCTTTTCCACCCTTGTTACCTGGGCGGCAGGGCTGCTGCTGCCCCGCGCCAAAACCGTCCGGGGCAAAAAATGGGTGGTGGCGGCCTGCCTTGCGGCAAACCTTGGGGTGCTGGTGGTGTTCAAGTACGCGGGCTTTTTGCTGCAAAACCTCAACGCGCTGCTGGGGGCGTTCGGGCTCGGGGCGGTGGGGCAGGGCTTTTCGGTGCTGCTGCCGGTGGGCATCAGCTTTTACACCTTCCAGGCCATCGGCTATACCATCGACGTCTACCGCGGCCGGCTTGTGCCCGAACAAAGCTTTTGCAGCTACGCGCTGTTTGTAAGCTTTTTCCCCCAGCTGGTGGCCGGCCCCATCGAGCGCAGCACCAACATGCTGCCCCAGTTCAAAGCCCCGCACCCCTTTGATTACGCCGAGGCCAAGGCCGGCCTTGTGCAGATGCTCTGGGGCTACATCCAAAAGCTGGTCATTGCCGACCGGCTGGCCCTTTTGGTGGACGCGGTGTTCGCGGCCCCCGGCCAGTTCGGCAGCCTCGCCTCGGCCCTGGCGGCGATGTTTTTTGCGGTGCAGCTCTACTGCGATTTTTCTTCCTACAGCGATATTGCCATCGGCGCGGCCCGGGTGATGGGCTTTAGGCTCACCCGCAACTTTAACGCCCCCTACCTCTCGGCTTCGATCGGCGAATTTTGGGCCAACTGGCACATCACCCTCTCCAGCTGGTTCCGCGATTACCTCTATATCCCCTTGGGCGGCAACCGCAAAGGGCTTTGGCGCACCTGCCTGAACCTCATGATCGTCTTTTTGGTCAGCGGGCTGTGGCATGGCGCGGCCTGGACCTTTGTGGTCTGGGGCGGCCTGCATGGGGCGTACACCGTGGCCTCCCGGCTCAGCGGGCCGCTGCGGGCGCGGCTCTGCGCACAGCTTGGCATTGACCGGCAAGGCCGGCTGCACCGGGCCGCCTGCGTGCTGCTTACCTTCTGCTTTACCTCGCTGGCCTTTGTGTTTTTCCGCGCCAAGAGCCTGGCCGACGCGGCGGCGGTGCTAAGCGGCCTTCTGCGCTGGGACGCCGCCCCCTTTGGCGGGGCCGGCTTTGAGGGGCTGGGCATCGACGCGGCCGATTTTTGGGTGGGTTGCGCCGCCATCCTCTGCCTGCTTCTCGCCGACCTTCTGCGCAAAAAGCGCGGCCCGCTTACCCCCCTGCTGCTGGCAAAGCCGCTGGCGGTGCAGTGGGCGGTGCTGCTGGCGGGCATTGCGGCGGTGGTGGTGTTTGGCATGTACGGCGCGGGCTACAAAGAGGTGCCGTTTATCTATTTCCAGTTTTAGCGGCAAAACCGCCGGCCCCCCGCTTAGGGCGGGGCCGAAAAATTGTTGGAGGGCGTATGCAGCAGCAAAAGCCAAAACAAAATACCCATCCCTGGCCCCGGCAGCTGGCCCGGCTGGCCGTTTTCTGCCTGCTGGCGCTGGGGCTGGTGGGCCTTTTGGACCAGATCTTATGGGACAAGGGCGGCACCATCATGGGCTTTTACGAGGAGCCGCGGGATACCATCGACGTGCTGTTTGTCGGGGGCAGCCACGCCAACGCGGCCTTTGCCCCCACCCAGATGTTTGAGCGGCAGGGCTTTACCGGGTATGTGCTGTACAGCTGGAGCCAGCCCCCCTGGACCAGCTACCACTATCTCAAGGAGGGGCTTAAGACCCAAAAGCCCAAGGTGGTGGTGCTGGACGCCTTTGGCCTTACCTACGGCCACACCTATATGACCGACCTGCAGATCAACGCCACCAGCGACCAATACTCGATGCTCATCCGCCCGGGCTACAACCGGCTACGGCTTGCCCTTGCCATGAGCGCCTGCCAGACAAACCACCGCCCCTTTACCGATTATTTTTCGCTGTTCCAGTTCCATAACCGCTGGAAGGCGCTCAAAAAAGAGGACTGGCTCTGGTTTTTGCAGGACTATTCCAGCACCGGCAAGGGCTATGGGCCCATCTATACCACCGAAAGCTTCCCCGCGCAGGCAATGCCGGCCGGTACCCCCGAAAACGATCTGATGGAAGGCCCTTGCGAAAAATACCTGCGCCGCTTTTTTGCGCTGGCAGAGCAGGAGGGCTTCCGGTTAGTGGTAACGGCCCTGCCCTACGAGTGCACCGACAAGGAGTACGGCATCTATGCCAAAACCGCGCGGCTCTGCGCCGAAAATGGGGTGCCCTTTCTCAACTATTTCGACCCCGCCACCGCCGCCGAGGCCGGCTTTGACTGGGCGGACGACATGGCCGAGCACGCCCATGTCAACTACAAGGGGGCCGAAAAGATCTCGGCCCATCTGGCCGACTGGCTTGCCGCCCGCTATGACCTGCCCGACCACCGGGGCGACGCCGCCTACGCGGCCTGGCAGCAGGCCGCCGCGGCCGAAAACGCCGACCTTGCCCGGATGGACCTTCGCATGACCGCCGACCTTGCCGGCATCCTGCAAAAGGCGCAAAGGGCGGGCTACCTTACCCTGCTGGCCAGCCGGGGCGGCTTTGGACAGGAGGGGCAGGAAGGGCTGGAGGAGGTGCGCGCGGCCTTGGCGGGCGCGGGGCTGGACACCGCCGTGCTAAAGCCCGGCTCTGACAGCGCGGGCCTCTGGCTGCTGGGGCCGGACGGCCCGGAGCAGCAGCTGGCCGGCCGGGTGGGCCAGGAGCTGGCCCTGGCCCGGGCGTTTGGCCCGGCGGAGGGCGCGCAGGCCGAATTGGCCGCCCGGACGGACGGCCATACCCTGAGCATCCGGCTGGACGGCGAGGAGCTGGCCCTCGATCATGATGGGCTGAGCGTTTTGGTGGCCGACCCGGCCACCGGGCGGCTGGTGCAGAACATCTGCTTTGATTCGGCGGACGGCTACGCGCCGTACACCGATTGAAAAACAACGAGGGAGTGTTGAATATGTGGTACGATGAGGCAGTCGTATATCAGATCTATCCGCTGGGGCTCTGCGGGGCCCCGGCCGAAAACGCCCCGCTAAGCGCGCCGCAAACGCCGGAAAGCCGCATTTTGCGGCTGGCCGGCTGGGCGGAGCATATCCGCGGCCTTGGGGCGGATACCCTGCTGCTCAACCCGGTGTTTGAGAGCGACCGGCACGGCTACGACATCCGGGACTACCGCCAGGTGGACGCCCGGCTGGGCACCGCCGAGGACCTTGCGGCGGTCTGCGCGGCCTTCCACAAGGCCGGGCTGCGGGTGCTGTTCGACGGGGTGTTCAACCATGTGGGGCGGGGGTTCTGGGCCTTCCAGGATGTTTTGAAAAACCGGTGGGACAGCCCCTATAAGGACTGGTTTGAGGTCCATTTTGACGGCAATAACAGCTATAACGACGGCCTGTGGTACCAAAGCTGGGAGGGCCACGAGGAGCTGGTCAAGCTTAACCTGCAAAACCCGGCGGTGACCGGGCACCTGTTTGAGGCGATCCGCTTTTGGGTGGAGCAGTTTGGCATCGACGGCCTGCGGCTGGACGTCGCCTACTGCCTGCCGGTGGAGTTTTTGCGGGCGCTGCGCGGCTTTACAAACGGCTTAAAGCCCGATTTTGTGCTGCTGGGCGAAACGCTGCACGGCGATTACAACCGCTGGATGGGGGAGGATACCTGCCACTCGGTGACCAACTACGAGTGCTACAAGGGCCTTTACTCCAGCTTTAACAGCATGAACATGTTCGAGATCGGCCACAGCATGGCCCGGCAGTTTGGCCCCGAGCCCTGGACCCTCTATAAGGGCCGCCACCTGCTCAATTTTGCCGACAACCACGACGTTTCCCGCATTGCCAGCATCCTTGCCGACAAGCGCCACCTGCGCCCGCTCTACGGCATTTTGTTCGGCATGCCGGGCACCCCCTGCCTGTATTACGGCAGCGAGTGGGGGCTCGAGGGGGCCAAGGGCCGGGGGGCCGGGGCGGACGCGCCGCTGCGCCCGGCGCTGGATGCGCCCCAGCACAACGAGCTGACCGACTGGATCGCCGCGCTGGCCAGGGCGCACAGGGCCAGCCGCGCGCTTTGCTATGGCAGCTACCGCAACGTATTGCTCACCAACAAGCAGATCATCTTTGAGCGCGAGGCCGAGGGCGAGCGGGTGCTGGTGGCCATCAACGCCGAGGACGCCCCCTTTACCGCCCACTTTGACGCCCGGGCCGGCCGCGCAACCGACCTGATCACCGGCGAAGCCCACGATTTTGGCGGCGGCAGCCTGCTGCCGCCCCTCTCGGCCGCCTACTGGCGCACCGAGTAAGGCCCGGCGCGGAAAATCCGGGTCTCGTACACCTGTTCACAGCCCGGCGCAAGCCGCAGCAGCCCCACGCCGGTATTGAGGGCGTTTACCGCCCCCTGCAGCGGCTCGATGCAGCAAAAGCCCCCGGCCCCGTCCCCATTCCAAAGCACCCACTGGTCAAACGCGGCCGATACCCTGTACAGGGTATCGCCGATCTGGGCGGTGCGGCCGGCCGAGGTAAAAAAGCCGCGCACCGGCTGCCCCTGCGTCGCCGCGCCGCGGCGGTACTGC
Organism: uncultured Oscillospiraceae bacterium; assembly: GCA_910579545.1. GTDB lineage: Bacteria > Bacillota > Clostridia > Oscillospirales > Ruminococcaceae > UBA7177. Next base: position 8,743 of record CAJTVI010000022.1, on the reverse strand, counting down.
CGCTGGGCCGGGGTCAGCGGCAGCAGCCGGCCTGTGGGCAAAAACCGCTCGTTTACCGCCCAGCATTGCCCAACAGGCACCCGGAAGGCCGGCTGCTGTGCAAAGGCGGTGTGCAGGCCAAAGGTAAGCGGCATATCGCGCCGCCCGGTGTTGCGCAGGGTAAAGCGCTGGCGGTACCCCTTGGCCGAAAGCCGGTATTCCGCCCGCAGGCAAAACGCAAAGGGAAAAACCGCGCCGGTGTTGTTGTATTCGGCGCAAACCGCGGTCTGGCTGTGCCGGCGCACGGCAAAGGGCTGGGCGTGCAGCAGCCCGTGCAGGTGGTTGCCGCAGGCCGGTTCGTTGATGGGCAGGGTGTACCGCACCCCCTCAAAGCAAAAGCGGCCGTCCGCCGTGCGGTTGGGCGGCAGCAGCAGCGGGATGCCGTATACGCATCCCTCCCGCGCCAGCTGGGCAAGGCTGCCGGGTTCCCGCAGCACGGGCTGCCCGGCAAACCGCAGCGAAACCGTGTTCATGCCAAAATCCGGCGCCACCAGCGCCTGCCAGGGCCCTGCCGCCAGCCGCAGCAGCCCGGCCTGGTCATCCATGCACAAAAACCTCTCCTCCTCTTTGGCAAAAAAGCCGGTGCCGGGCCGCCCCCTGCGGGGCGGCCCGGCATCGCTTTGCGTGTGAGTGTTTGGGGGCCTTACCAGTCGGCCATGCTGCCGTCCTCAAAAAAGAGGTGGGGGGTGTCCCAGCGGCCGTCAAAGCGCAGGGCCTCCAGCGCCGCCTCGTCCACCTCGATGCCAAGGCCCGGCCCCTGCGGGATGCGGATGCAGCCGTCCGGCCCAATGCAGAACGGCGTTTTCAGGATGCCCCGGCCAAGGTCGCTGCCATCCGGCATGCCGGGATGCTCCTGCGCCAGCAGGTTGGGCAGGCAGGCGTCCAGCTGCAGGCAGGCCGCCAGCGAGATCGGCCCCAGGGGGTTGTGCGGGGCGGCCTGCATATGGTAGGTCTCGGCCATGGCGGCAATAAACCGCGCCTCCAAAATGCCGCCGCAGTGGCAAAGGTCCGGCTGCACCACCGCCACCGCCTGCTTTTCGATTAGTTCGCGGTAGCCCCAGCGGGTAAACAGCCGCTCGCCCGCCGCAATGGGGATGCTGGTGGAGCGGGCAATGCGCACCATCTCGTCCACATTTTCCGGAAGGGCCGGCTCCTCCACAAACAGGGGGTAGTAGGGCTCCAGCGCCTTCAGCAGCCGTACCGACATGGCCGGGCTGACCCGGCCGTGGAAATCAATGGCAAGGTCCACCTCCCGGCCCACCCGCTCGCGCACGGCGGCAAACCGCTCGGTTACCTTGTCCACCATGGCAAGGCTGTCGATGGGGCGGATGGGCGGGATGACCGAATACTTCATCACGGTAAAGCCGGCGGCCAGCCGCTGGTCGGTAATGGCAAGCATCTCTTTCAGCGGAAAATCCGCCGCCTGGGCGGTGGGCTTGAGGTGGCCGTACATCCGCACCCGGTCACGGCAGGCGCCGCCCAGCAGTTCGTAAACCGGCGCGCCGTAGTATTGGCCCTTGATGTCCCACAAGGCCTGCTCGATGCCCGAAATGGCGCTGAGCAGGATCGGCCCGCCCCTGTAAAAGCTGCCGCGGTACATCACCTGCCATAAATGCCCGATGCGCAGCGGGTCGGCCCCCACCAGCACCCCGCGAAGCTCCTCAATGGCCGTTTCCACCGTGCGCGCGCGGCCCTCCATCACCGGCTCGCCCCAGCCGGTGATCCCCTCGTCAGTCTCGATCTTCAAAAACAGCCAGCGGGGGCGGATGTGAAAGGTTTTCAGCCCGGTGATCTTCATTCAAATCCTCCTCTCAAAGCCCCGTAAAATAGGTGCTGCTTCCGCCCTGCGGGCGCACGTCGGTCAGGGTACCCTTGTAATGCCGCAGGTCTACCGGCTGGAAGGGGTATTTTTTGCAGTTTTCCTCCCGCAGCGAAAGCCCAAGGCCCGGCCCCTGCGGGATGCGGATGCAGCCGTTTTCAAAAACGACCTGCTCGTCGGTCAGCTCCTTGCGCCATTCCACATCGGTAAGGCAGATCTCCAAAATGCGAAATTCCGGCAGGCTTGCGGCCAGGTGCAGGGTGGCGGCGTTGGCCACCGGCCCGCTGGGATTGTGGGGGGCAAGCGCCAGGTAGTGGGGCTGCGCAATGGCCGCCATCTTTAAGAGGGCCGAGATGCCGCCGCAGTGGCTCACGTCGGGCTGGGCATAGTCGGCACAGCCCTTGGCCGCAAACTCGGCAAACTGGCTTACGCTGTACAGCCGCTCGCCGGCCGCAATGGGCACCGGCGAGCGGCGGTGCACCTCGGCCAGCGCGTCCAGGCTGTCCGGCGGGGTGGGTTCCTCAAAAAACAGGGGCGAAAAGGGCGCAAGCGCCCGGGCTGCCTTGATGCCGGTGGCAATGTCAAACCGGCCGTGCCCCTCGATCAGCAGGTCCACCCCGCTGCCCACCGCGCCCCGCACCGCCTCCACGGTGGTCATTGCCTGGGTAAACTCCTCGTGGGTCATGGTTAAGTACGCCTTGCCAAAGGGGTCCCACTTGAGGGCGGTGATCCCCATGGCGGCGGCCTTTTGGGCCGCGGCGGCAAATTCGTCCGGGGTCTTTGCCCCGGCAAACCAGACGTTGGCATACATGCGGATGGAATCCCGCACCCGGCCGCCCAGCATCTCGTACACCGGCACCCCGCACCGCTTTGCCTTGATATCCCACAAAGCAATGTTTACAGCCGAAACAGCGCTTTGCAGCACCGGCCCCACCCGCCAGTAGGAATCCCGGTACAGCCCGGCGCAGATCCGCTCGACCTCGCGCGGGTCCTGCCCGATCAGCACACGCCGGATGTCCTCCAGCGCGCCCAGCAGCGCATGCTCCTTGTATTCCAGCGTACCCTCGCCAACGCCGCTGATCCCCTCGTCGGTTTCCACCTTTACAAAGACATAATTGGTGCGGAAGGTGAACACGCAGAAGGTTTTTATATCGGTAATTTTCATAGAAAACTCCCATCAAATCGTAAAATATTCATAGTGGCGCGGCATCAGCACCGGCAAAACGCCGGCCAGCAGCCCGCCAAAGGGCCCGGGGTCGCAGCCAAAGGCGGAAAACATATCCCAATGCATGGGCAGCACCGCTTTTGGGGCAAGCTGACGGGCCATGCGGGCCGCGTCCTCTGCGTTCATATTGTTGCCCCGGCCATTGATGGGCAGGATCAAAAGATCCAGCCCGGCCGGCGCGTTTTGCAGCACCCGCCGGTGGTACAGGGTGTCGCCTGTGTGGTATACCCGCCGGCCGTCCGCCTCCAGCACAAGGCCGATGGCGTGGGGGTCGCTGTGGGCGGCGTACTGCGCGATAAAACGCATCCCCAGCAGGGTGACCTCGGTGCCCGGGGTGAACAGGATGTACTCCGCCGCGCCGGGCCAGTGCTCCCGCAAAAAGGGGAACACCCCCGCCGGGGCCAGCACGGTCATCCGCTTTTGCCCGGGCGCAAACAGCGCGCCGAGGGTGGCGGGGTCCATGTGGTCGGCATGGCAGTGGGTGAGCACCAGGATGTCCGGCGCGCGCAAAAAGCGCGGATCGGCCGGTACCTCGCGGGTATAGGCCTCCCCCTCGCTCTCGCGCAGGGCGTTGGAAAGGTATGGGTCCACCATTGCGCAGGCGCCGTTTTGGGCGCAGAACAAAAACCCCGCCTGCCCAAGCCAGAGACCTTTCATTGGCGATAGCCTCCTTTTTGGCCAATACGGCTCAGTCGGCAATTACGGCGCCGTCCGCCAGCTTGATGCCGCTCTCCTCGTACACAAACTGGGCCAGGCTGCCGCCGTCCACCGCAAGCTCGGCCCCGGTAATGATGCGCGCCTGCTCGTCGTCCGCCAAAAAATAGGCGGCGTTGGCAATGTCGGCAAACTCGGCAATATCCCCCAGGGGGTTTTTGTTGTGGGGCGAATTTTGGATCTCGGGCCGGGCGTAGTAGCGGGCGGTCTTGATGCCGCCGGCCACCACCGTGTTTACCCGGATGTGCAGCGGCCCAAGTTCCACCGCGAGGTTGCGGGCCAGCCCGTGCAGGCCGGATTTGGAGGTGCAGTAGGCGCTGCGGTTTTTGGTGGTGCGGATGCCGTTGACCGAGCCGATCACCACGATCGCGCCGCCGCCAAGCTCGGCCATCTGCCGGGCAGCCTGCCGCGCAAACATAAAGTTCCAGCCAATGTTGGTGTCGATCACCCGGATCCAGTCCTTAAAATCCACCTCAAAAAAGTCCGGCATATTGATGCCCATGTTGGCCGCCACCAGCACCAGGGTGCTCACCGGGCAGCCGGCCGAGCGCAATTCCTCAAACATGGCGGCCATCTGCGGCTCGTTGAGCACCTCCAGGCCGTAGCCAAAGGTGCGGATATCGCCGCCGGCCTCCGCCTTCAGCCGCTTTGCGGCCTCCTTGGCGCGGGCGTCATCCCGGCTGGTGATGCAGACGTTGTATCCGTTATTGGCAAATTTTTGTGCAATGCAGTACCCGGTGCCGGTGGTGGCGCCGGTGATCACAACGGTTTTTGTCATAGCAGCGTTCTCCTTTGTTTGTTGCCCGGTTCCGCCGGGCCGGCGGCGGGCGGTTTACGCTGCGCCGTAGATCAAATTGGGGATCATCAGCACGATGCCGGGGCAGAAGGTGATGACCATCAGCACCAGGATCATGATGCCGATAAAGGGCAGGCAGGCCTTGGCCACCTTGGTAAATTTGAGGCCCAGCAGCCCGGTGACCTGGTACAGCACAATGCCAAAGGGCGGGGACATATTGCCGATGCCCAGATTGAACACGAACATAATGCCAAACTGGATGGGGTCAATGCCAAGTTCCAGCGCAATGGGCATCAGCAGCGGGCCAAGGATGACCTGCGGCGCGCCGCCCTCCATAAACATGCCGATCACCAGCAGCAGCAGGTTGACCATCAGCAAAAAGCTGACCTTGTTCAGGTTCATGCCCAGCATCGCGTCCGACAAGGCCTGCGGCACCCGCTCGTAGGTAAGGAAGTAGGAAAGCGCCCCCGCCGAGCAGATCAGGATCATAACGGTGGCGGTGCCAAGCACCGATTCCTTCAGGATCGGCCAGAGATGCCGGGGCTTGATCTCCCTGTACACAAAAACGCCGATGATCAGGGCATACCAGGCGCAGATGGCGCCGGCCTCGGTGGCGGTAAACATGCCCCCGCGCAGCCCAAACAGGATGCCGAATGGGATGAGCAGCGCCCAGAAGGCCCGCCGGAACAGCCGCAGCAGTTCCCGGCCGCCGGCCATATGCTCCCGTGAGCCCTTGTAGCCCTTTTTCTTGGAGACAAACCAGACGTAGGCCATCATCAGCACCATGCACAACAGGCCCGGCACATAGCCCGCCGCGAACATGCGCCCTACCGAGATCTGGGTGGCAAAGGCAAACACGATCAGCCCCATGCCGGGCGGGATGATGGGGGTGATGAGGGAGGAGGCGATGGTCACCGCGGCGCTGAACTCACGGTCGTAGCCGCGCTTGGTCATCTCGGGCACCAGGATCTTGCTCTCCATGGCGGCGTCGGCCGCGGCCGAACCCGAGATGCCGCCCATCAAAACGCTCAGGAGGACGTTTACATGCCCCAGGCCGCCGGTGAGGTGGCCCACCAGCCCGTCCGCAAGGTCCAAAAGCCGGCTGGAGATGCCGGCGTAGTTCATAATGGCGCCGGCCGTAACAAAAAAGGGGATGGCAAGGTAGGAGGAGGACTCGGTTACCGCCACTACCCGCTGTACCGCCACCTGGATGGGCAGGGTGGGCTGCAGGATGATGAAATAGGGCAGCACGCCCCCCAAAATGGACAGCCAGATCGGGATGTTCATCACGGCAAGCGCAACGATGCAGGCAACCGGAAGCCAGATATTGATATTCATGCCTTGGCGCCCCCTTTACCGCTCAGTTTTTTGGGCAGCGCCCGCAGGTCCTGCACAAAAAAGACGATCGAGTAGGCGGCCATCAGCAAAAAGCCCACAAAGAGCCCGCTGTCCAGCACACGGTAGGAGATGCGGGTGGCGGTCATGATCTTTTCCCCTACGTTGGCCAGCAAAACGCCGCTGAGATAGGTGAGGGTACACAGGATAAAGGCGATCAGCCCCTGGGTGACCAGCTCGATCACGGCCCGGCCCCTGGGCGGAAACAGCCCCACCACCAGGTCGATGCCATAGTGCATCCTGCGGCGGAAGGCCGCCGCGGCCCCCGGGAAGACCATCCAGGCAAAGGCGATGCAGATCAGTTCGTCCGAACCCTTGATGGTAAAGTGGAGGCAGTACCGGGTAAAGGCGTTGATCACGGTAAGGGTAATGGCAAAGATCAGGGCGGCGGCGCTGACCAGCTCCGGGATGCGCAGCAGCACCCAGCAAAGCGTTTTTTGCGCGCGTGTTTGCATCAGATGACGCCTCCTTTCAAAACAGGGCAGCCCCGGCGCGGCCAGGGCGGGCCGCCCTCTCAAAAAATGCGGGCCGCCAAAGCCGGAGGCTCCGGCGGCCCGCAGGATCGGCACGCGTTTGGCGGCAGGGCTGCCGTCGGGTTATTTGTTGGCGTCGATGGCGGCGCGGATGTCGTCGTAGATGCCGGGATCCAGTTCCAGCAGCTTGAACAGTTCGGGCACCACGGCGCCAAAGCTGGCCTTGTCCGCCTCGGACACGGTCACGCCAAGATCCTTGAACTGCTGGATAAAGTCCGCCTCAGACTCCATCGCCTTGTCGGCCATCTCCACGCAGGCGTCGGCCAGCACGCTCTTTACAACGGCCTGGTCCTCGGGCGAGATCTGCTGCCAGTAGGAGGGGTTGATGCAGAGCGAGAAGGGGTTGACAAAATGGCCGGACAGGCACAGGTAGTCACACACCTCGTTCAGCGAGGAGCTGAGCAGCAGCGAGAGCGGGGCCTCGCAGGACTCGATCACGCCGGTTTGCAGCAGCGAGTAGTTGTCGGCCCAGGTAGTGGTGGTGGGGGTGCCGTCCATTACGGTGATAAAGCCCTGCGCGGCGGCCGAGGGGCCCATGCGCATGATATGGCCCTTGCAGTCGGCCGCGCTGGAGATCGGGAAGGTGCTGATGAAATGGCGGTAGCCGATGGCGCCGTAGCACATGGGCTGTACATCCAGGCTTACCAGCTGGCTCTCAATGTTGGCGATCCAGTCGGACTTGGCCAGCGCCTGCACCTCGTACAGGTCGTTGAACACATAGGGGAAGGAGGCGGGGGCAAAGTCGGGCACAAGGTCGCCCAGGTTGTCAAAGCCCATCGAGCAGATCATGGGCGCGCCGGCACGCATCTGCTCCAGCATGTCGGTGATCGAGCCCAGCTGGTTGTTGGCGTAGATCTCAAATACCAGCCGCCCATCGGTTTCGGCCGTGATCTTCTCAAAGGCGGCGTTGATCACCTGGCCAAAGATGCTGTCCTCGCTCTCGGCGTAGGAGACCTTAAAGGTCAGGGGTTCGGCGGCAGGCTCGGCCGGGGCGCTGGGCGCGTCGGCCGGCGGGGTGCTCGCCGCGGGCTGGGAAGAAGCAGAGCCGCCGCAGGCGGCAAGGCTCAGGGCCATTGCTGCGGCAAGCACGAGTGCAAGCAGTTTCTTTTTCATGAAAAATCCTCCTGTTTCGTTGCGGCCCACGGGTGGTGAGCCAGGTTGATAAAAATTTGATTTTCGATCAAATCTTGATTATAAGGATACGCTGAAAAATAAGATATGTCAAGAATTGTGGGAAAAATAACAACAAGATTGTCATTTTACAACAAATTTACGAACCATAAATAGCAATATTGACGATATGCGGTTTTTGAGAAATATCAAATTTTACCGATGGGCGTGCCGTTTTACCGGGAGATGGAATGGGCGGGGGTTTGACTTTTGCCCCCTGTTCCGATAAAATAAAAGCAGCATCCCCGCGCCCCGCGCCCGCGTGCTTTGCACCGGCTCTAATTTGATCACATGGGAGGAAGAGAGAATGGCGGCAGACGACCCCAACCAGGAGATTGCCGGCAAAACCATGGCAGCCCGCATTGCGGACAGGATACGCGACGACATCCTCAGCCGGCGGATCGCCTCGGGCAGCCGGATCACGGTCAAGGAGATCGCCGACCGTTACGGCGTCAGCAGCATGCCGGTGCGGGAGGCTTTTAATATGCTGTGCGGCGAGCAGCTGCTTCAGCTGAACCCCTACCGCGGGGCCACGGTGATGGCGGTCACCTCGGACCTGATGGCCCAGCTTAACGATGTGCAGTGCGCGCTGGAAAGCCTGCTGGTGGAACTGTGCCTGCAAAAGGGGTACAGCCCCGCCCTGCTGGACGAGCTGGAGCGGATCAACCGGGAAATCGCCGCCCTTGAAAACGACGAACAGGGCCTGCGCGAGCGCCGGCTGGGGCTGAACGTGCAGTTTCACACCCTGGAGTATTCGCTGTGCAGCGACCATATGGCCTATGCCATGTTCCAGCGCACGCTGGAACAGCTGCACGCCATCCGCAGGTACCATGTCATGGAGGCCGCCCGGGTGCGCCAGACCGTTCTGGAGCACGAGCAGATCATCCAGAGCCTGCGCGCGGGGGATGTGGTTACGGCGGTGGCGGTGACCCGCCTGCATACCCATAACGCTAAACAGTATGCCCTGACCAGCGAGCAATACGACTGCTGAGCGGCCCTTTGGGCCGGCAAACCATCCATAAAGCTTGGCGCGGGCGGCGTCCCCCTATGGG
>CAJTVI010000021.1 GCA_910579545.1 uncultured Oscillospiraceae bacterium | reverse complement strand
CGCGCCGCTCACGGCATGCCTCCGCCCATCGGGCCGCCCGCGGGCGCAGCGCCCATGCCGCCGCCCATGCCCGGCCCGGCAAAGGTGATGCTTGGCCCCGCGGCGTCCTCCGGCACGGTTTGGGCTTCCTCCTCCAGCAGGCTGGCCCGCACCACCATCCCCTCGCGCAGCGCCTCGCCGCGCACCTCGATGTAATAATCGTTTTCGGCCCCGGTGGTCACGGGCACCGGGGCAAACGCGTCCTCCGCGTCCGCCCCATCCTGCCGGACCAGGATATAGCGGCTGCCGTCCTCGTTCTGGCCCACCGCGTCACAGGGCACCACAAACACATCCTCGGCCGAACTTTGGATGATCTCCACCTTGGCGTTCATCCCGATCCGCAGCCCGGCGGCGTCGCCGGTCAGGGTCACCTCGGCCGCAAACCCGCCCGAACCGCTGGCCGCGCCGCTCCCGGCCGCGTCGCCCCCCGCCGCGCTGGTGGTGGGGGAGATCTGGGTCAGCCGCCCGGCAATGGGCTGGTCGGTGGCGTCGCTGGTCACCACCGCCTGCATGCCCACCGCCACATTGCCCACGTCGTACTCCGCCAGGGTAAAGGCCACCTTCAGCGCGCCGGTATCCTGGATGGTGGCCACCGTGCCGCTGCACTTGCTGCCCACCGTCGCGTTCAGGCTGGTCACGGTGCCGGCCGAGCCGGCGGTCAGGGTGCAGTCCTCCAGGCTGCGCCGCAGGCTCTCCAGCTCCTCGTCCTCGCCGGCCTCCTCTAAGGCGGTGCGGGCGCTGGCAAGGGATTTTTCGGCCCGCTCCAGCTGGGCGGCGGCGTTTTCGCGGGCGGTCTTGGCGGCCTCCCACTGGGTGGTGGCGGCGTCCTTTGCGGTCTTCAAACTGTCGTAATTGCAGTCCCGCTTGGCCTGGGCAAGGGCCGCGCTGGCCACCTGCTCCTGCTGCTGGGCCTGCTCGTAGGCCGTGCGCGCGGCCTCGGCCGCGGCATAGGCCTCGTCCAGCGCCAGCCGGGCGGCTTCCTCCCCGGCCCTGGCCTCGTCCAGCGCCTGCCGGGCGGCCTCCTCGGCGGCTTTGGCTTCCTCCTGTGCCTGCCGGGCGGCCTCCTCCCCGGCGTCCGCCGCGTCCGGGTCTGCGGGGGCTGTGCCTGCGGCGCTTGCCGCGGCCGCATAGGCGGCCTCGGCCTCGGCGGCTTTGGCGGCCGCCTGCTCGTACCGGGCGGCCGCGGCCTGGTAGGCCGGGGTGTACACCGCGTTGTAATTGCTCAGGGCGGTTTGCAGCGCGTCGTAGGCCTGCCCGTAGGCGGCCTGGAACTGGCTCACCTTGGCAAGCGCGGCGTTAAAGGCGTCCCAGGCCGCGTTGTAGGCATCCTTGGCCTCGGTCTCGGCGTCCTCGGCCTCGGTCAGCGCCTGCGCCGCCTCGTCCCGGCTCTGCTGGGCCTCCTCCAAACTCTCCTGCGCCCTGCGCACCGCCCGGTCGGCGGTTTGCTGGCGCTGTTCGATCTGGCGCTCGAGCTCCTCGGTGTCCAGGGTGCAGATCACCTCCCCGGCACTGACCGTATCCCCCACCTGCACCTCCACCGTTTTTACCGGGTAGGCAAGGGCGGTGGTCACGGTGGAAACCTGCACGCTCTCCACCGTGCCCGAAGCGCTCACCGAGTTTTCCAGGGTGGTGCGGGCCAGGGTGACGGTGCGGACATAGCCAGCCCCCGCCGGGGGGCTCGGCATGCCTGCCGCCGGCCTGCCGGCGGCCCGCCAGACTCCCAGCGTCCCCGCCGCGCACAGGGCCGCGGCCAGCAAAACCGCCCCCTTTTTGTGCCGGCGGATCAAGCCCTTGAGCTGCCCCGCCCCGCGCGCAAGCCGGGCCAGCGGGCCGGGGCGGGGGTCAGGGGCCTGGGGCAGGGGGGCAGGTTCGGTTTTTGGCCGGGCGGCCGGTTGGCTGCTCTCGTTCATGGTTCAGCACTCCTCCCGCAAGGCAGAGGGAGGTTGAACTCGGCCCCCTCCGCCAAGGTTTTTGCTCTTTTATTATCCGGGCAGGAAGTGTTGATTTTGCGTAAATCTGTGTAAAACTGTGTGAAAACCGGCCCCAAAAGGGCGCAAAAAGGCCCCCGCGGGCTTTGCCGCAGGGGCCAAAAAATACAAACCACGGGGGACAAGGCAGCTCATTCCTTGGGGCCAAGGCCCAGGGCGTCCATCTGCTGGCGCATGCCCTCAATGGTCAGGGCGATCACATCGCCAAGCTCCATGCCCAGCAGCTCGCACCCCTGCTGGATCACCGCGCGGTCGATCTTGGCGGCAAAGCGCTTGTCCTTAAACTTCTTTTTTACGCTGGAAACCTCTAAGTCCGAAAGGCCGCCCGGCCGCATCCGGGCGGTGGCGGCCACCAGGCCGGTCAGCTCGTCCACCGTAAACAGGCTTTTTTCCAGCGGGGTCTCGGGCTTTTCCTCGCTGCAAAGCCCCCAGCCGTGGGCCAGGATGGCCCGCACGCTCTCCTCGTCCACCCCGGCGGCCAACAGCGGCTCGCGGGTGTGGGCAAGGTGCTCCTCGGGGAACTGCTGGTAATCGTAGTCGTGCAGGTAGCCCACCGCCTGCCAATAGCTCTCGTCCTCGTTAAAATGGCGGGCCATCGCCCCCATCGCGGCCGACACCCCAATGGCGTGTTCAAACAGGTGCGGCTCGGTGGTGGTGGAGGCAAGCAGCTCCTTTGCGCGTTCCATGGTCAGCTTGGGCATGGCAAAATTCCTTCTTTCTTTGTTGGTGCCCTTATCATACCACACCGGCGCAGCCCGGCGCAAGCCGCCGCTTTTTTGGGGAGTGTCCAAACCGGGGATCATGCCGCCGGCCGGGGCGGAGGAGCAGTCTCTCAAGGCAACAGGACCCCTGCCCCGAAAGCCTTTCGAGACTCTCCCCCGCGCCCGGCCTTAGCACCCAAAACACCTTGAACTGGATACTGCCCTTTTGGGGCGTTTTACAGCGCCGGGCGCTGGGCCTGCTGGCGCTGGCAAAGGCGCAGCACCATATAGGCCAGCGCCACGTCCACCGGGAACTTTACAAGGTTTTTGAGGATCCGCACCTGGCTCAGGATCACAAAGGCCTGGCCGTACATGATATGCAGCCAGAGCGGGGTGAGGAAAAAGTTGAAGAGCAGCATCACGCACAGCTTGGTGCAGACGATCCGCCCCACCGAGACCGGCCGGCGGTAGTAAAACAGCCCGTACACCATCCCCAGCAAAATGGCGCTGAGGGTAAAGCCGGGGAAGTAGGGCCCGTTGGGGCGCAAAAGGTAGCCCAGCACATCGGTGGCAAAGCCGGACAGGCCCGCCACCCACGGCCCGTACAGATAGCCGGTGGCCGCCACGGTCAAAAAGTCAAAGCCTATCTCCAGCACCGACGACACCGGGATGGTAAACTGGTTGAGCACCAGGTGCAGCGCGGCCAGCATCGCGGCCCCGGCCAACGCCCGGGGCTCGTGCAGGTTGGCGGCGCTCTGGCGCAGCTCGGCGGTGCGGGCCAAAAAACGGGACATACAAAAACCCTCCTTAAGGAGCCTTGTATGCCGCACGCGGCGCGGGCAAAAAACAAAGGGCGGGGCCGCCAAAAACGCCGCCCCGCCTTGCCTATTTGCACGCGCTCATGCAGCAGCGGGATGCAAAGCCCATACCGCAAGGGCGCGCTTGCCCTTTTCGTCCGGCCCGCAACTCCCCGTCGGGCCGGCACTTGACGCACAGGCTTTTACTCTGCAGTGCCGCCCGCCGCAAAAACCGCGGGCGGCGGCTTTTATTATACCGGTTTTGCGCCCGCGGCGCAAGGGGTCAGCCCGCCGTGCGGCGGGAGGGGCGCTTCTGGGCCTGCGGGCCGGCCGCCGCGGCCATGCTGCTGCGGCGGCTGAGCACCTCGGTGTTGACGCGGTTTTGCAGCCGGGGCAGTTCGAAAAAGTAGACCGGGGCCAGGTAGAGGCAGGCCGCCGCCCAGGCCGCGGGGTTGGAAAAGGCCGCCCCCAGAATGCCAAAGCGGGGCACCAGCCAAAAGGCCACCAGCGCCCGGGCCGCCATCTCGGCCGCGCCGGCCATCATGGCAAGGGCGCTGCAGCCCAGCCCTTGCAGGGTGTAGCGGAAAACGATCAGGGTCGAGAGCATCAGGTAAAAGGCGCTGTACCAAAACAGCACCAGCTGGGCCTGGGCCAGCACCGCGGTTTCGCCCGCGTCCATAAACAGCAGCAGCACCCACTGCCCCGCCAGCCGGAAGACGGCAAAGGACGCCGCCGAGTAGGCCGCCCCCACCGCCAGCGAGCAGCGCACCCCCTGGCGCACCCGGTCCAGCCGCAGCGCGCCCAGGTTCTGCCCGGCGTAGGTGGCCATGGCGGTGCCAATGCTCTCCAGCGGCACGCTCAGCAGCATGCTGGCCTTGCTGGCGGCGGTCACGGCGGCCACCGTCACGCTGCCCAGCCCGTTTACCGCGCCCTGCAGCACCACCGAGCCAATGGCCGTAATGCTGCACTGCAGGCCCATGGGCACCCCGGCCCGGCAGAGCTCAAGCGCGGGGCGGGCGGCGGGAGCCCACTCGCCGCGGCGGGGCAGGCAGAGTTTAAAGCGGCGCACCAGCACCCAAAGGCTCAAAAGCCCGCTCACCAGCTGGCTGACCACGGTGGCCAGCGCCGCGCCAAACACCCCGGCGTCCAGCAAAAGGATCAGCGCCAGGTCCAGGCCGATGTTCAAAACGCTCGAGAGCAGCAAAAAATACAGCGGCGTTTTGCTGTCCCCCAGCGCCCGCATCAGCGCGCTGACCATGTTGTACAAAAAGATGGCCGGGATGCCGGCAAACATCATGCCAATGTAGGCCGCCGCGCCGTCCAGGATGTCGGCCGGGGTCTGCATCAGCAGCAGGATGGGCCGGGTAAGGGCCACGGTGCACACGGTAAGCGCCAGGCCAAACCCGGCGCAAAGCCACACCGACCCCGCCACCGCCCGGCGCAGGGCGGCCTCGTCCTTGGCGCCAAAGGCCCGGGCCATCGGGATGGCAAAGCCGTTGCACAGCCCCATCACAAAGCCCAGCACCATGTAGTGCAGCGACCCGGTGGAGCCCACCGCCGCCAGCGCCCCCACCCCCAAAAACCGCCCCACGATCACCGTGTCGGCCAGGCTGTAAAACTGCTGGAACAGGCTGCCCAGCGCCAGCGGCGCGGCAAAGGCAAGGATCAGCCGCAGCGGCGGGCCGTTTGTAAGGTCCTTGGTCATGGCAAACTTTCCCTCTTTCCCTCTTGGGGCTTTGGGGCTGGCACAGCCCTGCCGCCGCGCGGGCCGCGGGCCCCCAAAAGGCCCCGGCCGCGGCAGCCGCTCTGCCGCGGCCCCTGCCCGAACAAGCCCCTATTCTATCCCTTTACAGCCGGGATTGCAAGAGGGTTTTGGGCTCTTTCACCAATTTTTAACCGGTGTTTTTGTGCGGGATACACATCGGCGCGGGCATAAGATCCGCCGCCCGCCGCTCCCGGCGGGCCTTGAGCCCGCGCCGGCCTGTATACCGGATACCCGCCGCGCAAAAAAGGCCCGCACCCCTCAAGGAAGGGCGCGGGCGCATATTTTAAAAAAGCCTTTGCGGGAAAAGCCTTTGCGGGCCGGCTTACCCATCCGCCAGCTCGGCATAGCCCAGCAGCAGGTCCTCCTCGTAGGGCTGGTAACGCACCTCGAGCGGGAAGGCGTCCTCGGGGCTGCCGCCCCAAACCTCCACCAGCTGGGTAAACCGCACCGTCTGGCCGGCGGGCAGCACCCGCTCGGGCCGCAAAAGCGGGGCGGAACCGCCAAACCAGCACCAGGCGGAATACTCGCGCCGGGCCGGCTCGTAGCCCAGCACATAGTCGTACAGGGGCACCGCCCGCTCGCCCTCGTTCTGCAGGGCAAACGCTACCTCGTAAAAGGCGTTCTGGCCGGCCATCCCCTCTCCCTCGGGCGGCTCGGCCGGCCGGGCCAGGATCGGCTCGGCGCGCCAGAGCCAGCACAGCGGCTTTTGGGCGTTTTGGCCCAGTACAAAGCCCCAGGCGGCAAGGCTCACCAGCAGCACCGCTGTCATGGCGCCGCAGCCCGCCAGCCAGCGGCGGTTTTTTTGCGCCGCGCGCGGGTCATAGGCATATTCACGCATCCGCGCCGCCCCCTTCCGTATCTGCCGGCACAAAGGCCAGCGGGCAGTAGGCCGCCCCGCTCACCCGCCGCTCCTCGCCGTAGCCCTCGGCCTGCTCTAAGTAGAGGGCGGCGTCCTGGGGCGGGGCGGGCAGCACAAAGTAAAGCCAGCCCTCGGCGGCCCCGGTGTACTGCAGCTCGTCCTCCTCCAGAGCGGTTTTGGCAAGCTCGGGGTAGACCTGCCCCAGCGTGTAGCCGTCCGCCGCCCGGTAAAAGCAGCCGCCGCTTTGCAGGTAAAGCAGGTCGCCGCAGCCGCTGCGCCAGCCCCTTTCGCCAAACCGCAGGCCCACCCGCACAAGGCAGCTGCCCTCGGCAAGGCCGGCGCGGTAACCGCTGCCCAGCAGCTCGGCCCCGGTGATCTCCACCCTGCGCCCGCCCTGCAAAAAGCCGCCGGACACCTCGTCCGCCACTGGGGAGGCAAAGGCCGCCCGCTCGGGCAGGGTGTTTTGCTGGCGGCGCAGCAGCAAAAAGCCGCCGGCCATCACGCAGAGCCAGAGCAGCACCAGCAGCAAAAAGGCCGCCGGGCCGGCCGCGCCGGCCTGCCGGGGCGCGGCGCCGGCGGTTTGCCCGGCCCCGGCGCTGCCCTGCCCGCCCTGCGCGGACGTGTCCGCACAGGGCGCGGCGCAGAACCGCCCGCAGCCGGGGCAGACCCCATCCTGCTTTTCGTAATCGAACATCCTGCCGCAGCCCTCGCAGCGCATCAGCATGGCGTCCCCTCCTGACCGGTGCGGCGGCCCTGCCGCCACTTTTTTCAATAAAAAGGCCCGCCCGCCGGCTGTTCGGCCAATGCGGCGCGGGCCTGCTCAAGCCTGGGAAAAGCGGTAAAGCCGCCGCCAAGGCGGCGGTGGGATAACAAAGCAAAGAAAATTCAAAATCCGCCGCCGCTCAGGTCAGGGCTTGATGTTTTTGGGGCTGTACCGGTCCATGGCGCTCTGGTCCAGCGCGTGGGGCTGGCCTTCGCCGATCCGGGCCAGGGCCTCGTCCAACTCCTCCTGCTTCATCTCGGAAAGGGCCGAGACACGCAGGTCCTCAAGGGCCACCCCGTCCCCCAGCACCGCCTGCATCTGGCAGACCAGCCGGTTCATGCCGGCGTCCACGATCACCACGTCCCCCGGCTTTGCGCCCAACAGGTCGCTCTGGGCCTGCTCGCCGTACTGGGCCAGCTGGCTGGCCGGGGCCAGCAGGCTGCCCACCGCCGCCTCGGCGTTGGCGGCGTCAAAGCTCTGGTTCAGCAGCGCGTAGGCGTCGGGCAGGTACTCGGCGGCAAGCTCGGCCATGGGCTTGTCGGCCAAAAGGCCGGCCTTGATCTTGCCGGCGATCTCCTGCATCTTTTTGTCGCCCTCCTCGTCCAGCACGGTATAGGTGGAATAGTCCAGCAGCGGCAGGGCCAGGTAGCTGGCGCGGGCGTAGTTTTCGTCAATAAAGGCGGTCAGCTCGGCGTCGGTCACCGGCTGTTCGCCCTTTGGCCCATACACCATCTCCAGCAGCTTGCCGGCCCGGGCGCTGTTCTCCATCCAGAGCTTGAGCGAGGCAAGGCCGATGCCGTTTTGGCTGAACTTGTCCTGCGAGCCGGCCCACAGGGTTTCGGCGTAGCCGTCGGCCGAGGCCAGCTCCTCCTCGGTCAGGCTGCCGCCCAGCTGGGCAAACAGCAGCTCCACCGCCGCGTAGTTTTCCACCGCCTTCAGGGTCTCGCGGCGCACATAGTCCTGCCCCAAAATTTCCTCATCGTCCACCGTAAGGGTCGCCTTTAACACATCCTCCTCGGTGGTAAGGCCCTCGGCGCGGCCGTACACATTGTACTGCAAAAGCAGGTAAAGCCCGGCGGGGATCTCCACATCCCCCACCTTGCCCACCGTGGCGGGCGCCTTAAAGGTGCAGCCCGCAAACAGGGCCGCAAGCAGCAGCGCGGCCAGGGCCAGCGCGGCAAAACGTTTGTTTTTCATGCTTTTCGTATCCTTTCCCAAACGGGTTTTGCCCGCCGCGTCTGCCAGGGGCAAAAGCGGCGGCGTTTTTATTATAAGGCCAACCGGCGGGTTTTGCAATGCCTTCCTTACCGCCGGGAGTGCCTATTTTAAGGAGTATGAGGGGATCAGGGCCGGGGGTGGGGGAGAGTCTCGAAAGGCTTTCGGGAAGCGGCGGTGAGATAAGAAAATAAAGATTCCAAATAAAATTTGATCTACCGAAAATTCGCTGGGCGGCCACAGCCGCAAGGAAGAAAAGTGAAGCAAGCCTTGGTGGCTTGCAAGCTTTTCTGACGCAGCGGATGCGGCTGACCAGTAGAATTTGCGGCTTTGTTTTCTTATGGAACCGCCGCTAAGGGGGTCCTGTTGCCTTGAGAGGCTGCTCCCACGCACCCGGCCGCCGGACCTCCCTCCCCCCGGTTTGGACACGCCCCTTACCGCCCCTGCGGCCCGGCGGGCTGGCGCAGGAGGCCCAGCACGGTGCGCAGCGCGTCCAGCGGCTTTTCGCCGGGGGCAAGGTCCACCTGCACGCAGGGGCGGCCGGCGGTCTGCAGCCGCACCCGGCCGGGCAAAGCGGCCAGCAGCGGCCGCAGCCAGCCCGCCTTGAGCGCCTCGGTATAAAACAGCAGCGCGTCCTGCCGCTGGCCGATCTCGGTAATGCCGGCCGCCGCCGCGGCCACCCGGGCCAGCGAGACCTCCACCAGCCCCGAAACGCAGGCGGGCGGCTCGCCGTACCGGTCGATCAGCTCGTCCAGCACGTCCGAGGCGTCCTCGGCATTGGCGATGGCCGCGATCCGCTTGTAGGCCTCGATCCGGCCCGCCGCGGCCGGGATGTACTCCTCGGGGATGTAGGCGTCCACCGCAATGTCCAAAAGGCACTCGGACTTGTCCGGCGCCGCCTGCTCCCCCCGCTCGGCCGCGATGGCCTGGCCCAGCAGCTTGACATAGAGCTCGTACCCCACCGCCTCCATGTGCCCGTGCTGGCTGTGGCCCAAAAGGCTGCCCGCGCCGCGGATCTGCAAATCCCGCATCGCAATGCGGAAGCCCGAGCCAAAGCTGGTAAACTCCCGTATGGCCGAAAGCCGCTTGGCGGCCACGTCGGTGAGCACCTTGTCCCGCCGGAAGGTAAAGTAGGCGTAGGCCTTGCGGCCCGAGCGGCCCACCCGCCCGCGGATCTGGTAGAGCTGGGCAAGGCCCATCCGGTCGGCGTCCTCGATGATCAGGGTGTTGCAGTTGCGCACGTCCACCCCGGTCTCGATCAGGGTGGTGCAGACCAGGATGTCGATCTCCCCATCCAGCAGCTGCTGCCACACGGCCGAGAGCTCCTCCTCGGCCATCTGCCCGTGGGCCATGCCCACCCGGGCGCCGGGGGCCATCCGCCCCACCTTGGCCGCGCAGGCCGCCAGGCTCTCCACCCGGTTGTGCAGGTAGTACACCTGCCCGCCCCGGGCCAGCTCCTTTTTGATCGCCTCGGCCAGGATATTGCTGTCGTATTCCAGCACATAGGTCTCGATGGGCTGCCGCTCCATGGGCGGCTCCTCGATGGTGCTCATGTCCCGGATGCCGCTCAGGGCCATGTTGAGGGTGCGGGGGATGGGGGTGGCCGAGAGGGTGAGCATATCCACCCCCAAAAAGCCCTCCTTGAGCTTTTCCTTGTGGCGCACCCCAAACCGCTGCTCCTCGTCGATGATCACAAGGCCCAGGTCCTTAAAGCGCACGTCTTTGGAGAGCAGCCGGTGGGTGCCCACCACCACGTCCACCGAGCCGGCGGCCAGCCCGGCCAGGGTCTGCTTTTGCTGCTTTGCGGTGCGAAAGCGGCTCAAAAGCCCGATCTCGACCGGGAAGGCCTCCATCCGGGCCAGCAGGGTGTTGTAGTGCTGCCAGGCCAGCAGGGTGGTGGGGGCCAGCAGGGCGCACTGCTTGCCCCCCATCACGCACTTGAACACCGCCCGCAGGGCCACCTCGGTCTTGCCCACCCCCACGTCGCCGCAGAGCAGCCGGTCCATGGGGCAGGGCTTTTCCATGTCCTTTTTGATCTCGGCCGCGGCGGTCAGCTGGTCGTCGGTCTCCTCGTACTCGAACCGAGCCTCAAAATCCCGCTGCCACTCCCCGTCCTCGGGAAAGGCCGTGCCCTTGGCCTGCTGCCGCTTTGCGTACAGCGCGATCAGCTCCTTGGCCATCTCGCGGGCGGCGGCGCTCACCCTGCGGCGGGTCTTGACCCACTCGCCGCCGCCCAGGCGGGCCAGCTTGACCCGGTCGGAATCGCCGGGCGCGGTGTACCGGCTCAAAAGGTCCAGCTGGGTCACCGGCACAAACAGGGCGTCCCCCTTTTCGTAGGTGATCTTGAGGTAGTCCTTGACCACCCCGCGCAGATCCAGCCGCTGGATGCCGGCGTACACCCCGATGCCGTGGTTCTGGTGCACCACATAGTCCCCCGGCGCAATGTCCGAAAGGCTGGCCAGCGCGTTCTTGTTTTTGGGCCGGGCCGCCTTTTTGGCGGCCTGGTCGTGCCGGCGGCTGGTGATAATGGCGTACCGCGCGAAGGGGAACTCGGCCCCGCCCGAAAGGTGGCCCGCCCGCACCGCAACAAGCCCGGGGGCGGGCTGGGCGGCGGGGGCGGTGCTCACCGAAAAGCCGTGCCGCGCAAGGTCGCGGGCCAGCGCATCGGCCGCCTTGGCGGTGCCGGCCAGCACCGTAACGGCGTAGCCCTGGCTTTTGAGGGGGGCAAGGTCCTCGGCCAGCGCGGCCACCTCCCCGCCCCACACCGGCAGGCTGTGGGCCGGCGCGTTGACCACCTCGGCCAGCGGCAGGTCCGGGATGGTGCGGGCAAAGTTTTCGCAGCAAAGGGTGCTGTGGCTTTGGGCCGCCGCCAGCAGGTAAGGGATATCCTCGTACAAAACGTCCAGCCCGGGGCAGAGCACCCCCTCCTCAAACAGGCCCTTTAATTCCTCGCCGCGCCGGAACTGGGTGGCCTTCTGCGCCTGCCGGATGCCGCTGGGCTCCTCCAGCACCAGCAGCGGATCCTCCAGATGGTCCAGCAGGGTGGCGGGCTTTGGGTAGCGGATGCCCAGGTACTTGTCCAGCGCCTCGGGCAGGATGCCAGCGTCCAGCTGGGCAAGGTCGGGGGCCATGGCGCGCTCCAGCGCGGTTCTTTTTTGCCCCCGCGCTTTGGCAAGGGCGCTGCGCAGGGCGGCGGCGGTCTCGGCCGCGTCCCCAAACAGCACCTCCCGCGCGGGGGAGATGTACAGCTTTTCCAGCGGGGCCTCCCGCCGCTGGCTCACCGGGTCGAACCGGTCCAGGGTGTCGATCTCGTCCCCCCAAAACTCCATCCGGGCCGGGCCCTCGCACTCGGGCGGGTAAACGTCCAGAATGCCGCCCCGCACGCTGAACTGCCCCGGCCCCTCCACCTGGCTGCGGCGCACATAGCCCGCGTCGGAAAGCCGGGCGGCCAGCGCGGCCGGCTCCTCGTGCATGCCGGGGCGCAGGGTCAGGGTGTTGGCGGCAAAATCCGCTTTGGGCACCGTGTACTGCAAAAGCGCCTCGGCCGGGGCGCACACCGCCGCAAGCCGCCCGCCGGCCAGCCCCCCCAGCACCGCAAGGCGGCGGTACTCGTACTCGCGGGAGGCGCTCTCCACCCCCCGCAGCAAAAAGTCCCGCGGGGGGAACACCGCCGCCGCCAGGCCAAACGCGGCAAGGTCGGCCGCAAAGCGGGTGGCCTCGGCCTCGCCGGGGGTCACCACCAGCAGGGTGCGTTTCTGCTCGCCGGCCAGCGCCGCCAGCAGCGCCGCGCGGCCCACCGGCGGCAGCCCAAACAGGGCCGAGACCCCCTTTTGCGAGAGGGCGGCCGAAAGGCGCTTGTATTCGCTGGTGTTCTGCAAAAGCTGTAAAAACATGGATCGTGCACCTCGCTCTGCTTTGTTAAGACGGAAGGGCTGCCCGACGAGCTTTTGGGGCAGGAAAAACGGGAAAAGGGCGGTGGAATCGCTTCCGCCGCCTTGTGTATTTTGCCGGGGCCGTTGCGGCCCCCCTTAGCTTGGCCGGGCTGCCGCAGTTTGCTTTGCCGGGCCGGGCGCACCGTTCGCTTTGCCGGGCCGCGGCCCGGCCTTACCCGTTGAACCGGTTTTGCGCCTCGGGCAGCCGGCCGGCCAGGATCAGCCGGATGGCCTCCTCAATGTCGGCATGGCGGGCGGCGATGGCGGCCGCCTCGGCCTTGCCGGGCCGGCCCAGCACCCAGGCGGCCAGGTCGTACTCGGGGGTGGGCTTGGCCCCCACCCCAATGCGGATGCGGGCAAACTCCTGGCTGCCCAGGCAGGCGATCAGGTCCTTGAGGCCGTTGTGCCCCCCCGCCGAGCCGCCGGGCCGGATGCGCAGCTTGCCCGGCGGCTGGGCAATGTCGTCGCAGAGCACCAAAACCCGCTCGGGGGGCAGTTTGTAAAACCGGGCGGCCGCGGCCGCGCTGCGGCCCGAGAGGTTCATGTAGGTGGCGGGCTTGAGCAGCACCGCCCGTTGCCCTTCCAGGGTCACGCTGCCGGTAAGCCCCTCAAACTTTACCCGGTTCACCGGCACGCCCCACTGCCGGGCGGCGGCGTCCAGCGCGTCGTACCCGGCGTTGTGGCGGGTGCCCTCGTACTTGGGGCCCGGGTTGCCCAGGGCCACGATCAGCCAGTCGGCCCCGCCGGCCGCACGTTTCCAAAACATGGGTCCAGTTCCTTTCTGTATGCCTTTTGGGGGCGGCGCCGCGCGGCGTTTTTTGCCCTGCGGCCCGCCTTTTGGTACGGCGCGGCGGCGGACGGACCCGGCCGGCCGCCGTCCCGCACAGGCCGTATCGCGGCGCTCAGCGCCCGCTTTCCTTCAGCTTTTTCTTCTTGGCAATGTAGGCGGCCAGCTTTTTGGCGGCCCAGCCGGGCTTGTTCTGCTGCCGGCTGCGGGCCACCGCCAGCGCCCCGGCCGGCACCTCGCCGGTAATGGTGCTGCCGGCGGCGGTGTAGCAGCCGTCGCCTAAGGTCACCGGCGCGATCAGGTTGGTGTTGCAGCCAATAAAGGCGTAATTGCCAATGGTACAGCGGTACTTGCCCTCGCCGTCGTAGTTGCTGGTCACGGTGCCGCAGCCAAAGTTGCAGTATTCCCCCACGTCCGAATCCCCGATGTAGGTCAGGTGGCTCACGGTGCTGCCCTCAGCAATGGAGGAGTTTTTGGTCTCCACATAGGCCCCCAGGTGCACCCCCCTGGCGGTCACGGTGGCCGGCCGGATGTGGGTAAAGGGGCCGATGCGGTTTTCCTCCCCCAGCTGGCTGTCGTAGGCCTGGCTGGCGTTAAAGGTACTGTTGGCGCCAAGGGTGGTGTTCTCCAACAGGCTGTTTGGGCCCACGGTGCAGCCCGGCCCGATCACCGTTTTGCCCCGCAGGATGCACCCGGGCAGGATCAGCGCCCCCGGCGCGATCACCACCTCGGGGTCGATGTACACCTGCCGGCTGATAAAGCGCACCCCGGCGGCAAGGTGTTTTTCAAAGGTCTCGGCATATTGCTTTTCGGCGGCAAGGGCCGCGGCGGCAGAGTTCGGTTCAGACATGCAAAAAGCCCCCTCTTGATTTTTCGGCTGCGGTTTGCGCGGGGCAGCGGGTTTGCGCGCGCTCAGGTTGGAAGATGCAGCCTTTTTTAGTTTACCGTTTTTTTGGGGCATTGCAAGCGAATCCTGCCCCCTTTTCCAAAAAATATTTGCAAAAAGGGCCCCGCCGCCGAAAAATCCGCGGCATCCGGGCAAAAATATCCGTGAAAAACACTTTGCAAGCCCACGGCTTTTTGGTATAATATGGGGGCGTTCCCCAGCACTTGGAAGGGCGTGTTTTGGTGTGCGCCGGTTTTGCGCCGGCAAAACACGCATGGAGAACGAGATGGAAGAGAATGAATTGGGAGGTAGAGAGATTTGAGCGAAGCAAAAAAGTATGTGTACCTGTTTACCGAAGGCGACATGAGTATGCGCAACCTGCTGGGCGGCAAGGGCGCCAACCTGGCCGAGATGACCAACATTGGGCTGCCGGTGCCCCAGGGCTTTACCATTTCCACCGAGGCCTGCACCCAGTATTATGAGGACGGCCGCAGGATCAATGACGCGATCATGGCCGAGGTCATGGCCAACGTGGCCGAGATGGAAAAGATCAACGGCAAAAAGTTCGGCTCCAAGGAGAACCCGCTGCTGGTGTCGGTGCGCTCGGGCGCGCGCGCCTCGATGCCCGGCATGATGGACACCATCCTCAACCTGGGCCTCAACGACGAGGTGGCCGCCTCGATGATCGCCGGCAACCCGGACCCCAAGTTCGAGCGGTTCGTCTACGACTCCTACCGCCGCTTTATCCAGATGTTCTCGGACGTCGTGATGGGTGTGGGCAAAAAGTATTTTGAGCAGCTGATCGACAAGATGAAGGAGGACAAGGGGGTCACCTACGATGTGGAGCTGACCGCCGCCGACCTCAAGGAGCTGGCCGAGGAGTTCAAGGGCGAGTACAAAAAGCAGCTGGGCGAGGAGTTCCCCTCCGACCCCATCCAGCAGCTCAAGCTGGCCATTGAGGCGGTCTTCCGCAGCTGGGACAACCCCCGCGCCAACGTCTACCGCCGCGACAACGACATCCCCTACAGCTGGGGCACCGCCGTCAACGTGATGCCGATGGTCTTTGGCAACCTGAACGACGAGTCCGGCACCGGCGTGGCCTTTACCCGCGATCCCGCCACCGGCGAGAAGAAGCTGATGGGCGAGTTCCTCAAGAACGCCCAGGGCGAGGATGTGGTGGCCGGCGTGCGCACCCCGATGCCCATCAGCCAGATGGAGCAGGAGTTCCCCGAGGCCTACGAGCAGTTCATCAAGGTGTGCAACCTGCTGGAGGACCACTACCACGACATGCAGGATATGGAGTTTACGGTCGAGAACAAAAAGCTCTATATGCTGCAGTGCCGCAACGGCAAGCGCACCGCCCCCGCCGCCCTCAAGATCGCCTGCGACCTTGTGGACGAGGGCATGAAGACCGAAGAGGAAGCCGTGGCCATGATCGACCCGCGCAACCTCGACACCCTGCTGCATCCGCAGTTTGACGCCAAGGCCCTCAAGGCGGCCACAGCCATCGGCAAGGGCCTGGGCGCCTCGCCGGGGGCTGCCTGCGGCAAGGTGGTGTTTACCGCCGAGGACGCCGAGGCCTGGCAGGCCAAGGGCGAAAAGGTGGTGCTGGTGCGGCTGGAGACCAGCCCCGAGGACATCACCGGCATGAAGGCCGCCCAGGGCATCCTCACCGTGCGCGGCGGCATGACCAGCCACGCGGCGGTGGTGGCCCGCGGCATGGGCAAATGCTGCGTGTCCGGCTGCACCGAGATCGCCATGGACGAGGAAAACAAGACCTTTACCCTGGCCGGCAAGACCTTTGGCGAGGGCGACTGGATCAGCATCGACGGCTCGACCGGCAACATCTACGACGGCCAGATGCCCACCGTGGACGCCACCATTGCGGGCGACTTTGACCGCATCATGGGCTGGGCCGACAAGTACCGCAAACTCAAGGTGCGCACCAACGCCGACACCCCGGCCGACGCCAAAAAGGCCCGCGAGCTGGGCGCCGAGGGCATCGGCCTGTGCCGCACCGAGCATATGTTCTTTGCCGAGGACCGGATCGCCGCCTTCCGTGAGATGATCTGCGCCGACACGGTGGAGGAGCGCGAAAAGGCGCTGGACAAGATCCTGCCCTACCAGCAGGGCGACTTTGAGGCCCTGTACGAGGCGATGGAGGGCGACCCGGTCACCATCCGCTTCCTGGATCCGCCGCTGCACGAGTTTGTGCCCACCGAGGAGGCCGACATCCAGAAGCTGGCCGCCGCCCAGGGCAAGAGCGTTGAGGCCATCAAGAACATCATCGCCTCCCTGCACGAGTTCAACCCGATGATGGGCCACCGCGGCTGCCGCCTCTGCGTCACCTACCCCGAGATCGCCAAGATGCAGACCCGCGCCGTCATCCGCGCCGCCATCAAGGTCAAAAAGGCCCATCCCAACTGGGAGATGGTGCCCGAGATCATGATCCCGCTGGTGGGCGAGGTCAAGGAGCTCAAGTACGTCAAGGACGTGGTGGTGGCCGTGGCCGACGAGGAGATCAAGGCCGCCGGCAGCAACCTCAAGTACGAGGTGGGCACCATGATCGAGATCCCGCGCGCCGCCCTGACCGCCGACGAGATCGCCAAGGAGGCCGAGTTCTTCTGCTTCGGCACCAACGACCTCACCCAGATGACCTACGGCTTCTCGCGCGATGACGCCGGCAAGTTCCTTGGCGCCTACTACGACGCCAAGATCTTTGAGAACGACCCGTTTGCCAAGCTGGACCAGACCGGCGTGGGCAAGCTGATGGAGATGGCCATCAAGCTGGGCAAGGGCACCCGCCCGGCCATGCACTGCGGCATCTGCGGCGAGCATGGCGGCGATCCCACCAGCGTGGAGTTCTGCCACGAGATCGGGCTGGATTATGTTTCCTGCTCGCCCTTCCGTGTGCCCATCGCCCGCCTCGCCGCCGCCCAGGCCGCGATCAAGAGCAAGTAAGCACAACAGGGCAAAACACAGCGGTATCTTTGCAAAAGGGCGCCCCGGCCATGCGGCCGGGGCGCCCTTTTTGCAGGGGCATATGGGGGCAGGCAGGGATGCGCGGCAGGAGCAAGCTGCAGCGGCAAAGACTTACGCGGGGGCTGAGGTTCCGGCTTTTGCCAGGGCATCGCGCAGCCGCTGCACATCCTCGGCCGCGGCCAGCCAGGGGCAAAAGGCGGTGGCGCTGCCGGCGGCCACGCCAAGGCGCAGGGCGTCTGCCGGGGCGGCCGCGCGGGCAAGGCCGGCCAAAAAGCCGGCCAGCAGCGAGTCGCCCGCGCCGGCGGGGTTGACCGGCCGGCCGGCCGGGGCGGGCTGGTAAAAAAATTCGCCGGTTTCGGTCAGCAGGGCCGCGCCCTGGCCGCCCAGGCTGGCAAGGACGTTTTGCGCGCCCAGCCGCTGTGCGGCGCGCAGGGCGGCCCGCAGAGGAGCGAAGGGGCCGGGGCCGGCGGCCTTGCCGGCAAAGGCCCGGGCCGCGGGGGGCTCTTGGCCTTCGCCGCCGGCCGCGGCTTTTTGCTCCGTGCCCGGCGGCGGGGGCGTCGGCGTATCGTCCGCCCAAAGCGCCGCTCCTTTTTTGGCAAGGCCGGTCAGCTCGGCCAGTTCATCCAGATTCGGCTTGATCAGCCAGGGCCTTGCGGCAAGCCCGGCGGCAAGGGCGGGGCCGCTGGTATCCAGCACGCAGCGCACCCCGCGCGCGGCGCAGGGGGCCAGCAGCCGGGCGCAGGTATCCGGCGCAAGGCCGGGCGGCAGGCTGCCCGCCGCGATGAGGGTATCCCCGGCCGGGATGGCGGCCAGCTGGGCCTCCAGCGCCGCCAGGGCGGCCGGGTCCGGCGCGGGGCCGGGGGCGTTCAGCTCGGTGGAGGCGGCGGGGGTCTCAAGCTTCAGGTTGACGCGGGTGGCGCCGGAGGGCAAAAACAAAAAATCCTCCGGCAGGCCCTCGGCGGCCAGCATCCGCTGTAAGGCGCGGCCGGTTTCGCCGGCCAAAAAGCCCAGCGCCCGGGCGGGCTGGCCCAGCCGGTGCAGCATCAGGGCAACGTTGACCCCCTTGCCGCCCGCAAACAGCCGGGCCGAATCCGCCCGGTTGAGGGCGCCGGGCACAAATTCCTTTGCAAACACAAGATAGTCCAGCGAGGGATTGAGGGTAAGGGTGTGGAACATGGGCAGCCTCCTGTGTGGGGGAGTTTCCAGGCCGGGCCTGTGAGGGGTGGGCGCTGAGCAAGGGGGGGTCATCGCTGTGCTGCCGGCAAAAATCGTCGGGGGCTAAAAACCGAGAAATCCGTCCGCCGGCCGCCGGCCTCCTGATAGGACCAATTTATCCGCCGGGCACAAGAGTTTGTGCCCGGCGGATGGGGGGCATGGGGGGACGCGTCCCCCCATATCGGCCCCAAACGTTTCCGCCCGCGCGCCGGGCCGGCCTTTACAGCCCCTCCTGTTCGCAGAGCTTCTGGCCCATCAAGACCCCCATCACGCTGGCCATCATCAGGCCGCGGGTCCAGCCGCTGGAATCCCCCAGGCAGTAGAGACCCTCGATGCTGGTGACGAGATTTTCGTCCATTTTGACCCGGTTGGAGTAAAACTTCAGCTCGGGGCTGTAAAGCAGGGTCTCGCCGCTGGCAAAGCCGGGCACCACCTGGTCCAGCATGCGGATAAACTCAATGATGTTGGTCATGGCCCGGTAGGGCATGGCGGCGGTGATGTCCCCGGCCACCGCATCGGTCAGGGTGGGGCGCAGGTTGCTCTGGGCCAGCTCCTTCTGCCAGGTGCGCTTGCCGTCCAGGATATCGCCGTACCGCTGCACCATGATCCGCCCCGCCCCCAGCATGTTGGTCAGCTCGCCCACCCGCTGGGCGTAGGCGATGGGCTGGTTGAAGGGCTCGGTAAAGTTGTGGCTTACCAAAATGGCAAGGTTGGTGTTTTCGCTCTTGGTCTCCTTGTAGCTGTGGCCGTTGACCACCGCAAGATCGTCGTCGTAGTTTTCCTGGCTCACAAAACCGCCGGGGTTCTGGCAGAAGGTGCGCACCTTGTTTTTGTAGGGCCGCGGGTATCCGATCAGCTTGGACTCGTACAGCACGCGGTTGACTGTCTCCATGATCTCGCTGCGCACCTCTACCCGCACGCCAATGTCCACCGTGCCGGGGCGGTGGGCGATGCCGTGCTCGGCGCAGAGGCTCTCGAGCCAGTCGGCCCCGCGGCGGCCGGTGGCGATCACCACCCGGCGGCCGTACACCTCCCGTTCGGCGCCGTTCTGCCGCAGGAGGATGCCGCGGCAGGCCTTGTCCTTTAGGAGGATGTTGACGCACTCGGCCCCAAAAAGCAGTTCGACCCCTTTTGCCTCCAGTTCGTTTTGCAGCGCAAGGTAAAGGCTCTGGGCCTTTTCGGTGCCGAGATGGCGGATGGGGCAGTCTACCAGCTTGAGCCCGGCGCGGATCGCCCGCTTGCGGATCTCCTTGATCTCCTCGCCCTGGCCAACGCCCTCCACATGGGGGTCGGCCCCGAACTCGAGGTAAATCTTGTCGGTATAGTCGATAAGGGCCTGGGCCTTGTCCTCCCCGATCAGGCTGGGCAGGTCGCCCCCCACCTCGCAGGAGAGGGAGAGCTTGCCGTCCGAAAAGGCGCCCGCGCCCGAAAACCCGGTGGTGATGTGGCAGTAGGGCCGGCAGTTCATGCAGCGGCCGGTCTCGGCCTTGGGGCAGTGGCGCTGCTGTACCGGGCGGCCCTTCTCCACCAGCAGGATCTTGGCGCGGCTGCCCCGGCGCAGCAGCTCCAGGGCGGTAAAGATGCCGGCCGGGCCGGCGCCCACAATGATCAGGTCGTAGGTCATGGTCGTTCTGCCTCCTTTACGGGGGTGTTTTGCCGGGGCGGTGCAAATGGGGGGATGCATCGCCCCGGCTTTTTTGATGCAAATTTAAAAAACGCGATGCGCTCCGCAAATGATTCAATCTTCGCCGCACAATGATTTGTGCGGCAAAATGGGGGTCCAGGGGGATGTATCCCCCTGGATCGGCCCTTACCCCTGGATCGGCCCTTACCCCTCTGGCTCAAACATGGGCGCGATGATGCGGCGGTAGACCCTGCGCAAAAACAAGGCGCTCAAAGCAAGGCTGACCAGCTCGGCGCAGGGGAAGGCGAACCAGACGAGGTCCAGCCGGCCTGAAAGGCTGAACAGCCAGGCCAGCGGCACGAGGGCCAGCAGCTGCCGCCCCACCGATACCCAGAGGCTGAGCATCCCTTTGCCCAAGGCCTGGAACACCGACCCCGCAATGATGCAGGCCCCGGCCAGCAAAAAGCTCAGGCTGATGCGGCGCAGCGCGTGGCTGCCAATTTCCAGCATCTCGGGCGAGGCGTCAAACAGGCTCAGCAGCGGGCCGGGCGCCAGCTGGAAGAGGGCAAAGCCCGCCACCATGATGCCGGTGGCGTAGGCCATGCTCAGCCACATGGTCTTCATCACCCGCCGCGGCTGGCGCGCGCCGTAGTTGTAGCTGATGATGGGCACCATGCCGTTGTTGAGCCCAAACACCGGCATAAAGATAAAGCTTTGCAGCTTAAAGTATACCCCAAACACCGCCGCCGCGGTGCTGGTAAAGGCCATGAGGATGCGGTTCATGCAGAACACCATCACGCTGCCGATCGACTGCATCGCAATGCTGGGCAGCCCCACCGCATAGATGCGCCGGATGGTCTCGGCATGGGGCTTGAGGCTGTGCAGCGAGAGGGTGATGTCCGGATTGCGGGTCTGGTTGAACCAGAGCCCCAGCGCCATGGCCACCCACTGGCCGATCACGGTGGCCACCGCCGCGCCCGCCACCCCCATTTTGGGCATGCCCAGCAGCCCAAAGATCAGGATGGGGTCCAGCACGATGTTGGTAAGGGCCCCCGCCATCTGCAAAAGCATGCTGTACAGGGTGCGGCCGGTGGAGGCCAGCAGCTTTTCCAGCATCACCTGCACAAACAGCCCCTGGCTGAAGGCGCACACAATAAAGGTATAGGCCGTGCCGCCCGCCAGGATCTCGGGATCGGCGGTCTGGCTGCGGAAAAACGCGCCGGAAAAAAACACCCCAAACAGCACAAACGCCACCATGCTGCACAGGGCCAGAAACAGCCCGCTGCCGGCCGCGCGGTTGGCCTGCTCGTAGTTCTTTTCGCCCAGGCTGCGGCTGAGCAGCGCGTTGACCCCCACCCCGGTGCCGACCCCCACCGCGATCATCAGGTTCTGCACCGGAAAAGCCAGGCTCACCGCCGTAAGGGCCGCCTCGCTCAGCCGGCTCACATAGATGCTGTCCACCACGTTGTACAGCGCCTGCACCAGCATGCTCATCATCATGGGCAGCGCCATGCCCAGCAAAAGCGGGGCGATGGGCTGCACCCCCATCTTGTTCTCGCCCGGCGGCGCGGGCCGCGCATTTTGTACGTCGCTCAAAACCCTGTTACCTCCTTTGGTGTTTGGGCACACCGTGTTTTACTATACCAAAAAAAGGCCGCCGCTGGCAAGCCCCCGCGCCGCAAAAACCGCGCCAAAAAAGCATCCGGGCGCATCAGAAACGCGCAAAACGCGCAGAACGCGCAAAAACAGGGCCGCCCCTGCCCCCAGGGGAAGCCCTGTTTTGTGAATGCCGGCAAACGCCCGCGGCGCCGGCGGCCAGAAAGCCGGAGAAAGGCGGGGGGCTGGCCGCGCGGCCTCAGCCCTTGACCGCCCCCAGCGTAAGGCCCTGGATGACGTATTTTTGCAGGGTGAGGAAGATGATGATGGTGGGGATGAGCATGATCACAATGGCGGCGAACAGCCCGCCCCAGTTGGAGGTGTACATCATCGAATCCTTGAGGGCGTACATGCCCAGCGAGATGGTGCGCAGGTTTTGCTTGGAGGCAAACACCAGCGCGAGCATGTACTCGTTCCAGATGCTCACAAAGTTGAACACCGAAATGCAGATCAGCCCCGGCTGCACAAGCGGCAGCATGATCCGGAAAAACAGCCGGAACTCGCCGCAGCCGTCAATGATGGCGGATTCCTCGATCTCGCGCGGCAGGGTGCGGAAAAACCCGGTGAGCACAAACAGGCTGAAGGGAAAGTACAGCGCAATGTAGATAAGGATCAGCCCGGTGCGGGTGTTGACCAGCCCCAGATGGAGCAGCTGGTCGTACAAGGGGATCAGCAGCAGCTGGGACGGCACGCTCATGCTGAAGATCAAAAGGCTCAAAAGCCCCTTGCGGCCCCGGAACTCGTACCGGGTAAGGGCAAAGCTTGTGAGCGCCGAGATGGCCGTGCAGCCCAGGATCGAAACAAACACGATGACCACGCTGTTCATAAAATAGCTGGACATCTTCATGGTGTTCCAGGCGCTGTTGTAGTTTTCGAGGGTGGGGGACGCGGGCAGGGCCCAGGGGGTCTGATAGATCTCCAGGTTGGTCTTGAGCGAGCTCATGACCACCCAGCCCAGGATGCCGAGGATGATCAGGGACCACAGCCCCAAAACAAGATAGGACGCAAGGTTCCAGTGCTTCTTTTTCATGGCAGCCTCCTTTTGCGCGTTTTGATCGGCCCGCGGGTCAATACTGCAGGTCCTCGCGGTCAAAAATTTTGCGGAACCCGCCCACAAACACCGCGACCATCAAAAACATGATGACCGCCACGGCCGAGCCGTAGCCCAGCTTGAACACCGGCACGTCCACCCCAAAGGCCATGGTAAACATATAGGTGCCAATGGTGTTGAGCATGGTGCTTTTGCCCTTGAACATGGCCCAGATCAGTTCAAAATACTTGATGGAGTTGATGATCCACAGCGAGATCGAGATCACTAAAACGTCCCGCAGAAGCGGCAGGGTCACCTTGAAAAAACAGACCAGGTCGCTTGCGCCGTCCAGCGCGGCGGCCTCCCGGTAGGTGGCCGGGATCTTGTCGCAGCCCGAGAGCAGCAGGATCAGGTAAAAGCCCACAAACGAGATGCAGGAAACCGCGATGATGCAGACCATGCCGCTCAGCCGCGAGCCCAGCCAGGGGATGCACAGGCTGCCCAGCCCCACGGCCTCCAGCACCATGTTGAGAAGGCCGAACTCGGGATTGAAAAAGAACACCCACAAAACCGCCAGCGCGGCCTGGGACACCATGTTGGGAAAGTAAAAAAAGTTGGAAAACAGCTTGCGCCCCCGGAACCCCGGCCTTGTAATAAGGTAGGTAAACAGCAGCGCAAAGGCAAATACCACAAGGCCGCCCAGCACAAGGAAGAGCATGGTGTTGCCCAGCGCCTGCAAAAAGGTCTTATCCCGCGCGAGGGCGATGAAATTGTTAAACCCGACAAAGGTTTTTTCGGCCTTGAAGCCGTTCCATTCGGTCAGGCTGTAATAAAACGACTGGATCGCAGGGATCAGGAAAAAATACCCGTACATCAGCAATCCCGGAAGCAGGAATACCGCAACGATCCACGGCTTTACTTTTCTGTTCATTTGATCACCCTCCCGTCAGAGAATTGGGGCGTAATGCCCGGATATGCGCTGCCGTATCCGCCGGCGGGGAGCCGTTTGCTCCAAAAGGGCCGTTTGGCCGCCCGCAGGGCCCCCCAAAAGAGGGGGGCGGCGGCCGGAAGGTCACGCGTTAAAGGCCGCGGTATCAGCGTCCAGCTGGGCAATAAAATCGGCCGGCGAGAGGGCGCCGTTGATCAGGCTGGTGGAAAGGGGCCCCAGTACGTTGACAAACCAGTCGCCGTACTGCTGCAGGTCGCCGTAGTTGCCGCTGATGGTGGTGGCGTTGTTTACAATGCTCTCGATCTGGTCCAGCTCCTGGGTGGCCGGGCCGCCCACCAGGGGCGAGGGGTTCTTGAGGGCGGTCAGGCTGTCCTGTACGCCCATGGAGGAGAAGATCTTCAGGAAGTTGATGGCGTTCTCGGTGTTTTTGCCGTCGGTGGTAATGCCGGCCGCGTTGCTCCAGATCTCCTCATGCCAGGCCGAGACCGAATCCGGCAGTTCGGGCAGGGCAAACATCTTCATCTCCATCTCGGGCGGGGTCTGGCTGGCCATCTCGGTGGGGATCCACGCCCCGCAGAAGAGCAGCCCCGCCTTGCCCTGGGTAAACAGCGCCTGCGCCGCCGGGAATACCGAGCCCGCCGCGCCGTCCTGGAAATAGCCCTTTTGGCTGAAGACGGCCACATATTCCGCCGCCTTGAGGAAGGCCGGATCGTCGGCAAAGGCGATCTCGCCCTTGGCCGCTGCCTGCAGCTTCTCCATGCCGGCCAGCCGCTCGGCGAACCGGATGAACCACCACTCGTTGTACAGGTCGGTGGTGCCGTCCAGGGTAACCGGGGCGATGCCGTTGGCCTTGAGGGTCTCGCAGACCTCCATCAGCTCGTCCCAGGTCTTGGGGGGCGTCAGGTTCAGGCTGCGGAACATGGCGGCGTCATAGAAAAAGCCGTGGGTGTACATGCTCTCGGGCACAAAGTAGTTGGTGCCGTCCACCTTCATGCTCTCTATCAGGTTGGGGATAAAGGTCTCGCCCCAGGGCTTGTCCTGGTCATACGCCTGGGTGGCAAACGCCTCGTCCAGCGGTTTGAACAGCCCCTCCCTCGCAAGGGCGCTCAGCACGCCGGTGTTCTGGATGATGATATCGGGGAAGTCGTCGGCGTCCTTGTCGTTCAGCTTGGTCTGGAACTGGGAGGCGATCTCCCGCCCGCAGAATACGATTTCCACTTCCACGTCCGGGTATTCCGCGGAATACTTGTCCACGATCGACTGCTCCCAGGTGGAGATCGGTTCGCCCTCGTTCATATAGCTCCAGATCACCAGCTTGTCGGTGCCGGCGGGCGCGCTGTCCGCCGGGGCGCCGGGAGACTGGGGATCGGGCGCAGCGGAGGACGCCCCGCCCGAGCACCCGGCCAGCAGTGCGGCCAGCATGGCCACAGCAAGAAAGCCTGCAAATAGTTTTTTCATACCGTAAACCTCCTTAATAAACCTGTTGTTATTTTAGGGGGAAACCCCCATTTCCAATCCTTCAGCCGTCCAGCGAAAGCTCCCACAGATAGGCCGAGCGGTCGTTGTTGTCGTTTTCGCCGGCGTAGATGGTGTTCGGCCCCGCAAAGACCATGTGGTGGATCCGGTCCGGCCGCTGGCCGTCCTCCCCGCAAACCACGTCCTGCGCAAACAGCAGTTCGTTTTTGGCCGTGTCATAGGCAAACAGCCGGGTGTTGTAGTGCTCGCCCGCAATGCCGTACAGCAGCCCGCTGCCCGGCTGGAAGGCCAGCGCCGGCAGCCGCCGGCTGTCCGGGTTGGGGCGGCAGAGCAGTTCGCCCCTGGCCGTGGCCGGGTCCAGGCGGATCAGGGCCCCCGCCTCGGTGCCGATGTAGATGCTGCCGTCCGGCCCGAGGACCGAGGTGTCCGGCTTGCTCTTGTCGTCCGGGCTGCCGGTGTTGGGCAGCCCATGGTCAAAAAAGGTCATCCGGTCCTCGTCCGGCGAGTAGCAGAACAGCCGCAGCGAATCCTGCCCGGTGCGGTAGGCAAAGGCCCGCAGGATGCCCCAGGTGCCCCACACCCGGCCCTCCCGGTCCAGCACCGGGTTGTGGGATTCGCAGAACTCGGCCCCGCTGCCGATGTAGGCGATGACGCGGCTTTTGCCGGTGTCCAGGTCGTGCCGGAAGAACACCTCCGGCACCGCCCCAAAGCCGTACAGGATGCGGCGCTTGCGGTCCAGCGCGATGGACTGGATGTAGGCCGGCGGGCAGGGGCGGGACAAAAAGGTAAACCTGCCGGTGGGGATGTCGTACCGGACCAGCCGCCCGCCCTTTGCCTCAAACTGCTTGTCCAGGTCGTGGAAAAGCGCCGCGCCCGCGTAGAGGGTGTCGCCGTCCAGCTCCAGCGAGCGGTGGAACTTGGCGTCATAGGGCTCCGCCACCTTCTCGTACCCGCAGGAGGTGATCTGTTTGGTGGCGGTGTCAAACTTCCACAGCAGCTCGGCCGAAAAACTGCCGATGCCCAGGTATACCGCGCCCGAAGGCTCGTGGTAGGCCAGCGAGGTGATCGAGATCCATTTTTTGGAGTACAGGGGATCCCGTTTAAAATCATCGTACACCCAGCGGTCCTGTACCTCGGACTTCCAGTTGCCAAACGCCTGGTCGTAAATGGCATAGTGCGCAGTACGGTTCAGTTTCATGGTTCCCAAGTCCTTTCTGTCAAATGACCTTTTTCCCATCCCGGATCACGGCCTGCACCGCAAGTTCGGGGCTTAACAACACCAGGTCGGCCCATTTGCCCTCGGCAATGCTGCCGATCTCCGCGTCCATCCCCAGCATCCGCGCGGGGGTCAGGGAGGCCATGCGCACCGCCGCGGGCAGCTCCACCCCGGCCTGGCGCACCATGGTGCGCACCCCGCGCGCGGTGGTGGCAATGCTGCCGGCAAAGTTTTTGCGGTCCGGCATAATGGCCACGCCCCCTTCGATCAGGATGGGCCGGCGGCCCTCCTTGTCATCGTATACGGTGCTGCCCTCCGGCGTATCCGACGCGCCGGCCCGGATGGAATCGGTGATGAGGGCAATGTGGTCCGGGCCCTTGATCTTATAGATCAGGCGCAAAAAGTCCGGCGGCAGATGCACCCCGTCCGCAATGACCTCCACGTCCATCTCGTCGATCAAAAACGCCCCTTCCACCACCCCGCCCTCCCGGTAGGGCCCGTTGCGGTGCAGTACCGAGCAGCCGGAGTACAGGTGGGTCACGCTGCAAAAGCCGTGCTCAAAGGCCCGGTACACCTGCGCGGTGGTGGCGTTGGAATGGCCGATGCTCGCCCCAATGCCGCGGCTGTGCAGCAGGCTGCCCAGCCGCAGCGCCCCGGGCAGCTCGCAGGCGATCGACCAGCGGCGCACAAAGGGCGCCTGCTCCAAAATGGCTTCGTATTCGGCGGGGTCGGGCAGGCGGATCAGCGCCTCGTCCTGCGCGCCCTTTTGGGCGGGGGAAAAATACGGCCCCTCCAGATGGACCCCCGCCATGCGGGGCAGCGGCCAGAGCGCCTTTTGCTTTTGCAGCATCCCGCCGTAGACCGCAAGGCTTTGCAGGGTGGTTTTGGGCGAGGCGCTGGACAGGGTGGCCAGCATGGTGGTGGTGCCCCCCGCAAGGTGCGCGCGCATCGCCCGCACAAACGCCTCCTCCTCGCCGTCCCGGAAGTCCGCTCCGGCCCCGCCGTGGACGTGCAGGTCCACAAAGCCGGGCGCGAGATAGCCGTTGTGGGCGTCCAGGGAGTCAGAAAACGTTTTCTGTGGCAGAGGGCCGCGCCCATAGGCGGCGATCCGCCCCTCCTCGCAGAGCAGCCAGGCGCCCTCCAGCACCTCATAGGGAAGCACCAGCCGCGCGTTTTGAATCAACAGCCCCATTTGCCAGATCCCCTCCTTTTGGATCGCCTGCCCCCGCCCGGCCTATGCGCCGCAGGGGTCCGGCAGGTCAAACAGCCGTTTTGCGTTAAGGCCCAGCACCAGCCGCTTTTCCTCGTCCGGCAGCTGCGCCAGCACCACCCGGCCGACCGCCGCCTCCATCGAGTTCCAGTACGCGTCCGAGCCGTACAGCACCTTGTGGGCCCCGGCGCCGCGCACCATCGCCTCCAGCGCCCCATGCCACACATAGGAGCAGGCGGTGTCCAGATAGACCTGTTCGCGGCGGGCGGCCACCCCAATGGCGCTTTTTACCGCGTCCTCCTCGCCTCCCGAGTGGCCCAGGATAAAGGCGGTGCGGGGGTACTCCCTGGCCAGCGCGTCAAAGCGCAGCACCTCCTGCCCCCAGGTGTGCAGCAGGATGGGCAGCCCCCGCTCGCCGGCCCAGCCGTAGACCCAGCGGTATTCCGGGCTGGCAAGGTCCAGCTTGTGCAGCACCGGGTGCAGCTTGATCCCTTTAAAGCAGGGCAGGCCGCAAAACCGTTCCATCTCGTCCCGCCAGCCCTCCCGGTGGGGGTTGGGGGCCAGATAGCCCCAAAACCGGCCCGGGTACTCCTGGCACATGGCCAGCAGTTCGGGGTGGGCCTGCCAGCATTCGCCGGTCGTCCAGAGGTTCGAGACCAGCCCGCAGGTCACGCCAATGCGGTCCATCTGGGCGATCAGGTCCCGGTAATGGTCAAACCGGCTGAAAAAGTTTGCCACCCGGGCGTTGTGCATATGGCAGTCTGCAATATATTCGCCGGCCAGTGTCTCGCCGTTCAAAGCGGCCTGGGCCAGTGAGCGCGCCTGCTCCATTCAATCCACCAGCTTCCTTTCCAGCAGCAGCTCCAGGTTGCGTGCCGCAATGGCTTCCTTGTCCTTTTGGCTGATCAGCGCGTACTGCACGATACACACCGCGCTGCCGGCCGAAAAGGTGCCCAGGTTGCTGCCAAACAGCAGCTTGTGCGCCCCCACCTGCTCGCAAAAGGTCTGCAGAAGCCCAAAAGACTTGAGGCCGCTTGTTTCCAGGTAGAGCCCCGGGTGCAGCTTGAGCAGCGGGAACAGGTAGCGCGCCTGCCGGTAGTACAGGTTGGTGATCACCAGCCGCAGGCCGGGGTGGGCGCAGCAGACCGCGTGCACCGTTTCCCAGTCGGCCTGGTCCGCGTCCAGCAGGGCCGGGATCCCGGCCTTGTCCAGCATGTCCAGCAGCTGCCCGCAGCACCAGTCGGCCAGCGAATAGCCCAGCACATTATATTTTGGGGCAAGCCGCACCGCGCATACCCCATGCTCGGCCAGCTGCGCCCGGAGGGCCGCCGGGTCGTAAAATTCCCCGGTGTGGTTGGGCATGCACACCCATACCGGCAGGAAAAAGGGTTCGGTGCGGCAGACCTGGCCGATCTCCGCGTTGCCGTCCAGGGGATGCAGGTCCAGCGCGCCGCTGTGCCAGGCAAGGCCCCGCCGGATGCCGCATCGCTGCGCCTCCCGCGCGATCTGCGCGCTGTCGTAGATCCGCCAGCCGGATACCGCGTTTGGCTGGCCCACCTGGATGTTGCAGTCTGCAAACTTCAGCATAGTTCCTCCTTGAGCCAGGCGGCGGCCGCTGCCCAGCCGTCCCGCGCCCATACGGCGGGGATCGGCGTGGCGCTGCCCCGCGCCAACGGCAGGGCGTCCGGGCCCAGCGGGTTTACGGCGCATACCCTCCCGGCCAGCCCTGCCAGCCCGGGCAGGTCGCAGAGGGCCGGCAGCCCCGGGTCGATGGTGGTTTCGGCAAGCTGGTAAAAGGGTGCGTCAAACAGTTCGTCCCAGCCCAGCTGCGCGTCGAGCAGGACCGCCCCACCCGCCCTGGGCAGCAGCGCAGCCGCAAGCAGCGCCAGCACCGCGCCGGGGCCCTGCCCCACAAACAGCAGCGTTTGATGGGGGGCCGCCTGTTCCAGCCACCGCACCGCGCCGGCAAGCTGGCGCAGCCGCAGCCGCAGGATGCTTTTGCCCAAAACGGCCGATGCGTTAAAGAGCATGGTCTCCTCATCGTAGCCCGCGGTCCGTTTGGCATAGGCGCTGTGCATCCCCCAGGGCAGCAGGTCAAGCCAGTCCGCGGCCAGCGCGTGCAGGGCGCCGGGGGACGCGCCGGGGTCCAGCACGCTCACACAGAGGGTGGGATGGCCGCCAAGCCGGTACCGGAAAGCCGCCGGCCGCCGCTTTTGGGGATCGAGCAGCGCCCCGGCCCAGCCATTTTGCTGCCAGAGGGGGGACACGCCGCAGCAGGGCGGCGGCTGCAAAAAGCGCGCCTCGAGCCGGGTCTTCAGTTCCGCCGGGTCCTTGGGGCGGGCCGCCTGGGCGCTGCGCAGCGCCGGGCCAAGGGCCGCGGCGGCCGTCCGGCCCTGCCGCCCCGGCATAAGGCAGGCCAGCTGTTCCGGCTGGGGCAGGCGGAAGTCCGGCTCCTGCGCCGGGCCGGGCCGGCCCAAAAACTGCCGGCAGAAAAAGTCGTACACCAAAAGGCGGGTTTCGGGCCCCGGCCAATGCCCTCCGGGCACCACCCGCACCGAAAAATCCTGCGCCGCGCCGGCCAGGGCGTACAGGCGGGTCAGTTCGCTTTCCAGATGCCGCACCCCCGCCAGCGGGAAAAAGTCGTCCTGCGCCGCGCAGACCCGGCAGGGCTTGGGAAAAGCCGCCCACAGCACATCGGCATAGTCAAAGCCCTCGCGGCCCGCGCTGATGCCCAGGATACTCTGTTCGCAGTCCCCGATCCCGCTGCCCGCGAGGGCCAGGGACTGCTGGGTCAGGCACTGGATGGGGGCGTAGCAGCGGATGCGCTCGTCCAGCGCGGCCAGCCAGGTCGTCTGGGTCCCCCCGCCGGACTGGCCCGCCGCCCCAATGCGGCCGGCGTCGATCTCGGGCCGGGCGCACAGATGATCCACCGCCCAGCGGCTGTCCCGCAAAAACTGCCCGCCCAGGTTTTTGCCCAGCAGGTAGGCCAGGTTGCCCGGCTGCATGTGCAGGCTTACCGCCTGCATGTCCTCGGCAAGGGGGCCAAACCGGCGCGCGAGTTCTTTGGCGTCAAAGGGGGCGCGCTCGCCCTGGCAGAGCGGGTCGTAGGTGGCGGCCGCAATGCCCAGCCGCGCCAGGTTGGCGCAGAGGACGCGGTTTTCCCGCATGGCCTTGCCCTCCGGCCAGTGCCCCAGCGAGACCACTACCGCGGGCCAGGGGGGCGCGGCGGTTTGGGGCAGGTAGAGGTTCAGGGGCACCAGATCCCCCTCGCGGCTTTCGATGATAACGTTTTCTATGGCATAGCCGTCCCCTTCGTACCGCTTGACCACCCGCCCTTCGGCGGGCGGGGCAGGCCAGGGCAGCAGGGCCTTTGCAAGGGTTTCCCTCATGGCCTGTGCCCGCTCCGCGGCCCGCTCAGGGTCCTGCGCGTCCAGCAGTTGGGCCACGGCCCGGTCCCGCGCGCGGTACTTTTTTTGCAGGGCCCGCACAAGACAGGCGTATGCGTCCATTCCGTCCCGCTTCATGCTTCTTACCTGCCGCCCAAAAGCGCCCCGTCACACGCCGAGGCGGAATCCGCGTCCAGGAACAGATGGAAATCGGGGTGGGTCTTGAGCAGCGAGCCGGGCACCATGGGGTCGGCGCTTGCCGCTTCCAGCACCTTTTTTACCGCGGCCGCCTTGACCTTGTGCGGCACGGCGGACACGATGCAGCGGCACTGCATGATCTGGTAGGGGGTCATGGATACGGCCTGGCCGGGCACCTCGTCCTCGCTTTGGAACCAGCCCTCGCCCACCTGCTGTTTTTTGCAGCGGGGGTCCAGGTCCACCACGATATAGGCCTCGCGGGTGGCAAAATCGGCCGGCGGGTCGTTAAAGGCGATGTGCGCGTTTTCCCCAATGCCAATGGCGCCCACGTCCACCGGTTTTTCGCGCAGCCGCCCGGTGAGGCGGCGGATGCAGGCATCAAGGTCCCCTTCCGGCTCCACATACACAAATTCCTTCAGCGGCAGGTGGTCCGCGAACCGCTCGTGCAGGTACCGGCGGAAGGAGGCGATGTGGGTTTCGGGCAGCCCGATGTATTCGTCCAGATGGAACGCGGTCACCGCGCTCCAGTCCAGCGGCTCTTTGAGCAAGGCCGCCAGTGTCTCAAACTGGGACCCCCCGGTGGAAAGCACCAGCCGCGCCTCGCCCCTTTTTTGGATCGCCTCCCGCAGCTTGTCCGCAATGACCCTGGCCGCCCTGACCCCCATT
This sequence comes from uncultured Oscillospiraceae bacterium, assembly GCA_910579545.1. Taxonomy (GTDB): domain Bacteria; phylum Bacillota; class Clostridia; order Oscillospirales; family Ruminococcaceae; genus UBA7177. Next base: position 2,664 of record CAJTVI010000021.1, on the reverse strand, counting down.
TCCTCCGCAGTTTTTGCCACATAGATCTCCATACCCTGTTCGCTCCTCTCGTTTACAGTTTTTGAACGGACCGCCGTTCCACGATCTTGGGCTCAAGATAGATGCTGTACTCCACCTTTTTGCCGGCCAGTTCCTCCAGGATGGACTTGGCGGCCAGGCTGCCCATGTCCTCTGCCGGCACCTGCACCGTGGTCAGCGCCGGGCTGGACATCTTGGCAAACACGCAGTTATCAAAGCCCATTACGCTGATGTCCTCGGGGACCCGAACCCCCTGGCGGGCCAGTTCGGCGATCATGCCAACGGCCACCGCGTCGTTGTTTGCAAACACGGCGGTATACTGGCCGGCCTTTTCCAGCAGCAGCTGCGCCAGTTCGGCGCTGGCGTCAAAATCGCTTTTGCTGCGGGAAATAAACACATCCTTTTCGCCAAAGGGGGCTCCCAGCGAGGCCATCACCTCGCAGAACCCATCCTTAAGGCCGCGGCGGGAGAGCCGGTCCAATGTACGGGTGGCATAGGCGATCCTGCGGTGGCCCTGCTCCAGCAGGTAGCGCGCCGCCATCTGCCCGCCCCGGCGATAATCAAAAAATACGCCGGGGGAAGGCTCGCTGAGGTCGGGGGTATAGTCGGTAATTACAAAGGGGATGCCGCTTTTTTTGAGCAGCAGCAGGCTGTTGGACAGGGAGGGGGTCAGGCAGTCGGCAGCCACGATCACCCCCGCGATCATCTTGCCCCGCAGGCTGGTAACCAGTTCGGAATCCTTGGCGCGGTTCATCCGGGTAAGGTAGGTGAGCATGTTGTAGCCCTGGGCCGACAGGGCGCCCTCGATCCCCATGATGATGGAGGTGTAAAAGGGGTTGGTAATGGAGGGCATCACCACCGCCACATCCTTGCTTACCTGGGTCTTGAGGCTCCGCGCCAGGATGTTGGGGATGTAGTTCAGTTCCTTTGCCGCCTTGCAGATGGTGTCCCGGGTGTCGGCGTGCACCGGGTAATCGACCCCGCCCAGCACCCGCGATACCGTTGTAATGGAAAACCCGGTGGCTTTGGCTACGTCCTTCAGGGTCACATGTTCCATTCGGCATGATTCCTTCCCGGTTTTCTGAAATAGAAAACGTATTCTGTAATTAAAATACCACTTTTAGTTCTCAAAAGTCAATTATTTTGTGCATATTTTACGCATTTCACAGAAAATCTTTTCCTTTTAGACGTTTCTCACAAGGGCGGAAGCTTGATATTTATGTAACGTTATCTGTAACAAAGGGCGGCTTTTGGCCGCTTTTTGGCCCGCTGCAAGCTTTTTCTGTACTTTTTTTGGATTTTTTCCAAGCTTTTTCCAGGCGGCCGGATCCAGGGCCGGGCACAAAAGGCGTGCCTTGCGGGCAAAACAAAGAGGCCTGCTTTACACAGGCCTCTTTGCAAAAAGGTGCGGCGGGAGGCGCCGGCGGTACGGCCGGACGCCCTTTTCCTTACGCGGCGTCCTGCCCAAAGCGGAAGAAGAGGGTGCCGGCCAGCCGCTCGGGGCTCAGGTCCTCGGTGACCACAACGGGGGCCGGGTCCTCTTCCTCGTTCCCGGTAAGGATGGTGGGCTCAAATTTAGGGATCAGCGCAAATACCAGGCCGTCGTAGGCCTCGGGCACTACAAGCTCGATCGTGGCGCAGCAGTACGCATCCAGCCCGTCAAGGCCGTCGTCCCGGGTATAATAGTCGCCGCTGCTCCATTCGTCCTGCCGGAAATGGCCGACCGGGCAGGGCTGCCCATCGATGAGGATCTCGGAGGAAAAGCCGCCGCCATTCGACTGATCCGCCTGCGGGATCTCCAGGCCGGTGTACAAATCATAAATGCCGCTCGTCCAGGTATAGCGGTAGGTGCCGTTCAGGATATGGTCCGGATCCCGGATGGGCAGGATCACATCCACCTGGAGGGTGACCTTTTTATAGCCCTCCTCCTCGGCCGGCTCCACGATTGAGTAAAAGGCTGCCGTGCCGTCCTCAAAGCAATAAAACTGCGAGCGGTCGTCCTTCAGATAGGTGACAAAGGTGACGGGCGCCGTGTCGCCCGGCAGCTGTCCGGCCACCTCAAGGTCGTTCTCGGCAAAAAAGGTCTGCTTTGGCTCGCCCTGCGTCTCGCCGCATTTTGCGCAGGTCTCCGGCGCGTCATAGGTGGCCGGCTGCCAGTCGTGCTCGCAGGCCGGCGCGCTGGACGCGGGCGTGCTGGACGCCGGGTCCGCCGGCTCCGCGCCGCCCGCCGCAGGGGCGGAAGACGCGCCGCCGCAGGCCGCAAGGCTCAGCAGCAGGCAAAGGATAAGGAATGCGCTCAATAACCGTTTCATAACATGATTCTCCTGTTTTTATCATCTCCCCCCGCAAACCCACAAGGGCGGGCAGGGGGGCCAAAACAACGGTATGGGGTCGTTGCTTATGGGACGTCCTCCCCAAAGCGGAAAAAGACTGTGCCCGGCAGCGCCTCGGAGGGAATGTCCTCCAAAAACCGCAAAGGGGGCAGGCAAAGGGCCCCATCGGGCGCCGGGCGGATGCCGCGGCTACCCGGCCAAACGCCGCGGCCGCCGGGCCAAACGCCGCCAGCAGTCGGGCCAAGCGCCGCCAGCAGCCCGGCCAAACGCCGCAGCCGCCCGGCCAAACGCCGCGGCCGCCGGGCCAAACGCC
>CAJTVI010000020.1 GCA_910579545.1 uncultured Oscillospiraceae bacterium | reverse complement strand
GGTATTTTGCCGGGCGGGGCTTTGCTGCCCGGCAGCGCGGCGAAAGGCCGCGGCCCGGATGGCGGAGGGCTTTGCGGAACACCGGCAGCACAGCGAAAGGCCGCGGCCCGCCGTGTGCCCGCCGCCCTTGCCGGGGGCGGGGCCGGAGGCCGGGCGGGCCGCTCAGCCCAAAAAGCCCAGGTGCTCCAGCAGCACCTTGCAGCCCATGGCGATGAGCAAAAGGCCGCCGGCCAGCCCGGCCGGGCGGCCGAACCGCCCGCCAAACCGCCCGCCGACCCAAACCCCCGCCGCGCTCAGCGCAAAGGTGACCAGGCCGATGATTCCGGCCGCCCTGAGGATGTTCACCTGCAAAAAGGCAAAGGTGACCCCCACCGCCAGCGCGTCGATGCTGGTGGCCACCGCCAGCGGCAGCAGGGCCGCCGGGCCAAAATCCGCCGGGGCGGCGTCGGCCTCCTCGGTGCCCCAAACCGCCTCCCGCACCATGTTGGCCCCGATGAGCCCCAGCAGAAAAAAGGCGGCCCAGTGGTCGATGCGCTCGATCAGCCCCGCAAAGCGCACCCCCAGCGCAAAGCCGGCCAGCGGCATCAGCGCCTGAAAGCCGCCGAACCACAGCCCGCACCGCACCGCGCCCCCCGGCCCGCACCGCCCGGCCGAAAGCCCCTTGCACACCGATACCGCAAAGGCGTCCATCGAGAGCGCCAGCGCAATTACAAACAGCTCCCACAGCCGCATGGCAATATCCCTCCCAGCCCGGGCGGCGGCCCGGCCCCGCGCCAAACGCCGGGGCTTTTATGTGCCGCCGCCCTTGTTGTGTTTTTGTATTGTAGCACATCCCTGGCCGCCCTGCAAAGCCCGGCGGCGGTTTTGGCGCGGCCGGGCTGCGCGCCCCTCTTTTTTGGGGGCGGCAAAAAAGGGGGCCCGGCCGCCTTTTGCGCACAAAACCCGCCAAAAGGTGCTAAAAGCCCGCCCAAAAGAATAGAAATAGGGCAAAAGGGGCGATGAACAACGCAAACCGCCATCTTGATTTGGAGGAGGCAGAACCATGTTTTTGGTAACATTGAGCAAATCCGGCCTGCGCAAGTTGGGGGCGCTGGCCGTCTGCGGGCTGGCGCTGGCCGGCACCGTGGTGGGCATCAACCACTTTTTGGGGGGCAGCGTGGAGGCCTCCGCCGCCGTGACCGCCCCGGCCAAGATCGAGACCACCCAGGACATCGGCACCTTTTTCAGCGGCTATGGCTTTGAGGTGGACCTGACCAGCGCCACGGTGGATAAGGTCAAGATCCCCAAAAAGTGGGACGACAGCTTTACCGCCTTTGACGAGGTGGTGCGCCAGAGCGGCCTGAGCCTGGAAAAGTACAAGGGCAAGACGGTGGAAAAATGGACCCTGCTCTGCCCCGGGCGCTCCTCGGGCGAGGACAAGGTGTACACCATCCTGCTGGTCTACCGCGAAAAGCCGATCGGCGCCTACCTGCTGGCAAAGCCCTCGGGCGAGGTGACCGGCCTGCAGACCGCCGCGGCCAGCGCCGCGCCCCTCTCGCCGGAGGAGGCCGCCGCGGCCGCCGCCTTTGGCGAGGGCGCCGAGCCCGCCGCCGCTGAACCCGCCGCCGAGCCGGCCGCCGACCCCATGGCCGAAATCGACCTTACAGCCGTGGGCGAAGTGCCGGTGGACTGAGCGTTCCCCCTTGCCGGCCGCCGTTTACTGGCCGCTGTTTACTGACCGCCCTGTGCGGCGGGGGGGCCGCCCGTTTGCCGCCCGCCGCAAAAAACTGTTGACAATGCCGCCCCACCGTGGTATTATAAACAAGCGCCTTAAAAAGCGTCCCCCGCACGGCTGTGCGCGGGCCGTATAGCGCGGAGTGGAGCAGTCCGGTAGCTCGTCGGGCTCATAACCCGAAGGTCGTAGGTTCAAATCCTGCCTCCGCAACCAACAAAAGCAGCGGTAAATCGTAAGATTTGCCGCTGTCTTTCTTTTTGCGAGGCGGGGGCGGCGGGTTTTTTGACAACATTTTAGCAACTTTTTATCAACCTGCGGGCGCGCCCCGCTCTGCGAAGCGGCCGGGCCTGCGGCGGATCGCCCCAGATCTGCCGCAGGCCCGGCCGCCGCGTATACCCCTTTAACAGGGGTATTTTTGCATGAGGGAGCAGAGGACCTCGCCGTCGATGTTGCCGCCCGAGAGCACCAGCGCGATGTTTTTGCCGCCCACCCGCTCGGGCCAGTCCATCACCGCCGCCACCGTGGTGCAGCTGCCCGCCTCCACGATGTACTTTTCCTTGCGGGCCATAAAGCTTACCGCCCGGCCGATCGTTTCCTCGGACACGGCGATCAGGTCGTTTACATAGTGCTTTGCCATCTGGTAGCTCAGCGCGCCGATGCCGCCTATCAGCGAGTCGCACAGGGAGCCTTCGCAGGGGAAATCGGGGTAGAATTGGTTGTCCTCGTAGGCGCGGATCATGGCGGGGCAGGCCTCGGTCTGCACCCCGATGACCCGCACCGAGGGCTTGATGGCCTTTGCGGCCACCGCGATGCCGGTGAGCAGCGCCCCGCCGCCGATGGGCACCAGGATGGTGTCGATATCCGGGTTTTGCTCTAGGATCTCGATCGCGATGGTGCCCTGCCCCGCATAGACCAGCGGGTCGTCGTAGTAGGGGTCGATATAGGTCATGCCGTGCTGGCGCACATAGTCCATGCCCAGGGCGTGGGCCTCGTCGTAATCCTTGCCCATGAGCAGCGGCTGGCCGCCAAAATACCGGATCTTGTCGATCTTGCTTTGGGGCGCCGTTTCGGGAACGATGATCTGTGCCGTCTGGATGCCCAGCAGGGACGCCGCGTAGCTGACCGAACTGCCGTGGTTGCCCGAGGAGATGGTGACCACCCCCCGGGCGGCCTCCTCCGGGGTGAGGGTGAGCAGCTTGTTGAGCGCGCCGCGTATCTTAAAGCTCTTGGCCCGCTGGAAGGTCTCCAGCTTAAAAAAGACCCTGCGCGGGGCGTTTCCCAGATAGTAGGATTCCTCCAGCGGCGTTTTGCGGACATAGGGCGCGATGCGCTGGTATGCCTCCTGTACCTCCTTAAACCCAAATGCCATGGCCTTGTTCCTCCTTTACAGTTCCACGGTCTGGCCCAGCTGCCGCTCCTCTGCGGCGTCCAGGGCCGCCTTTGCCGCCGCCAGGTCCAGCAGGGCCATGCCGGTGGCGTCATAGATGGTGATCTCGCTGTCTGCGGTACGGCCCTGCTTTTGGCCCAGGATCAGCTGGCCGATCTCGCCAAGGATCTCCGCCTCGGAGATGACGCCCGCCTTGATGGGCAGTTCCACCTCGCCCGCCGCCACACAGTGGACCTTGTCGTCCACAAAGATCCTTGCCCCTGCCATGAGCCGCGGGTCGAGCTCCTCCTTGCCCTCGGCGTCCGCGCCGATGCAGGAAAAATGGGTGCCCGGCCTGACCCACTCCTTTTGGATGAGCGGGGTTTTGGAGGGGGTGACGGTGATGACGATGTCGCTGTCTGCCAGGGGCGCCTGCGGGCTTTGCACCGCAGAGAGGGCGGCGGTGCAGCCAATGCCCAGCTCCTGCTGAAGCCGGCCGGGGAGCGCGTCCACAAACCGCTGCGCGTACTGGAGGGAGAGGGGGTTTGCCACCGTGATCCGCTTGAGCTGCGGGAAAACCGTGAGCATGGCGGCGATCTGGTAAAACGCCTGGTTGCCGGAGCCCACCACCAAGAGGTGCTCCGAGTCCCTGCGGGCCAGGTACCTTGCCCCGATGGCCCCCGCCGCCCCGGTGCGGATGCCGGTGATATAGGCCCCGTCCAGCAGGCCCAGCGGCATGCCGGTGCGGGCGCTGAACACCATGATGGCCCCCGCCAGCTCGGGCAGGCCCTTTTCGCCGTTGGCCCCAAACCAGGAGACGGTCTTGTGCCCAAAGATGCCCGATGCCTTGAGATAGCCCGACTTGATGTCCATATCCGCATGGCCGGGGTCGAACTCGTAAAAGGTGGTGGGCCACACCACCGTTTCCCCCTTTGCCTTTTGGCAGTAGACGTCCTCCACGCAGGTGATGACCTTTTTGAGGTCGGTGACCTGGGCGATCTCCTTTTTCCCGAGGATCCTGATCATTGCCATACTTCTATTACACTCCTTTTGGATCGTTTTTTCAAGACAAAACATGCGCCAAGGGGCGGTGAGATAAGAAAACAAAGATTCCGAACAAAATTCAATCCACCGACCATTCGCTGGGCGGCTGCAGCCGCAAGGAAGGGAAGCGAAGGAATCCTTGTGGATTCCAAGCTTTTCTGACGCAGCGGATGCGGCTGACCAGCAGAATGGGCGGCTTTGTTTTCTTATGGAACTGCCCCTCATGCCGGATGATTTTTATCACTGCTCGAGCGTGCGCAAAAAGGCGCTGAAGGCGGCCAGGCCGTCCTTTAACACCCCGGTGTCGCTGGCGTAGCCGATGCGCACGCTGCGGGGCTGCCCGAAGCAGTCGCCGGGGGTGACAAAGGCCCCGGTCTCGCGGTACATCCGCTCGCAGAATTCATAGGACGGCTGCTCGTAATCGTAGTAGACCAGCGCCGTGGTGCCCGCCTGGGGCTTGGTGTAGGTGAGCCTGGGCTCCGACTTTACCCAGGCGTCCAGGATGGCCAGGTTCTCCCGCACCATGGCCCGGCTGCGGGCCAGCAGCTTGTCACTGTGGGCCAGGGCCAGGGCCGCCACCGCCTCGTCGAACATGCCGCAGCTTACCAGGTCGTAGTCCCGGTGGGACAGGCAGGCCCGGACCGCCTCCATGTCCCGGGTGGCGATCCAGCCCAGCCGGAGCCCGGCCAGCGAGAACACCTTGGACATGCTGCTTACCGAGATGCCCTTTTCGTACAGGTCCGCGATGGATTCGCACCACTCGTCGGTCTGGGTCAGGTGGCGGTAGACCTCGTCGCAGAGCAGATACGCCCCCACGCTGCGGGCGATCTGCACGATTTCCCGCAGCAGCCCGGCCGACATCAGCGCCCCGGTGGGGTTGTTGGGGTTGTTGATGCAGATCATCTTGGTATTGGGGGTCACCAGCCGGCGCAGCTCGTCCAGGTCGGGCAGGTAGTCGTTTTCCTGGCGCAGATGCAGCAGCTGCAGATCCGCCCCAAAGGACTCTGGGATCGAGTAGAGCTGCTGGTAGGTGGGCATGATGCTGACCACCCGGTCGCCGGGCTCGATGAGGGAGTAAAAGACATGATGGTTGGCCCCCGACGCGCCGTGGGTGGGCACGATGTTTTGGGGCGAGAGGGTCTTGTACAGCCCGCACACCCCCTGCTTAAAGGCGGGCGCGCCCTCGATGGCGCCGTAGGTGAGCCGGCGGGCGCTGAACTGGTTCCAAAAGGCGTCCCGGTCCTCCCCGGTGAGGGCAAAGAGCTCGTCCAGCGAGACCGAGTCCACACAGGTTTCGGCAATGTTGAACCGGGCCCCCTCCTCCCAGGCGTTCATCCATTCTTCCACGGCAAAGGGTTTGATCTTCATACGGCTTCCTCCTTGTTTTTTGCACCGCTAAAAAACAAGGCACCTGACCCACAGCCTTGTGACGACCCTGCGGTCGTATTACCTACGGCTGTGTTCAGATGCCTTTGACCCCCCACCCGGTGGTGAGGGAAGCGGTATGCAGTTGTTGAGTATAGATATACCACGCCCGGCGGGCAATGTCAAGCCTTGCCGTTTATTTTTTTGCCGGGCATGTTTTTTTATGCAGCCAGCGGCGCCGTTTTATACATTGGCGGGCGGGGGCAGGAGTGTCCATTTCAAGGAGTTTCAGAGTGCTAAGACCGGGGGCGGGGGAGAGTCTCGAAAGGCTTTCGGGGCAGGGGTCCTGTTGCCTTGAGAGACTGCTCCCACGCACCCGGCCGGCGGATATTTCTCCCCGGTTTGGACACGCCCGGCCGGGGCGCGGCCATTGCGCGGCGGCGGGCCTTGTGGTAGAATAGCCGTATCCGAAAAACGGCGGGGCGGCCGGCAAAAACGGCGCGCGGGCAAGCTTGCGGGGCCTTTTGCGCCCGGCCCGCCGCAGGGCTGGAACCGCCCGGCCCGCCGCGGGGCCAAACCAACCAAAGGAGGTGCCGTTATGGGCAAGATCATCCGCCGCGCGCTCTCCATCCTGCCCGCCGTGCTGCTGCAGGTGCTGTGGGCAGTGCTGCTGCTGCGCTGGCTGGCTCCCTGGGCGGGGCTGATCGCGCTGGGCCTGTCGGTGCTGGCGCTGATCTTTGTGCTCTACATCATTACCAAGCGGGACGAGGGCACCTACAAGATTTTGTGGCTGCTGGTGATCCTGGGCTTCCCGCTGCCCGGGGCGCTGCTCTACCTCTTGTTTGGGGACAAGCGCACCACCCGGCCGCTGAAAAAACGGCTGGAGGCCGTGCGGCTGCCGGAGGGCTTTGCCGACGAGACCGAGACCGCCCTTGCCCTCCTGGCCGGGCAGGACGGCCGGATGGCTGCGACCTTTGGCTATCTCCACAGGCTTACCGGCTGCCCGGCGTACCTGAACCGGGAGGCGGTTTACTACCCGCTGGGGGACACGCTTTTCCCCGCCATGCTAAACGCCATGCGGCAGGCGCGGCGGTATATCTTTTTGGAATACTTTATTGTGGAGCCGGGGGCCATGTGGGACGCCATGGCCGAGCTGCTGGTCCAGAAGGCGGCCGAGGGCGTGGATGTGCGGATGCTCTACGACGACCTGGGCAGCCTGAGCACCTACACCCGCGCAAACGCCCGGGCGCTGCAAAAGGCCGGGGTGCGGTGCGTGCCCTTCAACCCCCTGCGCTCGATCCAGGGCACCCTGAACTACCGCGACCACCGCAAGATGCTGATCGTGGACGGCGAGGTGGCCTTCAGCGGCGGCGTGAACCTGGCCGACGAGTACATCAACCGCATTGCCAAGCACGGCCACTGGAAGGACATCGGCCTGCGGCTGACCGGCCCGGCGGTGCAGGGCTATACCCGGATGTTTGTGCAGTTTTGGGACGCCTTTGGGGGCGAGGCCGTGCCCTCGGCGCTGGTGCTGCCGCAGGCGGGCGAAGCCGGCGCGCCCGCCGGGGGGCCGGCGGGGCCTGCCGGGGAACCGGCCGATGGGCCCGCTGACGGGATCGTGCTGAGTTATTTCGACTCCCCCCTGCGGCCCAGCGCCGCCAGCAACGAGCTGTACATCGAGCTGCTGGCCCAGGCGACCGAATACGCCTGGTTCTTTACCCCCTACCTGATGCCGGGGGACGCCTTGCAGGAGGCGATGGTGCGGGCGGCCCGCCGCGGGGTGGACGTGCGGATCATCATGCCCGGCATCCCGGACAAGAAGTTAGTGTTCCGCATGTCCCGCAGCTTTTACCCGGTGCTGCTGGACGCCGGGGTGAAGATTTACGAGTACCTGCCCGGCTTTGTGCACGCCAAGGGCTGCGTGATCGACGGCCGGGTGGGCACGGTGGGTACGGTGAACCTGGACTACCGCAGCCTGTTTTTGCACTTTGAGAACAACTCGCTGTTTTACGGCGCATCCCTGCTGAACGACCTCAAGGCCGACTTTTTGGCCACCCAGGCCCAGTGCTGCCGGATGGAGCTGGGCAAAAACGTGCGGCTGGGCTTTTGGAGCTGGACGCTGGACGGCATCCTGCGCATCTTTGCGCCGCTGTGCTGAGCGCGGGCCGGCGAAGCCGCTAAGAAAGCCGAAGCCGCGCCGGAGCGCCCGCAAAACCCGCACACAAAGCAAAACCCCGGGACAAGCTGTCCCGGGGCTTTTTGCTGTATGGGCGCCGGTTACTGCCCGGCGCGGAAGGCCTGGTACTCCTTTTCCAGCGCGAAGGTGCTCTTTACGGCGTAGGCCCCCGCGATGATGAGAAGCCAGCCGCCGACGCTGCCGGTGGTAACAATGGACACCACCGTGTTGAAGAGGCTGTACGCCAGCAGCAGCACGGCGCAGACCCGGCTCTGCTTTAACTGGATGAGCAGCCCCAGCACCAGGATCACGATCACGTCCAGCAGCATGGTGGGGCTTACCAGCAGCGCCACCACCCCGGTGATCACCCCGCAGACATAGCAGACGATGGCGCTGTTGCGGATGTCCTTGCGCACCTTGTCTGAGGCGAGGGTGCTGTAAAACAGGCTCTTGGGCAGGCTGCGGTCCACCGTGATGGGCGGGATGTCCGGCGCGGCAGGGGCCGCGGGCGCGGAATAGCTGGGTGCGGCGGGCTGGGCCGGGCTGGCGGCGGGCTGGGCCGCCGTGCCGCAGATGGGGCAATAGCGGTCCTCCGGGCCAAGCTGGGTGCCGCAGGTCGGGCATTTCATACGCGATTCCTCCTTGTTTGGCGGCGGGCAAAACTGGGCCTGGCGCCGCCGCGCTTGCGCTTTCCTTTAAGGTACCATATTTCCCCCGCCGGCGCAAGGGGCCGCCGGCCCGTTAAGAGATGTAAAGATTCTGCCCTGGCGGCTTTTCTTTTTGGCGCAAAAAGTGTTATAATAACTTATATCTATATGATTTCACTGCCGGCCCCGCGGCACGCCCTGCAAAGGGCCGCATGGGCCGGGCACCGGCGGCGGGCCGGGGCACACAGCGCGGCGCCCGCGGCACGCCCTGCAAAGGGCCGGCGGGCCGCAAAGGAGGGGTGCGGCATGGCAAAGGGGCTGGTGCTTGCGGGCGGGGGCGCCCGCGGCAGCTATCAGGTGGGGGCCTACCAGGCCCTGCGGGAACTGGGCTGGGCGCCCGGGGTCATTGTGGGCACCTCGGTGGGCTGCTTGAACGGCGCGCTGTTTGTGCAGGACGCCTGGGAGCAGGCCCGGGACATGTGGCTTTCGATCGACGACGAGCAGGTGATGGCCCAGCCCGCGCCCGAGGAGGGCGGCGCGCGCGAAAAGGCCGCCTTTTTTGCCGAACTTGTGCGCAATGGCGGGATGGACGTTTCCCCCTTGCATCGGATCGTGCACATGGGGGTAGACGAGCAGGCGGTGCGCGCCTCGGCCATCCGGTACGGCCTTGTGACGGTGCAGATGAAGAACATGCGGGTGCAGGAGCTGGCGATCGAAGAGATCCCCGAGGGGATGCTGGCGGACTACATGCTGGCCTCGGCGGCCTGCTTCCCCGCCTTCCAGCCCAAGACGATCGAGGGGCAGGCCTTTATTGACGGCGGCTACGCCGACAATATGCCCACCGGCCTGGCGGCCCGGATGGGGGCCGACGAGCTGCTCTGCGTGGATGTGGACGGGGTGGGGGTGGTGCGCCCCAACACCACCGGCCTGCCCACCCGGGTACTGGCAAGCCACTGGGAACTGGGGCCGATCCTGAAATTTTCGCCCGCGGCGGCCGCGCGCAACATGGCCCTGGGCTATTACGACGCCTACCGCCTGTTTGGCCGGATGCTGGGCACCGCCTACGCCCTGCGGCAGGACGAGGGCGCCGCCATTGCCGGGCGGTTTGTTTCGCCCTATGGGGGCTGCATGGCAAGGGCCATCCGGGCCAACCCGGCCCTGGCCCTGACCGAAAAGCTGGCCATTGACCGGTTTGGCCCTCGCGGGGAGGCGGCCCCCCTTGCGCCGCTGGAACTGGCCTGCGAGGCAGCCGGCGTGGACCCCGCCCGGCTGTACACGGCCGAGGAACTGTGCGGGGCCTTTTTGGCGGCCTGGCCCGCCGGGCGGGCCGAGCGGTTTGCGCCGCTGTTTGCGGCCGAGCCCCGCACCCAGCTGATCGAGTGCGGGCTGGCCGCCGCAAGCCCCGCCGAGTTTGTGGCCGCGGCGGTGTACGAGGCGCTGTGCGGCGGGCTTTCGGCCCTGTGAGCCGCGGGCGGCCGCGCCGCGTTTTTGCCTTTATTGTCCAAACGCATATAAACTCGCTGTGACGCGCCGCGCCAGGGGCAGTTTTGCCGGGCGGCCGCGCTTTGGAGGAGCAGGACAGGATGCAGAAATACAAAGGAACGTTTGCCTCGGAGGGGCTGGTGATGGGCCCCATCTACCGGCCCGAGCGCCAGACGATGGGCCTGGGCCGGGTGGTGCACGGCCCCAGCCAGGAGCGCGCGCTGTTTGACGCGGCGGTGGTGCTGGCCCGGGACGAGCTGCGCCAGCTGCAGCAAAAGGCCAAGGGCGAGCAGAAGGACATCCTGCACTTTCAGCAGGCTTTGCTGGAGGACCGCACCCTGATCGACGAGGTGGGGGATTACATTGCCGTGGGGGCGGACAGCGCCGCCGCGGTGGAGCGGGCGGCCTCGATCTTTGCCCGCACCCTAAAAAATGTGGACGACGCCTATATCCGGGAGCGCAGCGCCGACGTGGTGGACGTTTGCCGGCGGGTGGTGGACATCCTGGACGGCCGGCCCCGGGGCAAGCTGGAACTGACCCGCCCCTCGATTTTAGTGGCGGACCAGGTGCTGCCCAGCGACATCCTGTCGGTGGAGCCGGGCATGCTGCTGGGCATCGTGACCTCCTCGGGCAGCGCCCAGAGCCACGCCTCGATCATTGCGGGGGTGATGGGCATCCCGGCCGTGGTGGGGCTGGGCTCGGCCTTTTTGGACGCCGCGATGGACGGCGCCACCCTGCTGCTGGACGCCGAGGCGGGGGACGTGGTGCTGGAGCCGGACGAGGCGGTGCAGGAAGCGGTGCGCCGGCGGCTGCAAAAGCAGCAGGAGCGCGCGGAGGAGATGGACTGGCTGCGCGGCGCCCCCTGCCATACCAAGGACGGCACCGCCGTGCGGCTGTTTGCCAACTGCTCGGGCCCGCAGGACATCGAGACCGCCGTGGAGCTTGGGGCGGACGGGGTGGGCCTTTTGCGCAGCGAGTTTTTGCTGATGAAGGGCCAGTTCCCGGACGAGGAGGAGCAGTACCGCTTTTATGTGGACTGCCTGCGGGCGGCCCGCGGCCGGCTGGTGACCGTGCGCACCTTTGACATTGGGGCCGACAAGCTTGTGGACGGGCTGAGCGAGCCGGAAGCGAACCCCGCCTTGGGCCTGCGCGGGGTGCGGTTTTGCCTGGCGCGGCCGGAACTGTTCCACACCCAGCTGTGCGCCCTGCTGCGGGCCAGCGCCGAGGGGCCGCTGCGGGTGATGTTCCCGATGGTGGGCGGGGTAGAGGACTGGCGCGAGGCCATGGCCTGCGTGGCCACCGCCCGGGCGGCCCTGCGCACCCGGGGCGCGGCCTTTGACGAGCAGCTGCTGTTTGGCAGCATGATCGAGATCCCCAGCGCGGCTTTGACCGCCGGCCAGATCGCGGCGCATGGCTGCGGGTTTTTCAGCATCGGCACCAACGACCTGGTGCAGTACACCCACGGGGCCGACCGCCTGGAGCCCGGGGTGGCCCGCTACTACCGGGAGGACAGCCCCGCCGTGCGGATGCTGATCGGCATGACTCTGGAGGCCGGCCAAAAGGCGGGCATCCCGGTGTGCATCTGCGGCCAGACCGCCTCGGACCCGGCGCTGGCGGCCGACTATGTGCGGCAGGGGCTGCGCATCCTCTCGATCACCGGCAACCGGCTGCTGAAGGTAAAAAACGAGCTGATGAACCTGGACCTTGCGGCAGAAGCGGCCGGGGCGGCGCGGCCGGGTTTTGCGCAGGCGGGGGAGCGGCCCTGAACCGCCGCGCGCAGGCGGGGGCGGCGCGGCCGGGCTTTGCGCAGGCGGGGGAGCGGCCCTGAGCCCCGCACAGCCGGGCGGACGGCCGCTTTTCCTTCATCGTTTTCCCCCATAAAAAGCAAACGGCGCCCGGCCCCTCTTGGTTGGAGGGGCCGGGCGCTTTGCGCCGCGCGGGTGCGCGGCGGGGTCACTGGGCGTTGTAGAAGATCTGGGCCAGGGGGGAATCCTTGGAGAGGAAGAGGGTCTTGTTGCCGCCCGCAAGGCTGAGTTTGGCGGCGTCCAGCGCGCGCACAAAGCTGTAAAACTCGGCCTTTTCGGGGGCGGAGTAGGCGTCAGCCAGGATGCTCATATACTCGGCCTCGCCCTCGGCGATGAGGATCTCGGCCTGGGCGCGAGCCTCGCTGAGCATGACCTGCACCTGGCGGTCGGTCTCGCTGCGGATCTTCTGGGCGTCGCTCTCGCCCTGGGCGGTGTAGCTGGCGGCGATGTTGCCGCGCTCCGAGATCATGCGCTGGTAGACCGCCTCCTTGTTGTCGTCCGGCAGGTCCAGGTGCTTGGTCTCCACCGCGATCACCTCAATGCCGTACTGGCTTAAGGTGTCGCCCACGCCGGCCCGGATGTCGGCGGCCAGCTCGCCGTCCCGCCCGCTGATCACGTCCGACTGGCTGCGGGAGCTGATGATGTTCTTCATGCTGTTGTACACCAGGGTGGAAAGCCGGCTCTCGGCGTTGGAGATGCTGCCGTTGAGCGACTGGATGAAGAGCTTGGGGTCCTCGATCTTCCAGAGGACAAAGCTGTCGGCCACCATGGTCTTTTTGTCCTGGGTGATCACGTCCGAGATGGGCAGGTCGTAGAGCAGCACCGTGTTGGGCAGGGTGCCGGCGGTTTGGATAAAGGGCAGCTTCCAGCTGACGCCGGGGGCCGAGCGGATGTCGATCACCTCGCCGAACTGGCGCACCACCGTGTATTCGTTCTGCTGGGTCACCACGCAGGCGTTGGCGGCCAGCACGATGGCCAGCACCGCAAGCGCGATGACAACAAGCCGCAGCTTATGCTTGATCTTCATGGTATGTCGGCCTCCTTTCAGCCTTCGTTCTGGTTGTTGAGGATGTTGAGGGTGTTGCCGTTTTCATCCTGGATGATCACCCGCAGGCCGGGCAGCAGCTCCTCCATGGCCTCGTAGTACATGCGCTGCTTGGTGATGAGCGGGTAGCGGGCGTACTCCTCGTACATGGCCTCGAACCGGGAGACCTGGCCGGTGGCCTCGTTGATGCGGGCTTCCTTCTGGGCCTGGGCGTTCTGCAGGATCTGGTCGGCCTGGGCCTCGGCGGCGGGGATCTGTTCGGAGCGGTACTTGTTGGCGTTGTTCACCGCGGTGTCGGCGCTCTGCTTGGCGGTCTCCACCTCCTTAAAGGCGGCCAGCACCTCGGCCGTGGGGGGCTCGGCGTCCTGGATGGTGATATTGACCAGCTGCAGGCCGATGTCCTCCTTTTCCAGCCGGGCGATGATCTTGTCCTTGATCTCGCTCTGGATCTGGTTTTTGCCGGTGGTGATGACCTCGTCCACCGGATAGAGGCCGATGGTGTCCCGGATGTAGCTCTGGGCCAGGGTCTTGAGGATCAGCTCGGGCTGGCGGCTGGCGTAGAGGTAGCGCACCGGGTCGGTGACCCGGTACTCCACAAAGAAATCCACATTGACAAAGTTGTAGTCCGAGGTGATCATGAGGCTCTCGTCCGGGATGCTCTCGTCGGTGCCGGGCACGTACCCGATGCCAAAGCCGTGGATGGTCATATCCACCTTGCGCACCTGCTGGATGAAGGGGATCTTGAAGTGCAGGCCGCTGGCGGTGACCGGCGTGGGCACCCCGAAGGTGACCACCACCGCGTTCTCCTGCTCGTTGATGCTGTAAAAGGCGTTGAGCAGGCAGAGCGCCAGCACCAGCACCAGCAGAACGATGCCGGTGCGGCCCATGAACTTTTTGAAAAACCCGCCGCCGCGGGCCGGGCGCATATCGCCCCCGTCCGCCTGCGGCTGCGGCCCGCGCGGGCCGCGCGTGGAAAACCGTTCAAATCGCATTGTGTCCTCCTGTGTTGGGGGGCAAAAGGCGGCGCGCGGCAAAACGGAAGGTTTTTGACCCCCCTTTTGCGCAAAACCGCCGCATCCCGCCCCGGTTGGCAGGGGCCCTGCGGCCCCCGGCAGGCGATATTTGGGGAAAGCGGCCAGGGCGGGAGGGGCCCGCCCCCTGCCTGGGATACCTGTCCCCAAAGCTTTTTGAGAGGAAGCCCCTGCGCCTGGAATGTGTTCCCTTTGCCGGCGCCCCCCTTTTTTGGTGCACCCTTAGTGTACAATAAAACCGCCGCGAAAGCAAAACCGATATTGTTAATTTTTTGACAAGTTCCGGCCCTTCCGCCGCGCCGCACAGTGCAAAACAGCCCCCGCACGCCGCAATGCGCGGCCGCAGGGGCTGTTTTCTCTTGTTTTCTCGCTTTTTGTAAAAAAGAGGGGCCAAATGGGGGAGGCTGCCCGCCAGACGGCGAGGCGGCAGAGCCATTGGCCGCGCCGCCGCGCCTTTAGCCCGCCGGGCGGGAGGAACCGGAAAGGCTGGAAGAACCGCTCATGGAAGAGGAGCCGGGCAGGGCAGACCCGGACAAGGCCGGGGAACCGGCCATGGAGGAGCCGCCCATCGCGGAGGAGCCGCCCATGGAGCCGCTGGCCGGGGAGGAGCCGGGCGTCTGGGAGCCGCCCAACGAGGAGCTGCCCATCGAGGAAGAGCCGCTGTTGGCCATGGAGGAAGAGGAGGGGCTTACATTGCGGCCAAAGCAGCCGGCCAGGGCCAGCACAAGCCCGAGGGAAAGCAGGATCGCTGCAAAACGCTTCATACAAAAACGCTCCTTTTTGGTAAAATGGATGGGCGCGGCCCTCTGGGAGGGCGCGCCGGGGCAGGGCCCCGCGCCCGGCGGGGGCGCGGGCGGTGCCCATCTGCGTTTTTAGTATGCTTTGGCGCGGGCCCGGCCATACCTGCCGGCAAAAATTTTTTGGCTGGGGCAGGCGCAAAACGCCCCTCCCCCAAAAGAAAGGGGAGGGGCGGCAGGCAAAAAGCAGGGCAAAAGCGGGCAGGCGCGCGGCCCGCCACCGGCCCGCTACTCTAAGTCGCCGGTGAGGGTGAGCAGGGCGGCCAGGGCGGCCAGGGGGGCGGTTTCGCAGCGCAGGATGCGGGGGCCAAGCCCCACCGCCGCGGCCCCGGCCGCGGTGAGGGCGGCGGCCTCCTCGGGGGCAAAGCCCCCCTCGGCCCCGGTGATGAGGGCCACCCGCCGGCCGGCCAGCGGCGGGGCCAGCCGTGGCCCTGGTAGGTGACGGAAAAGGAGAACAGCGGCGCGCCGCCCCCCTCGTAGCAGAGCAGGGCGGCGTCAAACCCGGCCAGCCGGGCGCAGGCCCCGGCAAAGGTCAGGGGGGCCTCCACCGGCGGGATGATTCCCCGCCCCGCCTGTTCGGCGGCCTCCCGGGCAATGCGGGCCCGCCGGGCGCGCTTGGCCTCCTCGTTTTTGGGGGCGGCCACGCAGTAGCGGCTGTAAAAGGGCACGACGCCCACCGCCCCCAGCTCCACCGCCTTTTGGATGATCCATTCAAGCTTATCCTGCTTGGGGCAGGCGGCAAACAGGGTGATTTTGGTGGCCGGCTCGGGGGCCGGGCGGCCGGGGCCGGGCGCCAGCTCGACACACGCGGGCGAAAGGGCGGTGACCTGCGCGCTGTACAGCTGCCCCTGCCCATCGGCCAAGGGCAGGGTATCCCCCACCCGCACCCGCAGCACCCGGGCCAGATGGTGGGCGCTCTGGCCGGTGATGCGGGCAAGGGCGGGGGTAAACTCGTCGGCAAAATAGAGGTGGGCCATGCCTTACCCCTCCCTTGCGCGGCAGCAAAAGGCGACCCAGCCGTTTTTTTGCCGGGCCTCGTCCACCACAAGGCCGGCCGCGGCCAGGCCCTCGGCCACCTCCTGCCGGCGGGTGTCGATCACCCCGCTGGCCACAAACCGCCCGCCGGGGGCCAGCAGGGCCGGCACGGCCGGCGCAAGGTGCAGGATGGCGTTTGCCACAATGTTGGCGGTGATGATCTGGTAGCGGCCCTGGGCGGTCTGGGCGAGGTCCCCCACCCGGATATGGAACCGGTCGGCCACCCCGTTGAGGGCGGCGTTTTCGCCGGCGGTGCGCACGCACATGGGGTCGATGTCCACCCCGTCCGCCTCGGCGGCCCCCAGCTTGAGGGCCGCGATGGCCAGGATGCCGCTGCCGGTGCCCACGTCCAGCACCCGCTCGCCGCCGGCCACCCACTCGTCCAGCACCCCAAGGCAGAGGGCGGTGGTCTCATGGGTGCCGGTGCCAAAGGCCATGCCGGGGTCCAGCCGCAAAACGGTGCGGCCGGCGGCGGCGTATTCCTCCCAGCTGGGCACCACCGCCAGCCGGCGGCCGACCTCGACCGTGTGGTAATAGGCCTTCCAGCCGTTTTCCCAGTCCTGCTGCTCCACCCCCGAGACCCCCAGCTTGTAGTGCAGCCCCGCGGCGGTGAGCCGGCTGTGCAAAAGCGCGATGACCGGGGCGGCATCCTCCTCCGGCGCGAGGTAGAGGTGCACCGAGACCTGGGTGCGGTCCTTGTCCAGCAGGGCCTGCTCGATCAGGTCCACATGGGCGATGGCCTCCACCTGGGCCTCTAAGTCGCTGTAGTCCTCGATATAGATGCCGCTGCCCGAGATGCCGGTGGCGATGGCCTCGGCCGTGTCGGCCTGCGGGCGGGGCACCGTGATGCAAAGGTCGGTCCATTCCATACTGCGTTCCATCCTCTTTTTTTGTTTTGCGCGGCCGGGGCGGGGCAATTTTGGGAGCACGCCCTCCGGCCCGGGAGTGTCCATTTCAAGGAGTTTTAGGGTACTAAGGCCGGGCGCGGGGGAGAGTCTCGAAAGGCTTTCGGGGCAGGGGTCCTGTTGCCTTGAGAGACTGCTCCCACGTACCCGGCCGGCGGTCATCCCTCCCCGGTTTGGTCACTCCCCCCGGCCCGCGGCTGTTGACAACAGTATACACTAAAAACTACAATAAAGAAAAGGGCCGGCAGGCCCCCGAAAGGCACAAGCCCGGAGCCCCGGGCCGGCAAGGGAGGAATTGACATGTACTATTGCAGCCGCTGCGGCACCCCGCTGCAGCCGGGGGACCGGTTCTGCCCGCGCTGCGGCGCGCCGGCCGCCGCAGCGCCCGGCCAGCCGGCACGGCCCAAGGGCCACGCGGTGGGCATTGCCGCCGCCATGGGCGCGATGGTGCTGCTGTTGCTGGCGGCGGCCGTGTGGAGCCAGCGGGATTCTTTTGCGGGCCTGTTTGACCCCGCGCCCACCCCCTGGCCGGGCCAGGAGGAGGGCAGCGAGCGGGTGAGCCGTCCCGACGCGGGCACCGACGCCGCCGGCTCGCCGGTGGTGCTGCTGGACGAGGAGGCGCCCGAGCAGGACATGGCCCGCGCTTTGCTGGCCGAGGCCGGCGAGGAGGCTTTTTTTGCCCTGTATGGGGACGAGCCGCTCTCCCGCGCCGAGGCCAGCAGGCTGTTTTGCAACTTGGAGGCGGGCGGCTGCCACAGCGCGCTGGATAAGGCGATGGAGGTGAACGCCGGCACGGTGGGCACCCTCTCCCGCTGGGACGGCTATCTGCTGGGCCGCCCCCTGATGGCCGGCAACTGCGGGTTTGTGCTGGGGATGTTTTACACGGTGAGCGGGGACACCCTGCCCTTGCAGATCGAGTACGACACGGTGCTGATCGGGCTGCTGTGGACCGGCAGCAGCTGGCGGGTGGACGGCTCGGGCCAGGTGGAGCAGCGCTGGCGGGAAGAGCCGCAGGTGTGCTCCTCCCGGCGGAGCAGCCCGGGCCTGCGCCTGGCCCGCGGCAACCGGAAGCTGGTGATCCCCTTTGCCGAGGAACTGCGGCTGCTCGAGCCGGTGCTGCCCGGCACCTACGACGCGATGCCGGTGGTGGTGTACGAGGATAAGAATGGGGATCTGTGCGTGGAATTTTGGGCCTTTAACGGCACCGACAAGCCCCTGGACGCCGAAACCCTGGAGGAGGTAAGCCTGCGGCAGGTGGGGGGCAAGGTGTGCTTTGAACTGCACGGCCTTGCCATTGAGCCGCTGCACCTGGAGCCGGGCGAGGGGCGGATGGTGACCCTGGCCATCCCGGCCCGGGAGGTGCGCTGCTGGCCGGAGGGCGGCTACGACCTGAACTGCGCGGTCTGGTTTGCGTACTGAGGGGCAGGGCCCCGCGCCCTGCCGCTGCGCGCCGCCCGCATCAAAGCCCGGATCCGCGCCGCGGCTTTAAGCCGCCCGGCCCATATACGGATATACAGCGCCGCCCGGCCCCTTTTGCGGGGGCCGGGCGGCGCTGCGCAATGCAATAGATCGGTTTAAAGGTCCGCGCCCTGGATGAGCACGATGCTCTGCCGGGCGCTTTTGCCCGCGGTGAGGGTGCACAGGCTGCACAGGGGATGGGCCTTGTCCACTACCTCATTGTACAGCAGCACCTGAAGCTGCACCCCGGTGGTTTGCAGCAGGGCCTGCTGCAAACGCCCGCCAAACGAATCCTCTGAAAAACCCTGCTGCGCAAGCAGCGCGCGGGGCACGCCCACCGTATCCTTGCGGTGGAGGATGACCCCCTCCTGGGCCGTGGCGGCGGTGATCACATCGAGCACCTGCTGCACAAGGTCCTGCTGGGGCGCGGCAGCCATCTGCAGGCTGCGCGCCACCGTTCCAATCAACTTGCTGGCCATTCCGATTCCTCCCATTGGACCCCGCGGCCCCCCCTGCGCGGCGGCTCCCCCCCGCCGCCCGGCCAAAAAGCCTTCCGGGCCGCGCCATTGATCCATACCCATCTATTATAGACCCCCGCCGGGCCGGGCACAATTCATAAACGCCACAAACTTGCAAAGACCCCCCGCCGCAATTTTAGGAAGGTTGCAAAAGATTTGCCGCAAATGCCCTGGCCCTTTGCCCTGCGCGGGATAAGGCCGGCCCTTGAAGGGGGTACATATCCGGGCGGTTTTTGCAAATACTTTTTTTGCAATACTTTTGCAGGTTTGCAAAAAGGAGGGCTGCACAGCCATGAAAACCGATCCCAAACAATACGGCAGCCTTGTTAAAAAGGCCTCGCCCCCCTCCCCGGTCTGGAAGGACTGCCTCTGGGCCTTTGTGGTGGGGGGCGGCATCTGCCTGCTGGGCGAGGCGCTGCGCAAGGCCTACGCGGCCTGGGGCTTTACCCTTACCGACGCCGGCGCCATGACCAGCGCCACCCTGGTGGGGCTTTCGGCCGTGCTCACCGCGCTGGGCTGGTACCAGAAGCTGGCGGCCAAGGCGGGCGCGGGCACCCTGGTGCCCATCACCGGGTTCGCCAACGCGGTGGTCTCGCCGGCCATCGAGTTCCGCTGCGAGGGGCTGGTGACCGGCGTGGGGGCCAAGATGTTTTTGATCGCCGGGCCGGTGATCGTGTACGGCATGCTGGCCAGCGTGGCCTGGGGGGTTTTGTGGTACCTGATCCGGCCCTTTATGGGGGGCTGAGGCCCCGGACATCCTGCAAAAAAAGGAGGCATGGCCAATGGCCACACGGCGCGGGGATACCCTGCTGTTTGCAAAGCCGCCCAGCATCACGGCGTTTGGCGCGGTGGGCGGCAAAAAGGAGGGGGAGGGCCCGCTGGCGGCGGGCTTTGACCTGCTGTTTGAGGACAACACCCTCCAGCAGGACACCTGGGAAAAGGCCGAGAGCACCCTGCAGCGGCACTGCCTGGAGCTGACCCTGCAAAAGGCCCAGACCACCCTGGACAAGGTAAACTTGGTGCTGGCGGGGGACCTGCAAAACCAGTGCACCGCCTCCAATTACACCCTGCGGGGGCTGGACGTGCCCTTTGCGGGGCTGTATGGGGCCTGCAGCACCATGGCCGAGGCGGTGGCGCTGGCGGCCTGCCTTGCCAGCGCGGGGCTGGTGGACCGGGCCGCCGCTATGACCAGCAGCCATTTCTGCGCGGCCGAGCGGCAGTTCCGCACCCCGCTGGAATACGGCGGCAAGCGCACCCCCACCGCCCAATGGACGGCCACCGCCGCCGGCTGCTGCCTTGTGCAGCCCGCCGGCAACGGCCCCTTTGTGCGGGCGGTGACCTTTGGCCGGGTGCGGGATTACGAGGTGACCGACATCAACAACATGGGGGCGGCGATGGCCCCGGCGGCCGCCAACACCATCTTGCAGTACCTGCGGGATACCGGCAGCCGGGCCGAAGATTTTGACGCCGTCTACACCGGCGACCTGGGTTTGGTGGGCAGCCAGCTTTTAAAAGAGCTGCTGGAGGCCGAGGGGGTCAGCCTGGACAACCATGCCGACTGCGGCCTGCTGCTCTTTGACCAGGCCGCCCAGCAGGTGCAGGCGGGCGGCAGCGGGGCGGGGTGCAGCGCGTCGGTGCTCTGCGCCCATGTGCTGCCAAGGCTGCGGGCGGGGGAGCTGGAGCGGGTGCTCTTTCTCTCGACCGGGGCCTTGATGAGCCAGACCACCTTTTTGCAGGGGGAGAGCATCCCGGGCATCGCGCATCTGTTGGAGCTCTGCGCAACAAAACCGGAGGGGGAGGCGGCAGGATGAACTATGTATGGGCCTTTGTGGTGGGGGGCGCGCTTTGTGTGATCGGCCAGCTTTTGATCGACTACACCAGCCTGACCCCCGCGCGGATCCTGGTGGCCTATGTGGTGGCGGGGGTGGCGCTGTCGGCCCTGGGCTGGTACGCCCCCCTGGTGGAGTTTGCCGGGGCGGGGGCCACCGTGCCGCTGCTGGGCTTTGGGCACCTGCTGGCCCAGGGGGTGATCGACGCGGTGGAGGCCAGCGGCCTTTTGGGCGCGCTGACCGGCGGCTTTACCGCCGCGGCCGGCGGGGTGACCGCCAGCCTGCTGGCCGGGGTGCTGGCGGCCCTTGTTTGCAAGAGCAAAGACCAAAACTAATTGGCGGCGGTTCAACAAGAAAACAAAGCCGCCCAGCGAACGCGCGGTGGATTGAATTTGATTAGGAATCTTTGTTTTCTTGTCTCACCACCGCTTTTGGCGGTGTTTTTCGCCTTCTTTTGGGATGCCCTCAGCCAAAGAGCCCCCGGGCGCCTGCCGTGCCGCCGCGCTGTCCCGTGCAGGGGCGGCGCGGCGCTTTTGCGCGGGGCAAAAAGCAACCAAACCATACATTTGGCAACGGAAATTGTCATTTTTGGTTGGTGGACGCGGCGGTACGGGCATCGTATAATGGGGATACAGGGGCGGTTTGGGCTTTCCGGCGGGTGCGGCATAAGGCGCGGGGAAGGCCCAGGAGGGATACAGAAAAGCCCCAAAGAAAGGGGATGCGCCATGCTGGCCGAAAACCTTTACACCCTGCGGCGGATGCTGCGGCTGACCCAGGAGGCGGTGGCCGAAAAGATCGGGGTTTCACGGCAGGCTGTGGCCAAGTGGGAGGCCGGCGAGACCACCCCGGACATTGCCAACTGCGCCGCCCTGGCCGAGCTGTACGGGGTGAGTCTGGACGCGCTGGTGACCTTTTCGTCCCCGGTGCCCGGCCTGCCCGCGCCGCCCCGCGGCAAGCATTTGTTTGGCACGGCGGTGCTGGAGGAGGACGGCCGGGTGGCCCTGCCCCTTAAGGCCCGGCAGGTGTTCGGCCTTTGCCCCGGCGACCGGCTGATGGTGCTGGGGGACGAGGGGCAGGGCATCGCCCTGGTGCGGGAGACCGACCTTTTGCAGCTTTTGAACGGGCTGCGCCCGGACCCTGCGCCCGGGCCGCTGCCCAAAGGAGGAAATGCCGGATGAGCCTGCAAAACCACCCCGCCGCTGAGCGGCCGGAACCTGCCGCCGGCCTGCCAGAACCCGCCAGGCGGCTGCCCTGGCTGGACAACCTGCGGGGCGTTTTGGTGCTGCTGGTGGTGGCCTACCACATCGTGTATCTGTTTAACAGCGTGGGGGTCATCACCAACGTAGCCATTGCGGGGGTGCCGGGCATGGACCTGCTGTGCTACGCGGTGTACCCCTGGTTTATGGCCGCCTTTTTTTGCGTTGCGGGCATCAGCGCCCGGCTGGCTCTGGCCCGCACCCGCCCGGCCGCCTTTTTGCGCAGCCGCGCGGTGCGGCTGCTGCTGCCCTCCACCGCCGGGCTGTTTTTGCTGCACTGGGTGGACGGCTGGATCACCAACCAGTATTCGGATCTGTTCGGGCTGGCCGAAGCGCCGGGCCTTGTGCGGTATCTGGTGTGGTGCGCCTGCGGCATTGGGCCGCTGTGGTTTTGCCACGAGCTGTTTTTGGCCACCCTTTTGCTGCTGGCCCTGCGCGCGGCCGACCGGCGCGGCCTGCTGGAAAAGGCCGGCGCGCTGGCTGCCGCCCCCGGCAAAACCGGCCCGGCCCTTATTTTGCTGGGGCTTTGCTTTTGGGGCAGCGCCCAGTGCCTGAACGCCCCGCTGATCGAGGTGTACCGCAACGGCCTTTACTGCTTTTGCGTGCTGGCGGGCTACTATGTGTTTGCACACCAGGGGGTGCTTTGCTGGCTGGGCCGCCGCTGGCCCTGGCTGCTGGGCACGGCGGCGGGGCTTGGCATTGCCTATACCGCCGAATTTTGGGGCCAGAACTACGCCGCCACCGCCAACCTGAAGGGCCTTTTGGTAAACGCCTTTGCCTACACGGCGGTGCTGGCCGCCCTGGGCTGCGCCTGGGCTTTGGCAAACCGGGAGACCGCCTTTACCCGGTACATCCGGCCCCGGGGGCAGGCCTTTTACCTTTTGCACTACCCGCTGCTGGCCATGACCGCCTTTTTGCTGGACCGGTTTGTTTCGCCCCCGGCCTGGGCCTACTATCCGCTGCTGGCCCTGGCCGCCTGCACCCTGCTGCCGCTTGCCTGCGAGGGGGTGCGCCGGGCGCCGCTGCTGCGCCTGCTTTTGCTGGGCCAGCGGTAAAGGCAAGATCGGCCGGCGGGTTTGCCCGCCGGCTTTTTATTGGGGCCGCCGGTGTGCCCGCCGGCTTTTTGCCCGGCCGCCGCTTTTGCCGCCGGCTTTTTATTGGGGCCGCCGGTGTGTTTTGCGGCCTTTTGTTTTTGCGCCCCCGCGGCCCCGGGGGGCCGTTTTGCCGCCCGGCCGCCTTTTTGGAAAGGCCAAAAAGAGGTTTGGAGGGCTGACATCATACAAATATCTTGACAACAGCCCCCGCGGGCGTGTATCCTGAAAAACAGGAGATGCGTTTGCGGGGGCTTTGCATAAAACCGCGGGGCCTGTGGGCCTGCCCGCCGGGCCATGGGGCTTAGCGCAAAACCGCGGGGCCTGTGGGACTGCCCGCCGGGCCGCGGGGCTTTGCATAAAACCGCGGGGCCTATGGGCCTGCCCGCCGGGCCATGGGGCTTTGCGTAAAACCGCGGGGCCGCCCGCATCCGGCCAAATTTGCCAGCGCAGGGCGCCGCCCCCGCGCTGGCGCCAAAGGAGAGGGAGTTTTTATGAAACAGATCCTGGTTACCCTGCCCATGCCGCCCGAGCAGCGCGCCTTACTGGAGCAGCAGATGCCCGGCGCGGCCTACATCTACTGCCCCAAAAACGAGGTGACCGACGAGCAGATCGCCGCCGCCAGCATCATTTTGGGCAACCTGCCCCCCGAGCGGCTGGCCGGCGCAAAAAAGCTGGAGTGGCTCCAGCTGAACTCCTCGGGGGCGGACGCCTACGCAAAGCCGGGGGTGCTGCCGGCCGGCGCAAAGCTGACCAACGCCACCGGGGCCTATGGGCTTGCCATCAGCGAGCAGCTTTTGGGCTACACCTTTTTTTTGAAAAAGAAGTTTGGCCTTTATTACAAAAACCAGCTGGCCGGCGTGTGGAAGGACGAGGGCTTGGTAACGGCGGTTGCCGGCAGCACCACCCTGGTGGTGGGGCTGGGCAGCATTGGGGGCGACTACGCGGCCAAGATGGCGGCGCTGGGCAGCCGGGTGTACGGCATCCGGCGCAACAAGACCGACTGCCCGCCCTACCTTGCCGCGGTGGGCAGCTTTGAGCAGCTGGACGAATGGCTGCCGCAGGCCGACATTGTGGCGCTGGCGCTGCCCAACACCCCCGAAACGGTGCGCCTGTTTGACGAAACGAGGCTGGCCAAAATGAAGCCGGGCAGCATTTTGCTGAACGTGGGCCGGGGCAGCTGCGTCGACCACGAGGCGCTGGCCGCGGCCCTGCGCGCCGGCCCGCTGGCGGCCGCCGCCCTGGACGTGA
Source organism: uncultured Oscillospiraceae bacterium (assembly GCA_910579545.1). Lineage (GTDB taxonomy): Bacteria > Bacillota > Clostridia > Oscillospirales > Ruminococcaceae > UBA7177. The sequence continues at coordinate 11,640 of CAJTVI010000020.1, read as the reverse complement.
CCGAGCCCGAGCCGCTGCCGGCGGGGCATCCGCTCTGGAAGAGCGAAAACCTGTTTTTGACCCCCCATGTGGCCGGCGATTTCCATTTGCAGGAAACGCTGGACTGGATCACCGCCCTGTTTATTGAAAACCTGGGCCGTTACGCCCGCGGCGAAGCGCTGCAAAACCCGGTAGACCCGGCCACCGGCTACCGCCAGTTCTGCCGGCAGCCCTGACCGCCCGGCCAAAGGCCCGCAAAGGATGGATAACAGCCAATGAACGCGTTTATCAACAACAACAAGCCGCTGCCCCAGCAGGCCGCGGAATACCTGACCCAGTGGATCCTGGAGAGCGGCCTTACCCCCGGCGACAAGCTGCCCACCGAACTGGAGCTTGCCAAAACCCTGCAGGTGGGCCGCAGCACGGTGCGGGAAGCCATTATGATCCTGAAAAGCCGCAACATTGTAGAGGTGCGCCGCGGCTGCGGCACCTTTTTGAGCAAGGCCCCCGGCCAGATAGACGACCCGCTGGGCCTGGAATTTGTAAAGGACCGCGCCAAGCTTGCCATGGACTGGGGCATTGTGCGGCTGATCATTGAGCCGGCGGTGGTGGAACTGGCCGCCATCCATGCCGACGAGGAGGACCTGCGGCAGATCGCCTACTGGAACCGCCGGATTGACGAGGACATTGACGAGGGGCGGCCGCACCTGGAATCCGACGTGGCCTTTCACCGGGCCATCACGGCCGCCAGCAAAAACATCCTGATGGACAAGCTGATGCCCCTGATCAGCGAGGGCATCCAGCAGTTTATGGGCAGCGTGGAAGAGGTGAGCACCCCGGACGCCCGCAAGCTGCACCATGAGATACAGGCGGCCATTGAGCGGCACGACGCGGACGCGGCCCGCCGGGCGATGGAGGCCGTGCTCTGCCTCAACCAGGAACGGATGCGCCAGAGCGCCGCCAACCCCCCCGCGGGCGGCCCTTCTGCTGCTGGTTCCCCCGCGGACGGCCCTTCTGCTGCTGGTTCCCCCGCGGACGATCCTTCTGCTGCTGGTTCCTGACGCGTCACTCCCCCGCCGGCGGCCGGTGCGCTGGCCTGCTTTTTCCGCCAGCGGGGCAAGGGCCCTGCGGCTCCCTTGGGAAACGGCAGGCTGTTCGTATATCCGCACCCCGCCTTGTGCCAATTAACCAAAAATCCAACGAAAAGAATGGCAAAAGGGTAGAAAAGCCCTCAAACGATTGACAAACGTCAGACAATTAGGCTATGATAGCAGCAACAGAAATAAGATGTCTGATGTTTGGACAGGCGGCTGTGCCGCCCCATCCCGCCCGCTCGCGCAGGTCCGGTTTTGCAGGCATGGTTGCGCACACGGTTGTACCGGCCCGGTCGCGCAGGCATGGTTGTACAGGCCCAGTTGCGCACACACGGTTGTATCGGCCCAGTTGCGCAGGCACGGTTGCGCACACGGTTGTACCGGCCCGGTCGTGCAGGCACGGTTGCGCACACACGGTTGTACAGGCACGGTTTGCAAGGTCGGTTGTGGCATTCAATGTCATCTGATGTCATATTGCATGATGTTAAAATAGGGCCCGGACATAAAAGCGCAGGGGGATTCCAAAAGCGCGGGCCCGAAGGACATGCCAAACCCGGAAGGCAGATGTCCAATGGGCGCGGCTGCGCCCCGGAAAGCCAAAAGCCTGAAAAGCGGAGCCCGGAAAGCCAAAAGCCCGAAAGGCGGAGCCCGGAAAGCCAAAAGCCCGAAAGGCGGGGCCCCGGAAAGCAGGAGCCCGAAAGACATACTCAAGTCCCCAGGCACAGGCCCAAAGGACACGCCAAGGGCCCCCAAAAGCGCGGGCCGAACGCGCGGGAGCGCAAAGCGTTTGGCCCGCCAAAACATCCGTAAACAGGCCGTTAAAGGGCGGCTGGCCGCACGGGCCACGGCCCCTTTGCCGGTTTGGAAACCAAAAACAGGAGGAGATTTACCATGAAAAAGTTTACAGCACTCATGCTGGCCCTGGTGCTGGCGATGGGCCTCGTGGCCTGCGGCGGCGGGTCCAGCACCCCGGCCGCGTCCACCCCGGCCGCCTCTGCCCCGGCTGCCTCCACCCCGGCCGCAGCGGGCGGCGAAGCCGAGTTTATCATCAAGCTGGCCAACCCCTCCAACCCCGAGGACAATGTGGTAAAGGCTTTTTACCGCTTTGAGGAGTTGGTGGAGGAGCGCTCCAATGGGCGGATCGACGTACAGGTGTACGATTCCGGCCAGCTGGGCAGCCATGCCGACTGCATCGACAGCATGCAGATGCACAGCCTGCAGGCCGCCGAGTGCAACACCAGCGTGCTGGGCAACCTTGTGCCCGCCTTTTCGGTGTTTGACCTGCCCTACCTGACCGCCAGCATGGACGACGAGATCAAGATCGTCAACGGCGAACTGGGCGCCGAACTGAACCAGCGGCTGGAGGACACCGCCGGCCTGCACATTGTGGGCTGGTTTGTGCGCAGCCCCCGCAGCATCTACACCAGCAAAGGCCCCGCCAGCTGCCTGGCCGACCTGAAGGGCACCAAGATCCGCATTATGGAGTCCGCCCTGATGAGCAAGACCATGGAGCTGCTGGGCATGGTGCCGGTGCCGCTGGCCGCCACCGAGCGGTACATGGCCCTGCAGACCGGCACGGTGGACGCCGCTGAAAACAGCGTGCCGCTGATCATTACTCAGGCCGAGTACGAGGTAACCGACTATGTTGTGCTGAGCCAGCACTTCTGCACCCCCAACGTGATGCTGATGGACCTTGACTTTTACAACAGCCTGCCCGAGGACCTGCGCACCATCGTGGACGAGTGCGGCGCTGAGGCTGGCGCCTACTCCAGCCAGCTGGACAAGGAGAGCGAGCAGGAGGCCCTGGACCAGCTTGCCAACGAGTACAACATGACCATCTGCGAGATCGCCGACAAGACCGAGTTCATGGACGCCGTGGCCCCGCTGTATGAGGAGTACCGCGACACCATCGGCGCGGACATCTACGCCTACTTTGGCCGCTGATCCGCCAGAAAAACAACCCAAAAACCCGGCGGGGGGGAGGAATACAGCCCTCCTCCCCGCCTTTTTTTGCCCAGAGCGCGCGCGGGCCGCAAAGGCGGCCCCGGGGGCCGACCCCCGCCCCGGCGCCGCGGGCTTAGCTTTACAAAAAGGAGTGGAGAGCAATGCAGGCATGGGAGATCGTACACAACCGGCGGCTGATTTTTGGCGAGGGCAAACTTGCCGAGGTGCCGGGCATCCTTGCATGGTACGGCAAAAAAAAGGTGTTTTTTGGGGTGTACAGCCGCGAGGCCGCGGTGTGCGCCCGGATGTGCCAAATGCTGGACGAGGCCGGCATCGGCTATTATATCTACGATAAGGTGACCACCGAGCCGGACCTTGCGATGATCAACGGCGGGCGGGACCTGTTTTTGGAGAACGGCTGCGACTGCTGCCTTGCCATTGGCGGCGGCAGCGTGATCGACGTGACCAAGGCGGTGGGGATGCTGGCCGCCAACGGGGGCCTTGTGGAGGAGTACCAGATGGAGGGCCGCCAGCCCACCCTGCCCCCGCCGCTGTTTATCGCGGCGCCCACCACCAGCGGCACCGGGGCCGAGGCCACCAAAACCAGCGTGGTGCTGAACACCTACAACGGCCTGAAAAAGAGCCTGTACCACAACACCATGATCGCGGACGTTACCATTTTGGACCCGGCGCTTACGGTGGGGCTGCCCCCCAAGGTGACCAGCGCCACCGGCATGGACGCGCTGAGCCACGCCATTGAGAGCTATGTGTCGCTCAACGCCACCCCGGTTACCGGGATGTACGGCCTGAAGGCCATTGAACTGATCAAGGACGCGCTGCCCCGCGCCATGGCGAACCCCGCCGACCTTGAGGCCCGCGGCCAGATGATGCTGGCCAGCTATTTTGGCGGGGTGGCCATTACGGCCGGCATTGGCATTGCCCACATTATGGCGCAGCCGCTGGGCGGCATGTACCATGTGCCCCATGGGGACGCCTGCTCGATCTTTTTGCCCGCCTCGATGGAACTGAACCTTGCGTACGCCGAACACCGCTACGCCGACATTGCCCGCGCCCTGGGCGTGTACGACGCGGCCAAAACCGACCGGGAGAACGGCCTTGCCGCCATCCAGGCGGTGAAGGACCTGCGGGACGCGGTGGGCGCGCCGGCCAGGCTGACCCCCTATATCCCGGGCGAACTGCCCAGCCGCGAGACAGTGCTGGACACGGTAAAGCGCACCACCGGGCATATTACCTGCAACCCCAAACCCCTTACCGAGGAACTGATCTGGACCATCTTTGAGATGGTGCTGTAACCGGCCAAAGAAAGGAGGGCGCGTATGATGAAAAAGATCAACGACCTTATCTTTAAGTATGTCCTCAACAACGCGGTAAAGGTTTTTGGCGTGCTGCTGCTGGCCATTATCACCCTGCAGATCATCGGCCGCACCTTTATGCCCACCCCGCCCAGCTGGACCGAGGAGATGAGCCGCTTTACCTTTGTGTGGTACAGCTTTTTGGCCTGCGCGGTGACCCTGCGGGAAAAACAGCATCTGGGCCTGGATTACTTTTACAAAAAGTTCAAGCCCGGCTTTGCCCATATTGTGGACCTTGCCACCCAGGGGCTGATCCTGGTATTTGGGGCCTACTGCCTGTACTACGGCGTTACCCTTTTGGGGGTGGTGGCCAAGCGCAAGGCCCCCATTACCGGCTGGAGCATGACCTGGTTCTACCTGGTCATGCCGATCATGGGCGCGCTGTTTGTGCTGGTGGCCCTGGAAAACTTTGAGGAGCTTTTGAGCAAAAAACAGCCAAAGGAGGGGATTGCCGAATGATTGCCATCGTATCCTTTTTGGTCATGGTAGGGCTGATGCTCTTTAACGTGCCCATTGCCATCTGCACCGGGTTGGCCTCGATCGTGGGCATCATCATGAGCGGCGGCATCAGCTTTATGACCTTTGTGCAGCGCATGTATGTGGGCATGGACTCCTTTACCCTCATTGCGGTGCCGCTGTTTATGCTCTGCGGCCGGTTTATGGCCCTGGGCGGCATCACCAAGGACCTGATCAACCTCTCCAACGCCCTGGTGGGGCGCTTCCGCGGCGGCATGCTCTACATCAACATCGTGGCCTCGATGTTCTTTGCCGGCATCACCGGCAGCGCCGCGGCCGACACCGCCTCGGTGGGCGGCATCCTGATCCCGGCCACGGTGGAAAAGGGCTACGACCGGGACGTTACGGTGGCGGTGACCGCCACCAGCTCCACCATTGGGGTCATGATCCCGCCCAGCATCCCGATGGTGGTGTATGGGGTGGCCGCCAGCGCCTCGATCGGCAAGCTGTTTATGGGCGGCATCCTCCCCGGCATCCTGGTGGGGATAGCGCTGATGGTGGTAAGCTGGGGCTTTGCGCACAAGCGCGGCTACCCGGCCGAACCCCCCATGAACCTGAAGGACACAGTTAAAACCATCCTGCGGGGCATCCCCTCGCTGCTCACGGTCATCATCATCCTGGGCGGCATCACCTCGGGCTGGTTTACCCCCACCGAGGCCGCCGGCGTCGCCTCGCTTTACACCTTTTTGCTGGGCCGCTTTATGTACAAGGAGCTGCGGCTGCGGGATATCCCGGACATCATGCTGGAGGTGAGCGTGAGCACCGGCACGGTGGTGCTGATGATCGCCACCGCCTCGGCGCTGGGCTGGGTGTTTGCGCAGCAGAACGTGCCGGCCATCATCTCGTCCGCGGTGCTGGGCGTTACCCACAACAAGTTCATCCTGCTGCTGCTCATCAACCTGCTGCTGCTCTTTGTGGGCACCTGGATGGACCTGAGCCCCGCCGTGATGGTGTTCTGCCCCATCCTGCTGCCCATTGTTACCGCCCTGGGCATGGACCCGGTGCACTTTGGGGTGATCATGGTCATCAACCTGGCCATCGGCCTGTTTACCCCGCCGGTGGGGGTCTGCCTGTTCCTGTCCTGCGGGATCGCCAAGATCTCGATCACCGACACCATCAAGGCCTTTATCCCCTATTTTGTGTCCATGCTGGTGGTTTTGATGATCATTACCTACTGCGAGCCGCTGGTCATGTTCCTGCCCAACCTCATGATGGGCTGACCGGCGCGGCAAAAGGCGGCCTGCCGTATACAAAAAGGGCGGGCCTGCCAGGGTGCAGGCCCGCCCTTTTGCCCCAAAACGCGGCGCGGCGTTATTTCTTTTTGCGGCGGCGCAGCCCGGCCACAAGGTCCGGCAGGTTTACCCGCAAAAGGCTGAAGGGGCGGCTGAATTCCAGCCCGGTCTTTTTTTGCAAAAGCGCCTCAAAGCGGGCGGGGCTTACCTGGCCGTTAAGCCCGGTGATGGGCAGCATGTAGGCGGCGGTGCGGCTGATAAAAAGGTACCAGTATTCATCGTCCCGGATCAGGCGCAGGATGCTGCCGTACTTCATGCTGCCGGTTTTGCCGCTGCGCTCCTCGATGCCGATCTCGTCGTCCTTAAAGGTAAGGGTGGTGCGGGGGAACTCCCCTTTTTGTTTGACCGCCGCGATGACCTTGTCGGCCCGGGCCTTGGCGCTGGCGCCGATGTTCATCAGGGCGATGGCCCCAAAGGCCGCCAGCAGCAGCCGGGGGGTCTCGTCCAGCTGGCCGATCAGCCCCACCCCCAGCGCAAGGCTCACCGCGCAGGTGAGGTACCACATCACCTTTGTAAGGACCGAAAAGGTGTCGTACTGCACCTTGGAAAGCCGGCGGATGCTCTCCTCCGAGTGTTCCATGGTAATGGTAAAATTGTCCATTGTCCCTGCGCTCCTTTCAGCCGGGCAGCCGGGCAGCGCCTTTTGCTTTGCCCTATTGCCAGGGGTATGGCGGCTATGCCGCCGGCCCGGCCGCTGTGTGCGGCCCGGCTTTACTGGAATTATATCACAGATCGGCGGGCTTTGGCAGCTTTTTGGGCCCCGCCCGCAAAATTATGCCAGGCAAACGGGCCTTCCGGCCGGCAGCCGGGGCCTTATCGCCTTACTTACAGGAGGGATTTTTGTGTCGGATTGTTTTTACTGCGAAAACGGCGAAAAGCTGCGCAGCCTGATGATCGAGGTCTGCCGGCTGCCCAACAGCATCGTGTACCTCAACCGGGACCAAAAGCACCGCGGCCGCTGCATTGTGACCTTTAAGGACCACAAGACCGAGTATTTCCAGCTTACGCCCGAGGAGAACGCCGGCTTTTTTGCCGAGGTGGCCCGGGTGGCCGCCGCCATCCAGAAGCTGTTTGGCCCGGACAAGATCAACTATGCCACCTTTGGCGATGGGGTGCCGCATGTGCATGTGCATGTTGTGCCCAAGTATAAGGGCGGCCTGAACTGGGGCGAGCCCTTTGACGACACCCTGCCCAAGCAGCTTTTGAGCGAGGGCGAATACGACGAACTGGTGCGCGCTTTGCGCGCCGAACTGTCCGGCGGGGCCGGCTGAGGCCAACCGGCCCCGCCGGGCAGCGCTGGACGCAGGGGGGCGGCCCATGTGGGGCCGCCCCTTTTTTTTGCGCCGCGGTTATGGTAGGATAAAGGGGACGGCCGGCGCGCAAACTGCCCTTGTAAAGGGGGCGCTGTGCCAAACGGAAGGACGGGATACTGTGAAAGAGCTTCGGGTCCACCTGCGGGGCTGGGGCGGGCGGGCGGTGCTGGCGCCGCTTTTTAAGATGTTCGAGGCCTGCCTGGAACTGCTGGTGCCGCTGGTGATGGCGCGGATCATCGATGTGGGCATTGCCGGGCAGGATGGCGGCTACATCCTGCGGATGGGCGGGGTGCTGGTGGCGCTGGGCGCGGCGGGGCTGGCCGCCTCGGTGACCGCCCAATACTTTGCCGCCCGGGTGGCGGTGGGGTTTACCCGGTCGATGCGGTCGGCCCTGTTTGCCAGGATCCAGTCGCTGGACTACGCCGAACTGGACGAGGCGGGGGTCTCGACCCTTGTGACCCGGATGACCAGCGACGCAAACCAGGTGCAGAATGGGGTAAACCTGACCCTGCGCCTTTTGCTGCGCAGCCCCTTTGTGGTGGTGGGCGCGATGCTGATGGCCTTTACCATCGACACAAAGGCCGCCCTGATCTTTGTGGTGGTGATCCCGCTGCTGGCGCTGGTGGTGGGGGGGATCATGGCCATTACCATGCCCCTTTACAAAAAGGTGCAGGCCCGGCTGGACGCCGTGATGCTGGCCACCCGCGAAAACCTGGCCGGGGTGCGGGTGCTGCGGGCCTTTAACCGGCAGCCGGAGGAGGCCGCCCGGTTTGCCGCCCAAAACGGCGGGCTTACCGGCGCGCAGCTGTTTGTGGGGCGGATCTCCGCCCTGATGAACCCGCTGACCTATCTGCTGATCAATGGGGCGGTGATCGCCTTGCTCTGGACCGGGGCGCTGCAGGTGGATACCGGCCGGCTGAGCCAGGGCCAGGTGGTGGCGCTGGTAAACTATATGTCCCAGATATTGGTGGAGCTGATCAAGCTTGCCAACCTGATCGTGACGGTGGCCCGGGCGCTGGCCTGCGCCGGGCGGATCGAGACGGTGCTGCAGCTGCGGCCCTCGATGCACAAGGGCCATACAGGGCCCGCGGATGCCGCTGGCCCATTGGCCGGGGAGGGAAGCCCCAAAGGCGCGGCCGGGCCTGCGGGCGCAGGCGGTCCTGTCCCCGCCGGGGATACAGGAGCCGTCCCCGCCAAAAACGCTCCCGGCCCCGCGGCCGATTTGGGCCCCAGCGCCCCTGCCCCCGCGCGTGGCGCCGCGGTGGTGTTTGAGGGGGCCTGCGCCCGGTACAAGGGCGCGGCGGGCGAGGCGCTGAGCGGGGTAAGCTTCGCGGCCGCCCCCGGCCAAACGGTGGGGGTGATCGGCGGCACCGGCAGCGGCAAGACCACCCTTGTAAACCTGATCCCCCGCTTTTATGACGTCTGTGTCGGCCGGGTGCTGGTGGACGGCCGGGACGTGCGGGACTGGCCGCTGGACGAGCTGCGCCGTGCCATTGGGGTGGTGCCCCAAAAGGCGGTGCTGTTTGCGGGCAGCATCCGGCAGAACCTGCTGTGGGGCGACGAGGCGGCCGGCGATGGGCAGCTTTGGGCCGCACTGGAAACCGCCCAGGCCGCCGAGGTGGTGCGCGGCAAGGAGGGCGGGCTGGACGCCCACATTGAGCAGGGGGGCCGCAACCTCTCGGGCGGGCAGCGCCAGCGGCTGACCATTGCGCGGGCGCTGGTGCGCCGGCCCCGCATTTTGATCCTGGACGACAGCGCCAGCGCGCTGGATTTTGCCACCGACGCGGCCCTGCGCAGGGCGCTGCGGCAGCTGCCCTTTGCCCCCACCACCTTTGTGGTGAGCCAGCGGGCGGCCTCGGTGATGCACGCGGATACCATCATCGTATTGGAGGACGGCGCGGTGGCCGACATTGGCCCCCACGAAGAGCTTTTGCAGCGCTGCGCGGTCTACCGCGAGATTTACGATTCCCAGTTTGACGGGGACGCGCCCGGCGCGCAGCCCCGGCCCGGAAAGGGGGCGGCGGCAGATGGCTGATATTGGCAAATCGGGCCATTTGGGCGGCTCGGGCGGCGCTCTGCCCAAGCTGCTGCGGCGGCTGCGGCCCTATGGGGGCTGGCTGGCGGCCTCGCTTTTGCTGGCCGCGGTTACGGTGGCCCTTACCCTCTGGCTGCCGGTGCTGATCGGCCGCGGGGTGGACTGCATCTTAGGCCCCGGCGCGGTGGATTTTGCGGCCCTGGCCCGGCTGCTGGGCCGGATGGCGGCGGCCATTGCGGGCACGGCGGCGGCCCAGTGGCTGATGAACGTCTGCAACAACCGGCTGACCTTCTGCCTTGTGCGAGACCTGCGTGCCGAGGCCTTTGCCCGCATCCAGGTGCTGCCCCTCTCGTATCTGGACACCCACCCCGCCGGCGAGCTGGTAAGTCGGGTGATCGCGGATGTGGACCAGCTGGGCGACGGCCTTTTGATGGGCTTTACCCAGCTGTTCAGCGGGGTTCTGACCATTCTGGGCACGATCGGCTTTATGCTGGGCATCAGCCCCCGCATTACCCTGGTGGTGGTCTGCATTACCCCGGTAAGCCTGTTTGTGGCCGGCTTTATCGCCCGGCGCACCTACTCGATGTTCCGGCTGCAGAGCGAGATCCGGGGCGAGCAGACCGCCCTGATCGACGAGTTTGTGGTCAACCAGAAGGTGGTGCAGGCCTTTGGCTGCGAGCCGCAGGCCCAAAGCCGGTTTGACGAGATCAACGCCCGGCTGGCCTCGGCCAGCCTGCGGGCGGTGTTTTTCTCCTCCCTCACCAACCCCTGCACCCGGTTTGTCAACAGCCTGGTGTACACCGGGGTGGGGGTGTTCGGGGCCTTTTTGGGCATGGGCGGCGGCATCACGGTAGGGCAGCTGGCCAGCTTTTTGAGCTACGCCAACCAGTACACCAAGCCCTTTAACGAGATCAGCGGGGTAGTCACCGAACTCCAGAACGCCCTGGCCTGCGCCGGGCGTATCTTTGAACTGATCGAGCAGCCCCCCGAAACGCCGGACGCGCCGGACGCGGTGCGCCTTACCCCGGACGGCCGGGTGGATCTGGAAAACCTGCGATTCAGCTACCTGCCCGAAAAGCCGCTGATCGAGGGGCTGAGCCTCGCCGTACAGCCGGGCCAGCGGGTAGCCATCGTGGGGCCGACCGGCTGCGGCAAAACCACCCTTATCAACCTCCTGATGCGGTTTTACGACCTGCAGGGCGGCGCGGTGCGGGTGGCCGGAACCGACATCCGCAGCGCCACCCGCGAGAGCCTGCGGGCCGGGTACGGCATGGTTTTGCAGGAAACCTGGCTCAAGGCCGGCACCATCCGGGAAAACCTTGCCATGGCAAAGCCGGACGCGACCGAGGAGGAGATTTTGGCCGCGGCCAAGGCCAGCCACGCCCACGGGTTTATCCGCCGGCTGCCCCAGGGGTACGACACCCCCATTGGGGAGGACGGGGGCGCCTTGAGCCAGGGCCAGAAGCAGCTGCTCTGCATTGCGCGGGTGATGCTGCGCCTGCCCCCCATGCTGATCTTGGACGAGGCCACCAGCAGCATCGACACCCGCACCGAGCAGAAGATCCAGAGCGCCTTTGCCGCCATGATGCAGGGCCGCACCAGCTTTATTGTGGCCCACCGGCTTTCGACCATCCGGCAGGCGGATGTGATCCTGGTGATGCGGGACGGCAGGATCGTGGAGCAGGGCAGCCACGAGCAGCTTTTGCGCAAGGGCGGCTTTTACGCCGAGCTTTGGCAGAGCCAGTTTGCGCACTGAGGGGGCTGTTGCGGGGAGTGTCCGGACCGAAGGGAGAAAAACCTGCATTTTGCGGCCGCTGGCCGACGAGGGGGGACGGTTCTTTGCGTCGTTCGCTTGGCCTGCGCAAATTGGACACTTCCCCGGCCGCGTTTTGGCGGTTTGTACAGCGGCGGCTTTGGCCGGGGTCTGCCCGGGGTGTGCTTTTTTTCCGCAAATTCCCCGCAGAAACCTATACTATTTGTTGAATATCGGTGCGATTATCCCAAAATCCCAGGGGCGGCGTTTTGCAAACGCCGCCCTTTTGCATTTTTACAAGTTTGATACATCCCGGTGCGGACTTTGTGGGCCGGCCCGCC
>CAJTVI010000019.1 GCA_910579545.1 uncultured Oscillospiraceae bacterium | reverse complement strand
GCCGAATGGCCTGCCGGGGCGGCGCTTTTTTATGGGGTGGGGACCCCAGAGCAAAAACGGGCAAGGGCCGTTTTTGGCCGCGGGCCGCCGCCCCATTGCAGAGGCAGGGTAAACGCGGGGCCGGGCGCGGGCCCATTGCAGAGGGCAGGCGCGGCGGGGCGTTTTAAGCCGTCAGCCCTCGGCCCGAACCTTGTTGACCACGTCCGGGCAGTTGGTGATGACGCTGTTGACCCCTTTTTTGATCAGGTCGCGGATGTCGGCCGGGTCGTCCACCGTGTAGGGGTTGACCTCGATGTTGTGGGCCTTGAGTTCCTCGATGACCGGCCAGGTGAGGTTGTGGTAATCGGGGTGGTAGCAGGGGATGCCGTACCGCTGGGTGTACTCGCCCGCGTCGATCCGCCAGTCGTAGGCCAAAAAGCCGTACTTGATCTCGGGCGCAAGTTTTTTCATGCGCAGGATGGTAAAGTGGTTGAAGCTGGTGATGAGGATGCGGTCGGTGATCTTGTATTCCCGCAGCATGTCCACCAGCTTCTGCTCCATCTCAAGATACTCGAACACCCCGGTTTTCATCTCGATGTTGGTGATGATCGGCTCGTTTTTCACCAGTTCCAGATACTCCCGCAGGGTGGGGATGCGCTGTACCGGGTAGGCGTCGCCAAACTTTTCGTTGGCATTCAGCTTTTTCAGTTCGGCCAGGGTGTAGTCCTTGACCCAGCCGGTGCCGTTGGTGGTGCGGTCCACGCTCTCGTCGTGCAGGATGACGATCTCGCCGTCCTTTGTAAGCTGGACGTCGTTCTCGATGCCGTCCACCCCTTCGGCCAGCGCCTTTTCAAAGCTTAAAAGGGTATTTTCGGGATATTTGCTGCAAAAGCCCCGATGGGCGTAATTTTTGATCATAAGGCTGTCACCTCTTGCAGGATATTTGAAGGCCGCCCGGCCTGCGCTTTACGCAGCCGGGCGGCAGAAAATCAGACCGGGAACGCTTACGCGGCGGAGCCGGCGGCCTCGCGGGCCTTTTTGTTCAGGTTGTACAGCACCAGCGCGCTGGCAAAGCCGATGGCCGACAGCACGATCATGGCGATGAAGCAGTTGATGTAGCCCTTGAGCGGGGTGGCGGTGCCAACGTACTTATCCACCATGCTGCCCGAAACGGTGTACAGGAACATCTCGGGGGCGTAGGTGCACAGCGAGATGACGCCGGAGGCGGTGCCGGCCAGGTGCTTGGGCACCATGACCTCGTCGATGGTGGAGAAGTAGAGGGCCTTGATGGAGTACAGGCACAGGCCGTACACCACGAAGGTGAGGATGATCCAGGGGATCGAGGCCTTGCCGGCCGGGATGATGACATAGGCCGCGGCAAACACGGTCATGCCGATAAAGGCGTACTGCATGAACTTGATGCGGCTGCCCACCTTATCCGAGATGAAGCCGGCGGCAAAGGCGCCCAGCATCATCATCATGTAGGTACGCACCACCGACAGGGTGGCAACGGTGGAATCGGGGATCTCAAAAGCGGCCGAGAGGTAGGGGGTAACATAGCCGTGGAAGATCAGGGCCGAGTAGTTGCAGACGCCCATGACGCCGCACAGCCAGACCCGGGGCATTTTGGCGACCTCGAGGAAGTCCTTCATGTTGAGGCCATTGCCGGAGGCAGCCTTTTCCGCTTCGGTTTTGGGGGTGGGCTTGTCGTTCTCCAAAAAGATGGCGCAGAGGATGCCGGCCACCAGCATGAGCACCGAGTAGTACATGATGGCGTTCTGCATGCCGCCGATGCTGTCGGCCGCCCAGGAGAAGACCGCCACGGAACCAAACGCGGCAACCGTGCCGATGAGACCGCGGCCGCCCTCGAGGAAGCCGAACAGACGGCCCTGCTCTTCCTCTTCGCCCAAACGGTTGATGGCCTTGACCATCGCGGCCCAGAAGGTAAACACGGTGGTGATGGCAAAGATGGCGTGGATGACCACCAGCCAGATAAAGCTGGGCATGGTCCAGAACCAGAAGCCCGCCAGCGCGGTGCCGATACAGGATACCACGATCAGGCTTTTGCAGCTGAACTTATCGGCCAGGATGCCGCCCGGGAAGTAGCAGATGAAGTTGACGATGCCGTAGGCCGACATGATAAGCCCGAGGCCGGTGGCGCTGGCGCCGGTGGCGTCCATCAGGGGCTGCATGTAGGTCTCGCGCAGGTAGGGAAGCTTGGTGATAAGGCCGCCCGCGAACGCGACCAGGATCAGGGTAAGCCATTTGTTGCTTTTGCGTGTTGTTGACATGGATCGTTCCTCCTTTGTTTGTATATGCTGGGGGCAATGCTCCGTACAAGGGTGCCTTGCGCTTCGGCCGTTGAGCGCGCGGCAGGCAGGAAGGAAGTATGCCCCTGGGTACCATATATAGAGGGCTGCGGGCCGCCCGGCGGCCGGCTAAAAACGCCGCTCAGGCCTTTGGCCCTTCGCCGCCGGGGTCCTGTTTTAGCGGCTGGGCCAGCTCGCTGAGGTAGCTGCGGGCGTCCTTTAAAAAGCTGGCCACCAGCAAAATGAGGATGATGCCGATAGGAAAGGCCGCCACGATCGAGACCGACTGCAGGCTTGCCAGCGAGCTTTGGGCGTTGATGAGCCCGATCGGGAAGATGATGAAGATAAAGGCCCAGAAGATGCGCACCGCGTGGTGCGGCTCCTCCACGTCCACTAACTTGCGGTAGGAGTAGGCCGCCACCACCATGGTGAGGGAGTCGAAGGTGGTGGCATAAAAGAGCACCATGGTAACAAAGAGCAGGGCCAGGGCCACCACCGGCAGCGGCAGGGTGTGGAAGATGGCCAGGATCACCGAGGGGATGTCCTGCCCGGCGGCAATGGCGCCGGAAATATCCAGCCGGCCGTGCATCTCAAGGCCGAGGCCGTAGTTGCCAAACACGATAAAGGATGTAAAGGTGCTGGCAAGGCCGGCAATGTAGCCGCCGATGATGGTGTTTTTGACCGTGCGCCCCTTGCTGATGACCCCCACAAAAAACGGGGTGGCCACGCACCAGGCCATCCAGTAGGCCCAATAAAACACCGTCCAGTTCTGCACAAAGCCGCTGGACCCGTCGCCGCTCTGGCGCAGCGGGTCGGCCCAGGTGACCATGCCGATAAAGTTTTGGGTGAGGTTGCCAAGGGCGGTGATGCCGGTTTCAATAATGTACTGCGCCTGCCCGCCGCCCAGCAAAAAGTAGCCCAGCAGCGCAAAAAACAACCAGGAGCAGATGACCGACATCTTCATGATGGCGTGGTAGCCGATGATGACGTCCGCCGTGTAGACCGCGGCCACCAGCACCAGCAGAAAGACGGTGAGCCCCACCGAGGACTCGATGCCGAAGATATCCCCCAGCACCGCCGAGAGCAGCGGGGTGGCCAGCGAGAAGGTGGTGGCGGTGCCGGCCAGCAGCGCAAAGATGGCAAACAGGTCGATAAGCTTGCCGATCGGGCCGTCCACCTTATCCCCCAAAAGGGCGCGGCAGCCCTCGCTGAATTTTTGCTTGGTGCGCTTGCGCACATGGATCATAAAGCCAAAGCAGGCGCTGAGGATCATGTAAAAGCCCCAGGGCACCGGCCCCCAGTGGAAGAGCGGGTAGGTGCTGGCCCAGTCCTGCACGCTGCCCATCTGGGCAATGCGCGGCTCCTGGGCGTAGAGGGCCCATTCGCAGAAGGAGTAGTAGAGGATGTCGGCCGCCATGGTGCCGGTAAAGATCATGGCCCCCCACTGGAAGTTGCTGTACGCGGGCTTTTCGCCCTCGCCCCCCAAACGGATGGCGCCGTATTTGGAAAAGGCGATGGCCAGCGACGCGATCAGGGTGCCCACACCCACTAAGATGTAAAAGGAACTGAGCTGGTTGCCCAAAAAGCCGCGGATGCCGTCCACAACGCGGGTGCTGCTTTCGGGCAGGAGGATAAAGAGCACGCACAGCCCCACCACCACCAGGAGCGGCACCACCATGGCGGTGGCGTCCAGCTGGCGCAGCAGTTCCCTGATACTTCCCTTTTGCGGCTTTTGCATCCGCTCTCATCCTCCTTTTCCCGCTTACCTTGGCCAAGGTAAGCGGGGGCTTTTTTGCGCAAAAAAGCGGCGAAATTTTATAATGCCGCGGGGGCGGGCCCTGCCGCGCCTGTTACACCAGCGCGGGCTCGGCGGCTTTTGGCTGGGCGCCGGCAGCCGCCGGCGGCTCGGGCCAGAGCTTGCTGACCAGCTCGTAAAACTGCTTGGCGTACTGGTACTGCCGCATCTCGTAGGCGCCGTACTTGACCCCCATCCGGCCCTTGTACTCGCACCAGTTGGTCCAGAGCAGGCCGGCAATGGCGATGTAGCAGTAGATCTTTTGGCGGATCTCGTCCGGGCAGTCGCCGTTAAAGTAGGCGTCGATGGTGCGGTCCACCTGCTGCTGGTCGTAGTAGGCGTAGATGCAGAACATGGCGATGTCCAGATGCGGGTCGCTCATGCCGGAGTACTCCCAGTCGATCAGCCGGACCTCCTCGTGGCCGTCCGGGTGGCGGACAAACAAAAAGTTGTCGTAGACCGAGTCGATGTGGGAAAGGCACTCCTCGTGCGGCAGGGCCGCGGCCCGCTCCAGCAGCTCGTTGATGTGCCGCCGGGTGAGGGCATAGTCGGCAAAGGGCATCGAGTCCTCCCGCAGGGTCTCGTAGTGGTCCAGCTGCTCGCGCAGATCGAACCGGAAATCCACCGCCAGCTTCTGCTCGTGGAAGAGCCGCAGGTGCTTCATGCAGGCCGCCACCTGGGCGGGGTCCTCGGGGTCGGCCGCGTGGGAATCGTTCCAAAACTCGGTGACCTTGTAGCCGGTGCGCGGGTCCAGGTAGATGACCTTGTCGGCGATCTGCTGGCCCGCCCCGGCCAGGGCCGAATAGATGGCGTATTCCCGCTGGCGGTTGATCAGCTTTTCGGTGCCCTCGCCCGGGATGCGCATGAGGTACTCCTTGCCCTGGCAGGTAAAGTGCATCAGCCGGTTGGTCATGCCGCTGGAGAGGGCGTGGATGCAGGTAATGCCCTCCGGCTTTGAGTGGAAGAGCTGGCAGATCAGGTCCATGCCCTGGTTTTCGAGGTGCTTGGACTCGCTGTCCAACAGCCGCAGGTCCTCGTAGGTATTGACCGGGGTGACCAGCATGTTGGAGATGATGTTGGCATAGCCGGCGGTCTTGTTGTCCGGCCCGAGCAGGGCCTCCTCCCAGGAGGCGCGGCGGAAGGCGGGGTCGGCGTCCATGCGCAGAACATTTTCGCGCACGGCGGCCGCGTCGTCGCTGCACAGGTAGGCGATGCCGCACATGGCGTTGCCGCCCCCCTCGCCCTTTGCGCCCACCAGCTCCTGCTCGCGGTTGACCCGCAAAAAGCTGGCCTCGTCAAAGTAGCTGCGCACCGCGTACCAGGAGCTGTACTCCGACCGGCTGAAAACGCTCTCGCCGCACCACACGTCGCTGTTGATGATGTAGCAGTTGTCCAGAAGATGGGCCGCGCAGGCCAGCGAGTGCAGGCTGTCGCCCCCGGCCCAGTCCGGGTTTTCGATCAGGTCCACCTGGAACATGCCGGCAAGGTAGGCAAAGCACTCCTTGCGGTAGCCCACCACCACCGAGATATTATTGATGCCGGTGCGGTGCAGCTGGCTGATGAGCCGCTCGATCAGCGCCTCGCCCCCCACCGTTAAAAGCCCTTTGGGGGTATTGTTGACCGGCAGCATCCGCAGCCCCGGCCCGGCCGCCAGGATCACGGCATGGCGGGGGGAGTTGCGGCGGAACATATCGATGGTTTTTTGGGTGAGGAAATAGTCCTCGGCCAGGTACCCCTCGCTCATGAGGTATTTCAGCGAGGCGTTGACCAGCCCAAGGGCGTAGCCGGTTTTGGCGGCCACCTCCCGCTGGGTGGCGCAGTGCTCCCGCACAACGGTGGACAGGACGATGTAATCCCGCTTTTTCAAAACGGACGCCTCCTTTGGGTTGGGCTGCCCTGCAGGCCGGGTCCAAAAGATGGTAAAAAAAAGGATAGGGCGCAAAAACATCCCTTTTTTTACAAAGGACGCCTTATGCTCTCTATCGCTCTGCACGGCACATAATTCTGTTTACTTGGCTATTGTACCATATCTTGTAACCAAAATCAAGCGTTTTTTGAGCATTTTTTCAAAACCCGTTTGCACGGCCCCGCAAACCCGGCCGCCGGGGGCAAAAAGGGGCGGTGGAAGGTTAAAACAAAGCGGCGATCTGCGGCCTGTAAAATTTTACGCGGCACTTGCCAAAACCGGGCCCGAGCGTGTACACTAAAGATGGGCCGCCGCCCCCAAAACCTTCGACGCAAACGCAAAAAGGAGCGAACCGCCATGCAGAGCATCCCGTTTGAACCGTATGATTTTTCCGCCCTGATCGAGCTGTGCAAGGGGCGGCATGTGTACATCCAGACCCATGATTTTCCCGACCCGGACGCCATCGGCTCGGCCTACGGGCTGCAAAGGCTGCTGGAATGCTACGGCATCCCCTCCACTTTGTGCTACGACGGGCAGATCGACAAGCTCAGCGCCTCCAAGATGCTGCGGGCCTTTGGCATCGAGATGGTGCCCAGCGGCCGGCTGGCCGGCGTGATGGCCGCCGAGGACTACATCATCTGCATCGACTCGCAGAAGCACAACGACAAGATGCTGGACCTTGTGGGGGACGAGGTGGCCTGCATCGACCACCACCCCACCTATACCCCGATCGACTACGCCTATAAGGACGTGCGGCCGGCCGGGGCCTGCGCCACCCTGGTGGCGCAGTATTTCGCCTCCTCCGGCTTTACCCCGGACCAGAACACCGCCACCGCCCTTTTGTATGGGCTGCGGATGGACACCCTGCAGTTCAGCCGGGGGGTCACGGCGCTGGACATTGCGATGTTCAGCTACCTGTTTGAGCATTGCGACCACGACCAGCTTACACGGCTTGAGCGCAACAACATGGAATTTGAGGACCTGAAAGCCTACGGCGAGGCGATCGACAACATTGAAATTTACGGCACCCTGGGCCTTACCAGCCTGGGATTTTCCTGCCCGGACGCAATGGTGGCCATCCTGTCCGACTTTATCCTCTCGCTGATGGAGGTGGAGATCGCGGTGGTCTACTCCTACCGGGAGGATGGGGTAAAGTTTTCGGTGCGGTCGGAGAACCCGGCGGTGGATGCCGGGCAGCTGGCCCGCGCCGCGCTGGCCATGCTGCATGGGGCCGGCGGGGGGCATCCCTCGATGGCGGGCGGGCTGATCCCCAGCGAGGGGCTGGAACAGCTGGGCCGCTGCCCCGGCGAGCGGGTGCGGGACGCGTTCCTCAGCGAGTTAAAGGGCCTGCACGCCCAGCCGCAGCCCTGAGCCAGGGCAGGCTTTCAAAAGCCGGCGGGCGGCAGGCGCAGAGGGTTTTTGCCGCGCCGCGGGCGCAGGGCCTGCGAACGGCAGGACACTTTATGATATGCCATACAGGAAGGGAGGATGAAGGGATGGATCAAATTCAGCTGGTGGAAGAGGCCGTGCTCTCGGCGGCCGCCGCCCTGCCCGGGCCCGAGCGCCCGCCGCGGGTGCTGGCGGCGCGGGACTGCCGGCCCCAGCAGCTTACCGACGCGCTGATCTGCCTGACCCGCAGCTGCGCGCCCGGGGAGGTGGCCGTGCTGGCCGACCGCACCCCCCAGGGCAGCGGCCGGGAGGGCTTTTTGTTTGCGGCCGACCGCTTTTACGCCGACGAGGAGGAGCTTTGCGTGGACGCCTTCAGCAAGCGGCGGCTGGTGACCCCGGTGTACTACAGGGACCTTGCGGCGGTGCGGCCGGACCCTCAGACGCCCGGCGCGCTCTGCTTTTGCTTTTGCGACGGCCGGCGGGAGGTTGCCGCCGTGCCCCATTACAGCGGATTTGTGTGCGCGGCGCTGAACGCCGTTTTGCAGGCGCTGCAGGCGGCGGAGGCCGAAGGCGGGCCGGCCGCCGCGCCGGAAAAAGGATGAGGCGGCCGCCGCTTTCAAAACAGCCCGGCGGCCCTTGATAAAAGGAGGATTTTGTATGACCTATTACGAGTTTGTGATGCTGAAGCCCGACGCGGTGCGCCGGGGCCTGGCCGAGGAGATCGTGCGGCGGCTGCGCCAGGGCGGCTTTACGGTGGAGCAGCTGGCCTGCAAAACCGCCACGGCCGAACTGATCCGGGCGCATTATGCCGACAATATTGTAAAATACGGGCCGGACTTTGCCCGCCGGGCCTCGGCCTGCTTTGACGGCCAGACCGTGCTGCCCATGCTGCTGGGCAGCCAGAGCCCGGACATTGTGGCAAAGGTGCGGGAACTGGTGGGGGCCACCAACCCCGAAAAGGCCGCGCCCGGCACCATCCGGGGGGACCTGGGGGTGGACTCGTTTGACAAGAGCAACGCCGAGGACCGGATGTGCGAAAACCTGATCCACGCCAGCGACAGCGACGAGGCTGTGCGCACCGAGGCCGCGGTGTGGTTTGATGCGGCCACCCTTGCCGACTGCTTTTGATCCTGTAACAGCGCGATAAAACAGGCAAACCCCCGGGGCACGCCCCGGGGGTCGTTGTTTTTTTGAAGCACCCGCGCCAAGTTACAGCGCCGCCGCGCAGCCCCCGCGCTGGCTTTGCACCTGCCGGATGGCCTCCAAAAGGGCCGGCAGGTCCACCGGCTTTTGCAGGTGGGCGTCCATGCCGCACTCGCGGGAGCGGCGCAGGTCCTCCGGCATGGTGTTGGCCGACAGGGCGATGATGGGCACCCCCGCTTTGGCGGCGTTTGGCAGGGCGCGGATGGCCCGGGCGGCCGCCCAGCCGTCCATGACCGGCATTTGCAGGTCCATCAAAACCAGGCCGTACCAGCCCGGCGCGGCCGCCTGCACCTTTTGCACAGCCACGCTGCCGTCCTCGGCGGTCTCGATCTCAAAGCCGGCCTCCTGCAAAAGCTCGGTCTCGATCTCCCGGTTGAGGGGGTTATCCTCCACCAGCAGCAGCCGGCTGCTGGCCGGCTGGGCCCCGGCGGGCCCGGCCAAAACCTCGTCGGGGCCGTTTTTGGCCAGCCGCAGCTCGACCGTAAATGTGCTGCCCCGGCCCGGCTCGCTCTGCACCGTGAGGGTTCCGTTTAGCATATCCACGATGTTTTTTACAATAGTAAGCCCCAATCCTATGCCGTGCACCCCGCTGAGGGCGCCGCTGTTCTGCCGCCCAAACGCGTCCAGGATCCGCCCGAGGTCGTCCGGCTCGATGCCGATGCCGCTGTCCCGCGTCAGGATGCGGTAGACCGCGTACCGGTTGGGCAGCTGCTCGTGCTCCGAGAGGGTGATGCTCACCTCCCCCTCGTTGGTATAGGTGATGGCGTTGTTGGCAAGGTAGAGCAGCAGCTGGCGGAGTTTTTCGCGGTCGGCATACACCGCGCTGTGCCGCACGCCGGTGTGGTCCAGCACAAAGCGGACCCCCTTTTCGGCCGCCTGGGGCTGCAAAAACCCAAACACCTCCCGGGAAAGCTGCACCAAATCGCACTCGATGGTGGCGATCTCCTCGCTGCCGGACTGTGCCTGCGAGAGCTCCAGCACCTGGTTGATCATCTCTAAAAG
Organism: uncultured Oscillospiraceae bacterium; assembly: GCA_910579545.1. Classification (GTDB taxonomy): domain Bacteria; phylum Bacillota; class Clostridia; order Oscillospirales; family Ruminococcaceae; genus UBA7177. The sequence goes on along the minus strand of CAJTVI010000019.1, from coordinate 27,175 downwards.
CTGCCGGCCCGAGGCCTCCACCTGGCCGAGGTAGCGCTGCAGGGCCGCCTCGTCGCCGGTGCTGCGCGCCGCCAGCCTGGCAAAGCCCAGCACCGCGTTGAGGGGGGTGCGCATCTCGTGGGACATGTTGGACAAAAAGGTGTTTTTGGCCGCCATGGCAAGGTTTGCCTTGCCCAGCGCGTCGGCCAGGGCATGCTTTTGCTCCATCTCGCGGCGGACCTCGTCGTCCATCCGGCGGCAGCCCATCACCACCTGGCTGCCGTCATTGTGCTGGCCGGCCGCCGCCAGCCGCAGCTGCAGGTACTGCACCTCGCCCTGCATCACGGCGCGGTAGTTTACATAGGCCGTTTCGCTCTGCTTGAGGGCCGCGCGGATCTGGGCGGGGGCGATGTGCCGGGCCAGGAGCTCCCGGTCCTCGGGGTGGACCCAGCTGGCAATGTACTCCCGCACAAAATCCGTGTACACCCCCATCTGGAACCGCTCCCCAAAGGTGGGCTGAGTGCGCCGGCTGAGCCGGTAGGGCAGCACGGCGTTGGCCGAGAGGTCCACATAAAAGATCGACTCGTAGTCCACGCTCAGGCCCTCGATGACCTCCAGCCGGCGCAGGTACTCCTGGTTGATGAGCGCGCGCTCCTTGTCGTAGGTCTCGATGAGGTTCTGCATGCTCTGCTGCTGCTCCAGCTGGAAGCGCACCCGCTTTTCGGTGGCGTCCCCCACAAAGACATAGAACAGCCCGCCCATCGGCTCGCTGCGCACAAAATGGCCGTAGTCCTCCAGCCAGCGGATCTGGCCGTCCCGGCGGCGCACCCGGTACTCCACATAATCGAGGTCGTACTGGCTGGAGGCGATCTGCCGCTGGATGCTCTTTTCTACCGCGTCCAGGTCCTCGGGCAGCACCATGCCCCTGAAGGAGTTGCCGGTAAGCGCGCGGAACTGCTGGGCCGTTTCGCAGCCAAACATCCGCAAAAGCCCCTTGTTGGCGTAGAGAATCTCCTCGCCGCCGGAAGCCCGGTAGATAAAAAACCCGCCGGGGATCTCGTCCAAAAACCGCGCAAAGCCCCAGGCCTGGTCCTGCCCTGGGTCGCCGGGCGGCAGGGCGGCTTCCCCCTCCTGCCACATCCGGCCCAGCAGGGCAAACACATGCCCAAACAGCCGGCGGCTGCCCACCGGCAGCTCATCCCGCTGTTCCTGCTGCCAGAGCCCTTTTTGCTGCTGCCCTTCCAAGCGCAGCCCCCCCTTTTTTATCTGCGGCGGGCAGGGCCGGGCCCAAACGGGCCACCCGGTTTTTCCGCCGCTTTATACGGCGTCTTTGGGGCAGGCGCCTGCCGCCCCAAAGGCGCGCAGGGCTTAAAACAGCCCGGTGATCCGGCCGTTTTCGTCCAGGTCGATGGATTCGGCCGCCGGCTTTTTGGGCAGGCCGGGCATGGTCATGATGGCCCCCATAATGGCCACCACAAACCCCGCCCCGGCCGAGAGCCGCACGTCCCGCACGTTCATGGCAAAGCCCTCGGGCGCGGCCAGCAGGGCGGCGTCGTCGCTGAAGGAATACTGGGTCTTGGCGATGCAGACCGGCAGTTTGCCGTAGCCCATGCGGGTGATCTCGTCCAGCGCCTTTTGGGCCGCCGGCGCATAGGTGACATGCGAAGCCCGGTAGACCTTTTTGCAGACCGCCTCGATCTTTTGGGGCAGGCTGGCCTCGTCCGGGTAGGCAAACCGGACGCTGGTATCCTCCTGCAAAACCTCCAGCACCGCCCGGGCCAGCTCCCTGCCGCCCTCGCCGCCCTTGGCAAACACCTCGCTCAGAGCACAGGGCACCCCGGCCTTTTGGCAGATCTCGCGCAAAAGGGTGTGCTCCTCGGCGCTGTCGGTGGGGAAGGCGTTGATGGCCACGCAGACCGGCAGGCCGTAACCATTTTTGAGGTTGTCGATATGGCGCAGAAGGTTGGCCGCGCCCTTTTGGAGGGTTTCGGTATCCGGCACGCCCAGTTCGGCCTTGGGGCAGCCGCCGTGGTGCTTGAGCGCCCGCACGGTGGCCACCAGCACCACCGCGTTGGGGCTGAGGCCGGCCGCCCGGCACTTGATATCGAGGAATTTTTCGGCCCCGAGGTCGGCCCCGAAGCCCGCCTCGGTGACCACGTAGTCGGCCAGCGAGAGGCTGAGCCGGGTGGCGATGAGGCTGTTGCAGCCGTGGGCGATGTTGGCAAACGGCCCGCCGTGGATGATGGCGGGGTTGTTTTCCAGGGTCTGCACAAGGTTGGGGTCAAAGGCGTCCTTGAGCAGGGCGGCCATGGCGCCCGCCGCCCCCAGCTGCCCGGCCGTGACCGGCTCGCCGGCATAGGTGTAGGCCACCACGATGCGGGCCAGCCGGGCCTTGAGGTCGGCAAGGTCGGTGGCAAGGCAGAAGATGGCCATCACCTCGCTGGCCACCGTGATGTCAAACCCATCCTCCCGGGGGGTGCCGTTGACCCTGCCGCCCAGACCGTCGGTGACAAAGCGGAGCTGGCGGTCGTTCATGTCCACGCAGCGCTTCCAGGTGATGCGGCGGGGGTCGATGCCCAGGGGGTTGCCCTGGTAGACGCTGTTGTCCACCATGGCGGCCAGCAGGTTGTTGGCCGCGCCGATGGCGTGCAGATCGCCGGTAAAGTGCAGGTTGATGTCCTCCATGGGCACCACCTGGGCGTAGCCGCCCCCGGCCGCGCCCCCCTTGATGCCGAACACCGGCCCCAGCGAGGGCTCGCGCAAACAGAGCATGGTCTTTTTGCCCAGCGCGCACAGAGCGTCGGCCAGGCCCACGCTGGTGGTGGTTTTGCCCTCCCCCGCCGGGGTGGGGCTGATGGCGGTGACCAGGATCAGCCTGCCCTGTTTGCCGCCCTTTGCGGCCAGCCGGTGATCCAGCTTTGCCTTGTACCGGCCGTAGGGGATGACCTGCTCCTCCGAAAGGCCCAGCTCCTTGGCAACCTCGGCGATCGGCCGCATGGACGCGGCCTGGGCGATCTCAATGTCGGTTTTCATTGCGAACTCCTCCTTGGAACTCCTCCTTGTATGTGCAGACGGCGGGCGCTTTTTGCGCACCCCTGTGCAAAAAACACCAGGATCGGTTTTTGTCTTACCCTATCCTACCAAAAAAGCGGCGGCTTTACAAGCGCGCAGCGGCCCTCCGCGGCCAAAGCGCAAAATTTTTGCTTGACATTTGCGCCCCCCTGTGCTTTAATAGGCTAAACCGATGAGGCGGAGATAACACTGCACAGCGCACTTACAGAGAGCCCGGGCAGCTGGGAACGGGCAGGGAGCGGGGCAGGCAAATGGACCGCTGAGGGCGGGGTGAACGGCGGGGGCCAGGGTGGCCAAAACCGCTCAGTATCTCTGGCCGGGAACTCCCGTTACAGAGCAAGGGGCGTGCTGGCGCCCCGCAGAGGCGGCCGGCCTTTGTGCCGGCAAGCAAGGTGGCACCGCAGGCGTTTGTTTTTACAGCCTGTCCTTGTACAAGCGGTTTGTACGGGGACGGGTTTTTTGTTTTGCCCGGCCCCTGCAAAAAGGCCGGGGCGGCGCGGATAGAGGGACGCCGCCCCCGATAGAGGGGAGAACACAGGATGAAACACACCGCATACCTGCCGCGCGGGCGATGGCGGGGCCAAAGCAAAGCCCGCCCGGCGGCCCGGCCAGCGCCGGCCGCCGCAGACCGCCGACTGTAACCTGAAAAAAGAGAGGGATTTTACGATGAAACTGTTTAAGAAATTTGCCGCCGCGGCCCTGGCCGCCGCCCTGAGCGTATCCATGGCCGCCTGTTCGGGCGCTTCTTCCGCCCCGGCCTCTTCGGCCCCGGCCGGCTCTGCGCCCGCCGCTTCGGCCCCCGCCGGCGAAGGCCTGCGCATCGCCATTGTGCAGCAGATGGACCACGCCTCACTGGACGAGATCCGCCGGGCCATCGAGGCCGAGCTGGACGCCAAGGCCGCCGAGCTGGGCATCAGCATCGAGTACGCCGAGTTCAACGGCCAGAACGACGCCACCATGCTGGGCCAGATCGGCACCCAGGTGGTGAGCGACGGGTACGACGCGGTGATCCCGATCGCCACCCTGGCGGCCCAGTGCATGCAGACCGCCACCGAGGGCACCGGCATCCCGGTGGTGTTTGCCGCCATCTCGGACCCGGAGGGGGCCGGCCTGACCGCTGAAAACGTCACCGGCACCTCGGACGCCCTGAACACCGCCTTTATCCTGGACATGATGCTTGCCCAGAACCCGGACATCCAGGCGGTGGGGCTGCTGTACAGCCTTTCGGAGGCCAACAGCACCAAGCCCATCGCCGAGGCCAAGGAGTACCTGGCCGCCAAGAACATCAAGATCGTGGAGGGCACCGGCAACACCAACGACGAGGTGCTTGCGGCGGTGAACAACATGCTGGACCAGGTGGACGCGGTGTTTACCCCCACCGACAACGTGGTAATGGGCGCGGTGCCGGCCTTTGCCGAGACCCTGGCCGAGGCGGGTGTGGCCCACTACACCGGCGCGGATTCCTTTGTGCGGGCCGGCTCGTTTGCCACCTGCGGGGTGAACTACACCGAACTGGGCGCCTACACCGCCGACATGGCGCTGGAGGCTTTGCAGAGCGGCAGCATCCCGGCGGTGCATGTGATGGACGGCGGCATCATTACGGTAAACACCGAGACCGCCGCGGCCCTTAAGGCCGATTACAGCGTATTTTCCACCATGGCCGGCAGCGTGGTGGAGGTGACCACCACCGGCGACTGAGCGCCCCATGAAGTTTTAAGGGCTCTATAAAGCCCCCTCCCCTGCCCCGCGCAGACGCAGAATGCGCGGGGCAGGGGCATGCCTTTAAAAAAGGCTGCCGCAAAATCGCCCACCGGCACACAAGCGGCAGCCCCATGACAAAAAGAGGAGTGACCCCCGCCATGAGTTCGTTGTTTACCCTGGCCATCCTGCAAAGCGCGCTGGAGCTGGGCTTTATCTACGCGCTGGTGGCCCTGGCGCTGTTTTTAAGTTACAGCGTGCTGGGCATTGCCGACCTTTCCACCGACGGCTGCTTTGTGCTGGGCTGCGCGGTGGGGGCGGGCGCCGCCCTTGCGGGCCACCCGGTGCTGGCCCTGTTTGCCGCCATGGCGGCGGGGGTGTGTTCCGGCTTTATCACCGCCTTTTTGCAGACAAAGCTGGGGGTGGAAAGCATTTTGGCCGGCATCATCGTAAACACCGGGCTGTACACGGTAAACCTTGCGGTGATGGGCTTTTCCAGCAACCTCAACCTGTTTAAGGCCCCCACCATCTTTGCCGGGGCGCAGCAGCTGCTGGGCGGGGTGCTGGGCAGCTGGTACAAGCTGGCGCTGGCCATGCTGATCACCCTTGCGGCGGCCGGGCTGCTGCGGGTCTTCCTATCCACCCGGCTGGGGCTGTCCATCCGCGCCACCGGCGACAATGCCGACATGGTACGCGCCTCCTCCATCAACCCGGCCTTTACCATCACGGTGGGGCTGTGCGTGTCCGGCTCGCTCACCGCCCTTTCGGGGGCGGTGCTGGCCCAGTACCAAAAGGCCTGCGACATCAACCTTGGCACCGGCATGGTGACCATTGCGCTGGCCAGCCTGATCATTGGCGAGAGCCTGCTGGGCAAGCAAAAGCTGGGCCGGCGGCTGCTTGCGGCGGTGCTGGGCAGCGTGATCTACCGGTTTGTGGTGGCGGCGGCCCTGCGGCTGAACCTGCCGGCCGAGTGCCTGAAGCTGGTAAGCGCGCTGATCGTGGCGGCGGCCATTGCCGCGCCCCGGGCCAAACAGTTAGCGGCCATGCGCCGGCGGCGGTCGCTGGCCCAAAGCGGGAAAGGGGGCGAGGGCTGATGCTGCGGCTGGAACACCTTTCGATGACCTTTGCCCCCGGCACCCCCAACCAAAAAAAGGCGCTGGACGGGGTGAGCCTGCATCTTGCGCCGGGGGATTTTGCCACCATCGTGGGCTCCAATGGGGCGGGCAAATCCACCCTGTTTGGGGCGATCGCGGGCAGCTTTATCCCGGACGAGGGCCGGGTGGTGCTGGATGGGCGGGACGTGACCTTTTTGCCCGAATACAAGCGCAGCCGGCAGATCGGGCGGCTGTTTCAGGACCCGATGCGCGGCACCGCCCCCCACATGACCATTGAGGAGAACATGGCGCTTGCCTTTTTGCGCACCGCCAAGGCGCAGAACGCCTTTTTCAGCCGGATCACGGCGGCCGAGCGCAAGGCCTTCCAGGAGCAGCTGGCCCGGCTGGAGATGGGCCTTGAGGACCGGATGGCCCAGCCGGTGGGGCTGCTCTCGGGCGGGCAGCGGCAGGCGCTGACCCTTTTGATGGCCACCTTAGTGACCCCAAAGCTGCTGCTGCTGGACGAGCACACCGCCGCGCTGGACCCCGCCACCGCCCAAAAGGTGCTGGAGCTGACCCGCCGCATTGTGGCCGAGCGGCGGATCACCTGCCTGATGATCACCCACAACCTGCACTCGGCGCTCGAACTGGGCAGCCGCACTTTGATGATGGACGGCGGGCGGATCGTGCTGGACCTTGCGGGCGAAGAGCGGCAGGGCCTTACGGTACAGGCGCTTTTAAAGCGCTTTTACACCGGGGCCGGCCGCGCGCTGGACAACGACCGCATCCTTTTAAGCGGGGGCGGCCCGGCCGATTGAGCCGGGCCGGGATCAGACCATTAAAAAGCAGAAGGTCCGGCAGGCCGCAATGGCCTGCCCGGACCTTCTTTTATCCTGTTAAGCCCGCGGGGCCGCCCGGCCTTTTCAGGCGCCGGGCGCATTTGGCGGCGGTTCGGGCAGCTGGTAGGCGAGGCGGGCGTGGTTTTTGCGCAGCAGCTCCTCCGAGAGGCGCGCGCCCGTGCGGGCGTCCACCGTGACGCGCCAGATCTCGTTGTTGCGCCAGACCCCATCCGCCTCGGTTACAAATTCCTCATTGCGGCACTGGATGTGGCAGGCCCGGGCCGGGCGGGCGCTGCAGCGCAGCTCGCCCCGCAGGTATTCGCCGTCCACATAGGTGATAAGCTGCCAGGTGTGAGGGGTGTCGTTGCGAAAGCGGTAGTCGAGGTAGTTGTACAAAATCGAGGTGCCGGTGCCGAAGGGGATCGCCCGGCCATAGTCCGGGAAGAGATCCACCCCGTCGTGGTGGTGGTGCTCGGTGATGACAAGGTCGGTGTGGAGCACCATCCAGTGGATCAGGTTGGTAAACTGACACATGCCGCCGCCAATGCCCCTCGAGGGCCGGCCGCGGGCGATCACCAGCCCCTCGCGGTAGCCGGCGGCTTTGGTCAGGTCACCCACCAGCTCCCAAAACGAGAAAACCTCGCCCGGGCGGATGAGCACCCCGTTTACCTTGGGCGCGGCCAGCGCCAGGTTGACCGCCTTGTTTTCCTGAAGCTGCATGTCCACATCCCCCAGCCGGCGGCGGATGAGGGAGGCGTGCTTATACACGCAGACCGGCAGCTTCTCCTGCTGCTTTTGCCGCGCAAAAACGCCGCGCATCCGGCGGTTTTGCAGCCTGCGGCGCAAAATCTCCTTTTGGGAGGAAAGGTAATAGGTAAAGGGCGAAATTTCGCAAAACAGCTTCCGGGCCATGCCGCGTCACCTCGTTTATATTGGCAGGGCCTTTGGGCCCGACGCTTGCAGCGTCCAGACCTCGGTATAGCCGGCGGCCCTGGCCCACCCGGCCGCCGCGGTGTAGGCATAGCGCAAAGCGCCCGCCGAGTGGGCGTCGGCCGTGAGGACGACCCGGCCGCCCCGCGCGCGCCAGGCCCGCAGCAAAAACTGGGCGGGGTAGGGCCGGGCCAGAAAGCCCCGCGCCATGGCCCCGGTGTTGATCTCGAGCAGGCTGGCCGAGGGGTCGGCCGCCGCCAGCGCCGCGAGGGCGGCGGTTTGGTATTCCGCCGAGGTTTCGACAAATACCCGCCCGTCCCCGTTGAGCTTGCAGGGCAGGTCGAAATGGCCGAGGATGCCGGGCTTTTGGGCCGCGAGGGCGGCCAGGGCCTGGTAATAGTCCCGCACGAGGGCCTGCCCGTTGGGGTACTCGGCGGCGAGGGCGGCAAAATCCGGCCCCCAGTCCACCGAGAGCAGGCGGCCGCTTTGGGGGCCGGGCAGCATATGGACGCTTCCGATCCAGTAATCCCAGCTTTGGGGGGCGTACTCCGGCCCGAGCAGCGGGGGCGCGCCCGGCCCGGCCGGCCGCAAAAGGGCGGAGGAGCAGGCGTCCCACTCGATGCCGCAGAGGATCTCCAGCCGGCCGGCGTATTTTTTTTGCAGCCGCCGCACCTCGGCCCGGTAGAGGGGCAGCCGGGCGGCGGGCATGCACCAATCCTGCCCCGGCAGCGGGCTGTGGCCGGAAAAGCCAAGGGTGCAAAACCCCTGCCGCAGCGCCGCCGCCGCCATCTGGGCAGGGGTGTGCGCGCCGTCGCAGAGGGTGGTGTGGGTGTGCAGGGTGCCGCGCTGCCAGGGGGCAAGGCCGGGGCGGGGCGGGAGGGCGTCCAAACCGGGGATGGGCCGCCGGGCGCTCACTGCATCCGCTCCTGCTTTACCTTGTGGTCCACCACATGGCGTTTTTCCAGCTCGCGGGTCACATCCTCCACCGTGATGCCGGCCTGCACCATGAGCACCAGGACATGGTAGGCAAGGTCGGCGATCTCGTACACCGTTTCCTCCTGATCCTGCTTGGCCCCGGCGATCAGGACCTCGGTGCACTCCTCCCCCACCTTTTTGAGGATCTTGTCCAGCCCTTTTTGGAACAGGTAGGTGGTGTAGCTGCCCTCCTGCGGGCTGGTTTTGCGGCCCTCGATGAGCCGGTAAAGTGCCTCGTAGGAAAACTGTTTGAGTTCCTCACTGAGGTAGACCGGGTTAAAAAAGCAGCTCTCGGCCCCGGTGTGGCAGGCCGGGCCGCTCTTGACGACCTCCACCACTAAGGCGTCGGCGTCGCAGTCGGCCGTGATGGACACCACCCGCTGGATGTTGCCGCTGGTTTCGCCCTTGCGCCAGAGGGTCTGGCGGCTGCGGCTGTAAAAGACGGTGCGGCCCTCGGCAATGGTGAGGGCCAGGCTTTCGGCGTTCATGTAGGCGAGGGTGAGCACCTCTTTGGAATAGTGGTCCTGCACGATGGCCGGGATAAGGCCCTTCTCGTCAAATTTGAGGGTAGGTTTGTTCTGCATGGTCGTTTCTCCCTTTGGGCGCTTTGGCCCGTTCGCGTTTGTGAATACAGGTTCTTACAGCCGCATTTCGACCCCCTGCCCGCGCAGGTAGGCCTTGAGGGCGGGGATGGGCAGCAGCCCGGTGTGGAAGATGCCGGCGGCAAGCCCGGCGTCGACGCCGGGATGGGCAAAAAGCTGGGCAAAATGCTCTTTGCAGCCCGCGCCGCCGCTGGCGATGACCGGCAGCCGCACCCGGGCGCAGACCGCGTCCAGCAGTTCGAGGTCAAAGCCCTGGCGCACTCCGTCGGTATCGATCGAGTTGACCACCAGCTCGCCCGCGCCCCGCTCGGCGCCCTCGGCGGCCCAGGCAAGGGCGTCGCGGCCGGTGTCCTCCCGGCCGCCCTTGGCAAACACATGGTAGCTGCCGTTTACCCGCTTGACGTCCATCGAGAGCACCACGCACTGGCTGCCGTAGCGGCGGGCGGCCGCGTCGATGAGATCCGGGTTTTTGAGCGCCCCCGAGTTGACGCTGACCTTGTCGGCCCCGCAGCCCAGCACCCGGGCAAAATCGTCCAGCGCGTTGATGCCGCCCCCCACCGTGAGCGGGATGAACACCTGCCGGGCCACCCGCTCCAGAATATCGGTAAAGAGGGCGCGGCCCTCGGCGCTGGCGGTGATGTCGTAAAACACCAGTTCGTCGGCCCCGTCGGCGTTGTAGCGCCGGGCCAGTTCGACCGGATCGGCCAGGTCCCGCAGGGCCGTAAAGTTGGTCCCCTTGACCACCCGGCCGTTCCGGACGTCCAGGCAGGGAATGATGCGCTTGGTGATCATGCTGCCGCCCCCTTTTGCTGTTTTGGCCGGCGCGCCCGGCAAAAAGCGCCCGCAGGCTCTCCCGCCGTCTCCGGCCTTGGCCTTGGAAGCTCACAAAGCCTTGCCCTGAATCCTCTCAAAATCCTTCGCCCCTGCAAAAATATTTGCAGGGGCATATAACGGGGGTCTGGGGGGCGAGCCCCCCAGATTGGCCCTATTTGCCCAGATTGTCCCATTGAGCCCATTCCCCCGCCGGTTCCTCCGCGGCGCGGATCGCCTCGGCCAGCTCAAGCCGGCCGGTGTAGAGGGCCTTGCCCAGGATGGCCCCCCAGGCGCCCATGCCGGCCAGGGCGCGGATCTCGGCAAGGCCCGACACCCCGCCGCTGGCAATCACCCGCAGGCCCGGGATGCGGACAAGTTCGCGATAAACCTCTAAATTCGCGCCCTGCTCGGCGCCGTCCCGCGCAATGTCGGTATAAATCACCGTGCGCACCCCCGCCTCGGCCAGCCGCCGGCAAAACGCGGGGCCGTCCAGCCCGGAAACCTGCAGCCAGCCGTGGGTGGCCACCTTGCCGTCCTTCGCGTCCACCCCTACCGCAATTCGCTCACCGTATTTTTGGGCCATTTTTTGTGTAAAGGCAAAATCCTGTACGGCAACCGTGCCCAAAATGACCCGCGCCGCGCCGAGTTCCAGATATTTTTGGATGCGCTCCTCGGTGCGGATGCCGCCCCCCACCTCGACGGCAAGGCCGCTCTGGGCCGCCAGGGCGGCCACCGTCTTAAAATTGGCAAGGCTGCCGTCCTTTGCGCCGTCCAGGTCCACCACATGCAGGTTTTTTGCGCCCGCCGCCGCAAAGCCGCGGGCCACGGCGCAGGGGTCGGAGGAATAGACGGTCTTTTGATTGTAATCGCCCTGATAAAGGCGCACTACCTGCCCGTTTTGCAGGTCGATGGCTGGCAGCATCTGCATGGAACTCCCTCCCCCCATTTTTTACAGCCGCTCGGCCGGCTGGCCGCCCAGCGCGGCAAAGGCCGCCAGCATGCGCAGGCCGGCCGAGCCGGATTTTTCCGGGTGGAACTGGGTGCCGTACACAAGGCCGCGGCGCACCACCCCGGTGACCGCAGCGCCGTAGGGCGAGGTGGCAAGGGTGTCGGCCTCACAGCGTTTGGCGTAAAAGCTGTGCACATAGTACACATACTCGCCCGGGCGGGTGTTGGCAAAAAAGGGGTCGGCCCGCAGGATGTCCAGCCGGTTCCAGCCCATGTGGGGCACCTTGAGCTCGGGATGGCCGGCGGCGGCAAGATCCGGCCCGAGGGGGCAGACCTCGCCGGGCAAAAGGCCCAGCCCCTGGTGCTCGCCAAATTCATAGCTTTTTTCAAACAGCAGCTGCATACCAAGGCAGATGCCCAGCAGCGGCTTTTTTTGCGCCTGGCTTTTGAGCACCGGCACAAGGCCGGTATCCCGCAGCTTTTGCATGGCGTCGCCAAAGGCCCCCACCCCCGGCAGCAGGATATGGCTGGCCGAGGAGAGCCTTGCCGGGTCGCGGGTGACCTCGTTTGCAAGGCCGAGGCTGGCAAGGCTGCCGGCCAGGCTGGCAAGGTTGCCCACCCCGTAATCCACGATAGCGATCATGCGCACACCGCCTTTTTTTGATGGTTTTGTCCCCCCGGCGCTATGGGCCGCCGCCCTTACAAAACGCCCTTGGTGCTGGGGACCTCGTTTTCAAGGCCGGGCTCGATCGCCACGGCCTGGGCCAGCGCCCGGCCGGCCCCCTTGAAGGCGGCCTCTAAAATATGGTGGGTGTTTTCGCCGGAAAGCTGCACAAAATGCACCGCCGAGGGGCAGCAGCGCACAAACCCCAGCCAGAACTCCCTGGCAAGCTCGGTGTCAAAATCGCCCACGCGGGCCGCCGGCAGCCGCAGCTGCCAGCCCAGCGCCGCCCGGCCCGAGAGGTCGACCGCGCAGAGCACCAGGGTCTCGTCCATGGGCAGCAAAAAGTTGCCGTACCGGGCGATGCCCCGCCCGTCGCCCAGCGCCTTGGCAAAGGCCCGGCCCAGGCAGATGCCCACGTCCTCCACCGTGTGGTGGTAGTCCACCTTGGTATCGCCGGCGCAGCGCAGGGTCAGATCGAACCGGCCGTGCCGGGCAAACAGCTCGAGCATGTGGTCCAAAAAGCCGCAGCCGGTGTCGATTTGGTACCGGCCGGCGCCCTCTAAGGCAAGGGTGAGGGTGATGTTTGTTTCGGTGGTGGCGCGGTCAATGGCGGCAGTGCGCATGGCTCAGCCCTCCTTTGGGGATGTGTGTAAAATATCGGCAAGCGCGGCGGCCAGCGTTTCCATCTGCGGGCGGCTGCCCACGCTGATGCGCAGCCAATCGGCAATGCGGGGGGCGTCCCACCGGCGCACCAGGATGCCGCGCGCGTGCAGGGCGTCCGCTATTTCCCTGCCCGGCAGGGCCGGATGGCGCACAAACAAAAAGTTTGCGGCGGAATCGGTAAGCTCAAAGCCCAGTGCCGCCAGCGCCCCGGCCGCCCAGCGGCGGGCAGCGCAGACCTCGGCAACACAGCGGGTAAAATAGGCCTTATCCGCAAGGGCGGCAAGGCCGGCGGCCTGGGTGAGGGTGTTGACGTTGTAGGGGTGGAAGCTGTCCCTTACGCGGGCAAGGCAGGCGATGAGCTCCCCGCTGCCCAGCGCAAAGCCCAGCCGCCCGCCGGCAAGGGACCGGCTTTTGCTGAAGGTGCGCACAATAAGCAGGTTTGGGTACCGGCCCAAAAGCCCAAGGCAGCTTTGGGGGGCAAAATCGGCGTAGGCCTCGTCCACAATCACCACGTTGTCGGGGTTCGCGGCGGCGATGCGGCCGATCTCCTCCGGCGGCAGGGCCAGCCCGGTGGGGGCGTTGGGGTTTGCCAGCACGATGGTACAGCCAAGGCCAAAATAGTCCTCGGGGCGCAGGGCAAAATCCGCCGCAAGGGGGATGCGCCGGGCCTCGAAGCCAAAAAGGTTGGCCCAGACCTCGTAAAAGCCGTAGGTGACGTCCGCAAAGGCGAGCGGCCGGCCGGCCCCGCAAAAGGAGCGCAGCGCAAAGGCCAGCACCTCGTCGCTGCCGTTGCCGGGCAGCACCTGGGCGGGGGCAAGGCCGTACTCCTGCGCAAGGGCGGCCTGCAAAGCGGCGCAGGTGGGGTCGTTATACAGGTTGAGGCTGCCGACCTTGGCAAGCACCGCCGTGCGCACCGCCGGGCTGGGGGGAAAGGGGTTTTCGTTGGTGTTGAGTTTGATAAAGCCGCCCAACGGCTGTTCGCCGGGGACGTAGGGCGCAAGGCGGGCGGCCTCCTGTGAGAGAAAACGGCTCATGGCTGCACCTCCTCCGCCAAACGGTCCGGCGTTTTTGGGCCCTGCATGCGTACCTCCACGCTGCGGGCGTGGGCCTCCAGCCCCTCGCGGCGGGCAAAGCCGGCCACCTGGGCGGCCTCGGCGGCCAACGCCCCGGCCGTGTAATAGGTAAAGGAGGACTTTTTGACAAAATCGTCCACCGAGAGCGGGCTGGAAAACCGGGCGGTGCCGCTGGTGGGCAGGGTGTGGTTGGGGCCGGCAAAATAATCGCCCAGCGCCTCGGGGGCGTACCGGCCCATAAAGATGCTGCCCGCGTTGCGCACAAGGCCCAAGAGCCGGAAGGGGTCCTCCACGCAGAGCTCGAGATGCTCGGGCGCGATGAGGTTGGCGGCCTCAACGGCCTTTTCGAGGCTGTCGGCCACCACGATCCTGCCGTTCTGCGCAAGGCTGGCGCGGGCGATCTCGGCCCGGGGCAGCAGGGGCAGCTGGCGCTCAAGCTCGGCGTCCACCGCGCTTGCCAGGGCGGGGCTGTCGGTGACCAGCACGGCGCTGGCGAGCTTGTCGTGCTCGGCCTGGCTCAGCAGGTCGGCCGCCACCCAGGCCGGGTCGGCCCCGCCGTCGGCCAAAACCAATATTTCGCTGGGGCCGGCGATCATGTCGATGTCCACCAGGCCGTAGACCTTGCGCTTTGCCTCGGCCACATAGATGTTGCCGGGGCCCACGATCTTGTCCACCCGGGGCACGCTCTGGGTGCCAAAGGCCAGGGCCGCCACCGCCTGCGCGCCGCCCATCTTGAAGATGCGGCCCACCCCCGCGATGCGCGCGGCCGCCAGGATGGCCGGGGCCACCCCGCCGTTTTGCCCGGGAGGGGTGGCCATGACGATCTCGTCCACCCCGGCAAGCTGGGCCGGGATCACGTCCATCAGCACGGTGCTGGGGTAGCTGGCGGTGCCCCCGGGCACATACACCCCCACCCGCCCGAGCGGGGTGTACCGCTGGCCCAGCACCACGCCGGGCCGGGGGGTGAACAGCAGGTCCTTGTGGAGCTGCTGGGCGTGGAAGGCGCGGATGTTGGCCGCCGCCTGCCGCAGGGTCTCGAGGAATTCCGGCTCGCAGGCGGCAAAGGCGGCCTCGATCTCCTCCTCGCTTACCGCAAGGTCGATCAGCTCGGCGTGGTCGAACTGCCGGGCATAGGCAAACAGCGCCTCGTCCCCCTTTTGCCTTACCCCGGCCAGGATGGCGTCCACCGCGGCGGACACCGAGGGCTCGGCGCGGTTGTCCCGGGTGAGGATCTCGCCGGGGGCCAGCGCGTTGAAGGGTGTGATACGGATCATCCTTTTGTCACCTCTTTAAAAGCCTGCATCAGCGCCTCGATGGCCTGGCGCTTGAACTGCCAGCTTGCTTTGTTGGCGATCAGCCGGGCGCTGATGGGCATAAACTCCTCGAGCACCGCAAGGCCGTTTTCCTTGAGGGTCACGCCGGTCTCCACAATGTCCACGATCACGTCCGAAAGGCCCAGCAGCGGCGCAAGCTCGATCGAGCCGTTAAGCCGGATGAGGTCGATGGCCCGGCCCCGGGCGGCGTAGTGGTCCCGGGCGATGTTCATGAACTTGGTTGCCACCCGCAGCGGGCGGGAGGGGTCCTCGGCAAAGCCGGCCGGGCCGGCCACACACATGCGGCAGCGGCCAAGGCCGGTGTCCAGCAGCTCGTAGACGTCCGGGCCGCTCTCGGCCAGGATGTCCTTGCCCACGATGCCGATATCGGCCGCGCCGTGCTCCACATAGATGGCCACGTCGCTGGGCTTGACCAAAAAGTACCGGATGCCGGCGGCCGGGTTTTCCACCACCAGCCGGCGGGTCGCGCCCGGCTCCTCGGCGCAGCCGTAGCCGGCCCTGGCCAGCAGGCCGTAGGCCTTATCCCCCAGCCGGCCCTTGGGCAGCGCCAGGTTGAGGGCGGGCCGCCCGCCCGGCCGCGGGATGTGCACCGCCGGGCCGGCCGGGGCCGCGGGCAGCCGCTCGAGCTCGTTGAGGTAGAGGGCAAAGCCCACCGCCCCCGCCCCCGGCGAAAACCGGGCGGCCAGGGGGTCGTACCGGCCGCCCTGCAGCACGGCGCGGGGCAGCCCCTCCAGATAGCCCTGGAACACAAGGCCGTTGTAGTAATCGAGGTCATTGGCCAGCGAGAGGTCCAGCCGCACCGCGGGCGGCGGGCCGGCTTCTGCGGGGGCGGGGGCATCCGGGCCGGCATCGGCCGTCCCGGCTTTTGCGGCCGCGGGGCCGGCCGGCGGGTCCTTTGCCAGCGCCGCGGCCAGGGCCGCAAGTTCCTCTAAGGCCGCGCGCATGGCCCCGGTGCGGGCCAGCGCCCCGGCCCGGGCCAGCACCTCGTTTGCCGGGCCGGCCAGGGCCAGCAGGGCGGTGAGGTCGGCGCAGAGGGCGTCGCCCGCCGCGTATTTTTGGCAGGCGGCCTTGATCTCGTGGGCCTTTTTGGCCCGCACCGCCTCCAAAAGCGGGCCGCGCGCCGGCGCGGGCGCCGCTTCCAGCAGGGCGGCCACAAAGCCGGTGTGCCCCAACTCGAGCGCGGCCCCCCGCCCGCCGGCCGCCAGCCGCAGGCTGTGCCGGGCAAGCCGCAGCACCTCGGCCATCTCGGCCGGGCCCACCGCCCCGATGCACTCCAGGCCGGTCTGGCTGATCTCGCAGAAGCTGCGGCTCTCGGGGCTGGGGCGGAAGACGCTCTCGGCATAATAGTATTTTTGGCAGCCGCCCGGCGCGGGCTGGGCGTTTTTGGCGATCGAGAGGGTCACGTCCGGCTTGAGGGCCAGCAGCCGGCCGTCCAGGTCGGTAAAGCTGATGAGCTGCTGGGCGGGCAAAAAGCCGCGGTTGTCCTGGTAAAGGGCGTACTCCTCAAAGCGGGCCATGCGGTAATGCCGGTAGCCCGCCTGTTCGTATGCGGCGCGCAGGGCCAAAGCCGTGCGCTCGGCCTGCCCCAGGCAGGAAAGGATCGTCTGCATGCCGTATGCCCCCTTTTTTTGCATCCCTTAACACGGGCGCACCCGCCGTTAAGCGATGTTTGCTGCTTTGCTTTGCCATGTTGCCATGTTTGCCGCTTTATTACGCTAAAGTAGTAAAGCGGCCTGCACCAGTATACCACACCCCGCGGGAAAAGAAAAGCCCCGCGAAAAATTTTTTGCGGGGCTTTTGCCCGGTTTGCCGCCGGGCGTTTTTGCGGGGCTTTGTTGCCTGGTCTGCCGCCGGGCGTTTTTGGGGGGCTTTTGCCCTTGCGCGGGCGTATCCCCGCAGGGCCCGGCGGCAGGGCCCCCGGCTTTACAGGGGCGGCCGGCTCAAAAGGCCCACTCGCCGTTTTCGAAGATCAGCACCGTCTCGCCGGCCCTGGTCTGGCCGGTGATGCGCATGTCGGCGCTGCCCACCATCACATCCTCGTGGATGACCGAGTCGTTGAGGCCGGCGGCGGTGAGCGCCGCGCGGTCCAGGGCGGCGCCGCCCCGGATGTTGATTGGGTAGCCCGCCCCAAAGGCGATGTGGCAGGCGGCGTTTTCGTCAAAAAGGGTGTTGTAAAAGAGCAGCCCGCTTTGGTTGATGGGGCTGGAGGCGGGCACCAGCGCCACCTCGCCGATGCGGCAGGCCCCGGCGTCGCTGGCCAGCAGCCGGCCGAGCAGGGCGTCGTTTTTTTCGGCGCTGTGCGCCACCACTTGGCCGTCTTTAAAAGTAACCGAGAAGCCCTCGATCACCTCGCCGTTGTAGGCGTAGGGCTTGGTGCCCTTGACCACTCCGTTTACCCGGTCTTTATGGGGGGCGGTGAAGACCTCCTCGGTGGGGATGTTGGGGATGAAGTCCGCCCCGTTCTGGGCGGTGCTGGCCGCCCCCTCCCACACCGCGCCCTCGGCCAGGCCCACCGTGAGGTCGGTGCCGTTTGCGCTGGTAAGATGGATGCTGGCAAGGTCCAGGGCGTTGAGCCGGTCCTTGCGGGCGGTGGTCTGGGCGGTGTGCTGCCGCCAGGCGGCGACCGGGTCGCCCCCCTTGACCCGGCAGACCGCAAAGATGGTGTCCCACAGGGCCTCGACCGCCTCATCCGGCGCAAGGTCCGGGTAGACCGCCGCCGCCCAGGCGGGGGTGGGGATCGAGACGACGCACCACTGCACCTTGTCCTTCATGGTGTACTCCTGCCAGGGGCGCATAAAGGTGCGGCGGGCCACCTCGACCCGGTGGATCTTGCCGGCGTCCAGCCCTTTGAAGATTTCGGGGTCGTCGGCGTGGATGTTGAGCACGCAGACCCCGCCCTCGCTCTCGGCATAGTCCAGATAGCTGCGCAGCTCGCTGGGCATGGGATGGGTGAGGGCCTCCTCGCTGGCCTTGTCCATCCGGATGCGGGCGGCCTGCTCGTCCTCGTAGCGCAGAAGGACGTCCCGCGCGCCGGCCTCAAAGGCGGCCCGCATGCAGGCGCGGCCAAACTCGGCCCCCAAGACGGGGCAGCGCAGGATCAGCGCCTGGCCGGGCTGCACGTTGACCCCCGCCTTGACCACAAAATCCGCGTATTTTTGCAAAAGCTGCTTGTCCATGATGCTCTCTCCTTTTGGGTTGGGCCGCCTTGTCAATAACGCCGGCGGGCAGGGAGTGTCCAAACCGGGGAGCGATATCCGCCGGCCGGGTGCGTGGAAGCAGTCTCTCAAGGCAACAGGACCCTCTTAGCGGCGGTTCCACAAGAAAACAAAGCCGCAAATTCTACTGGTCAGCCGCATCCGCTGCGTCAGAAAAGCTTGCAAGCCATTAAGGCTTGCTGCACTTTTCTTCCTTGCGGCTGCGGCCGCCCAGCAAATTTTCGGTGGATCGAATTTGATTTGGATTCTTTGTTTTCTTATCTCACCGCCGCTGCCCCGAAAGCCTTTCGAGACTCTCCCCCGCACCCGGCCTTAGCTCCCTGATACTCCTTGAACCGGACACCCCCGGGGCGCCTTGCTTAAAAGGCGATCTTGTCCTCGATATACTGCTTTAATTCGCCGATGGGGATGCGCACCTGGTCCATGGTGTCCCGGTCCCGCACGGTGACGCAGCCGTCGCCGGGCTTTTCGGCGTCGCCCACCGTGTCAAAGTCCACCGTGATGCACAGCGGGGTGCCGATCTCGTCCTGCCGGCGGTACCGCTTGCCGATCGAGCCGGCCTCGTCGTAGTCCACCATAAAGTATTTGCTCAGCTCGGCCCGCACCTCCTGGGCCTTTTCGCCCAGCTTTTTGGAGAGGGGCAGCACCGCCGCCTTGAAGGGCGCAAGGTACGGGTGCAGCCGCAGCACCACCCGCAGGTCCTCCTTGCCCTTGGCGTCGGTGAGGTGCTCCTCATCGTATGCGTCGCAGAGGAAGGCCAGGGCCACCCGGTCGGCTCCCAGCGAGGGCTCGATGACATAGGGGATGTAGTGCTCGCCCGAATCCGGGTCGAAGTACTCAAGGCCCTTGCCGCTGGCCTCCTGGTGGCGGCCCAGGTCGTAGTTGGTGCGGTCGGCAATGCCCCACAATTCGCCCCAGTCGGTAAAGGGGAAGGCGTACTCGATGTCGGTGGTGGCGTTGCTGTAAAAAGCCAGCTCGGCCGGCTCGTGGTCCCGCAGGCGGAGGTTTTCCTCCTTGATGCCAAGGCTGAGCAGCCAGTTTTTGCAGAAGTCCTTCCAATAGGCGAACCACTCCAGGTCGGTGCCGGGCTTGCAGAAGAACTCGCACTCCATCTGCTCAAACTCCCGGGTGCGGAAGGTGAAGTTGCCGGGGGTGATCTCGTTGCGGAAGGCCTTGCCCACCTGGCAGACCCCAAAGGGCAGCTTGCGGCGGGTGGTGCGCTGGATGTTGGCAAAGTTGACAAAGATGCCCTGGGCGGTTTCGGGGCGCAGGTAGCAGGTGCTGGAGGAGTCCTCGGTGACCCCGATGGCGGTTTTGAACATGAGGTTGAACTTGCGGATGGGGGTGAAATCGTGCTTGCCGCAGACCGGGCAGACCACGTTCTGGTGCTCGGTGATAAAGGCGTCCATCTCGTCAAAGGTCATGGCGTCGGTGTTGACCTCGGGGAACTCCTCGCCGATCAGCTTGTCGGCCCGGTGGCGGGCCTTGCAGCTTTTGCAGTCGAGAAGCGGGTCGGAGAAGCCGGCCACATGCCCGGTGGTGACCCAGGTCTGCGGGTTCATGATGATGGCGGCGTCCAGCCCCACGTTGGTGGGGCTTTCCTGCACGAACTTTTTGAGCCAGGCCCGCTTGACGTTGTTTTTGAACTCGACCCCGAGGGGGCCATAGTCCCAGCTGTTGGCAAGGCCGCCGTAAATTTCGCTGCCCGGGTAGACAAAGCCCCGGTTTTTGCACAGGGCTACGATGGTGTCAAAGTTTTTTTCGCTGTTTTTCATGCTTCACTGCTCCTTACCGCGGCACTGGCTGTGCCGCCGTCGTTTTTTTGTGCATGGCAGCCGGCCGCCTGCATGGCGGGGGCCCACCTGTCCAGTATACAAAAAGCCGCCGGGCTTGTAAAGCGCCCCGGCGCGGTTTTTTGCGGATGTTTTTTGCGCGGGGGTGCTTTCAGGCCGGGGCGGGTTATGTTATACTATACTTAACAAGACACTGTTTTGCAAAACAGAAATAATATAAAGGAGGCCACCCCATGAATTATCTGGAAGAACGCATTTTGGCCGAGGGTATCGTAAAGCCGGGCAATGTGCTGAAGGTGGACGCGTTTTTGAACCACCAGCTGGACATTGGGCTTTTGCGCTGGATGGGGGCCGAGTGGAAGCGCCGGTTTGCCGGGCGGCCCATCAACAAGATCCTGACCATCGAGGCCTCCGGCATCGGCCTTGCGGTGGCGGCGGCCGAACAGTTTGAGGTGCCGGCCGTGTTTGCCAAAAAGGGCGAGAGCATCAACATTGACGGGGATGTGTACCGGGCCGAGATCGAGTCCTTTACCCGCCAGAACAAGAGCCAGGTGATCGTATCCAAACGGTTTTTGGGCCCGGACGACCACCTTTTGATCGTGGACGACTTTTTGGCCAACGGCTGCGCCTTGCAGGGGCTGCTGGCTATCTGCGCCCAGGCGGGCGCAACGGTGGAGGGCATTGGCATCGCGATCGAAAAGGGCTTCCAGCCCGGCGGGCAGATCATCCGCAACCTGGGCTGCCGGCTGGAATCGCTGGCCATCGTGGACGCCATGAGCGCCGAGACCGGGCGGATCGTCTTCCGGCCCCAGGGCTGAGCCGGGGCGCATCAGGCGGCGCGCCCGGCAGGGCCCGCGCTGAACCGCCCCCGCCCTTTGCCGCGCCCGCCCGGCGCAGGCCCGGGCCTGTTGGCAGCGCGCCGGGCCGGCCTAAAAGCCAAACAGCGGCCCGGGGCAGAAATCCCGCAGGTCCGCGATCTGCAGATCGGCCAGGGCGGCCATCTGGGGCCAGTCCTGCCGGGAGGTTTCGTCCTTTACCATCACGGTAAAATAGCCGGCGGCATGGGCGGTGCGCAGCGGCGCAAGCGAATCCTCAAACACGGCGGTTTCGGCGGGGGCAAGCCCCATCCCGCGGGAAACCGCAAGGTAGATATCCGGCTGCTGCTTTGAGCCGTACTGCTGGCAGGAGGCCACGGCGCAAAAGCTGTTTAAAAGGCCCAGCCGGCCCATGGCGGCCCGGATGAGCGGCAGCTCGGTGGCGCTGGCCAGGGCCGCCGGCACCCCGTGGGCCCGCAGGGTATCCACCAGCTGCGCCGCGCCGGGCTTGAGCTGCAGCCGCCGGCCATACTGTTCGGCCAGGTACCGCCCAAACTCCTCCTTTAAGGCGGCGGGGGTGATATCCATCTGGTAGCGGTCCACAAGGTAGACCACCGTTTCGGCCAGCGGCATGGCCACGATCTGCTGCAAAAGGTCCGGCTCGGGCGTTTTGCCGTGCCGGCGCACCAGCTCGGCCGCCGCGCCCCGCCACATGGCCATCGAGTCCAGCAGGGTGCCGTCCATATCAAAGATCGCGCCGCGCAGCGGCGGGGTGTGTGCTCCGGTCATAGGGGGATCAACTCCTGTTTGAGAGGTAGTTTTTGCGCCCGGCGGGCAGGCGGATGCCCGCCGGGCGCATTTTTTTAAACGCCGGTTTTGGCGGCCGGCAAACAGCAGGGCGGCGCGGGAAACCCCGCGCCGCCCCCTTTGTGTGTGGGTATCAGGCCGCACAGCCCGCCGGCTTACAGCTCGGCGAAATACTTGATGGTGCGGACCATCTGGCTGGTGTAGCTGTTCTCATTGTCGTACCAGGAGACGACCTGCACCTGATAGGTGTCGTCGTCGATCTTGGTGACCATGGTCTGGGTGGCGTCAAACAGGCTGCCGTACTTCATGCCGATCACGTCGGAGGAGACGATCTCTTCCTCGTTGTAGCCAAAGCTGGCGCTGGCGGCGGCCTTCATGGCGGCGTTGATGGCGTCCTTGGTAACGTCCTTGCCCTTGACGACGGCCACCAGGATGGTGGTGCTGCCGGTGGGCACCGGGACGCGCTGGGCCGAGCCGATCAGCTTGCCGTTGAGCTCGGGGATGACCAGGCCGATGGCCTTGGCGGCGCCGGTGGAGTTGGGAACGATGTTCTGCGCGCCGGCGCGGGCACGGCGCAGATCGCCCTTGCGCTGCGGGCCGTCCAGGATCATCTGGTCGCCGGTGTAGGCGTGCACGGTGGTCATGATGCCGGACACGATGGGGAAGGCCTTGTTGAGGGTGTCGGCCATCGGGGCCAGGCAGTTGGTGGTGCAGGAGGCGGCGCTGATGATGGTGTCCTCCTTGGTGAGGGTCTTCTCGTTGACGCTGTACACGATGGTGGGCAGGTCGTTGCCGGCGGGAGCCGAGATGACGACCTTTTTGGCGCCGGCCTTGATGTGGGCCTCGGCCTTGGCCTTGCTGGTGTAGAAGCCGGTGCACTCCAGCACCACGTCCACGCCCAGCTCGCCCCAGGGCAGTTCCTCGGCCTTGGGCATGGCGTAGATGGTGATCTTTTTGCCGTCTACCACGATGTTGTCTTCCCCGGCTTCCACCGTGTGCTTGCCCTCGCCCACGCGGCCGATAAAGCTGCCCTGCGCGGTGTCGTATTTCAGCAGATGGGCCAGCATCTTGGGGCTGGTCAGATCGTTGATGGCCACAACCTCGTACCCGTCGGCCTCAAACATCTGGCGGAACGCCAAACGGCCAATACGCCCAAAGCCATTGATCGCAACTTTTACTGCCATAAAGAATCGTCCTCCTAAAAATTTGGTTTTGCGGCCAAAAACGCCCGCGCGGCGCGCAGGGGGCTTTTTTGCCGCCTTTTGCAAAAAAGCCGGCTGGCTTTTTACCTACCCTTATTCTATACCAATTTTTTGCAAACAACAAGTGGTTTGATAAAAAAATAACGCAAACCCCGGCAGCTTTGGCAGAAATGCCAGTTTCTGGGGGCTGCGGGCTGGATTTTTTGCCCGGCGGGCCGGCAAACTAAGGCTATGGCGGCCGGGGATCGGCAAAAGTTAGGGGGAGGGGTAAGGCTGGAACACGCAGAGATGGGGGCGGCCCGGTTTGCGCAGAGCCTTGCGGCGGCGCAGCGGGCGGCGCTGGGGCCGCTGCTGGCGGGGCTTGCGAGGCCGGAGCAGGGCGGGTACGAGGCGGCGGCGCGGACGGCGGCCTACCGGCTGCTGCGGGGGGTCCGCAACTTGGAGTGTTACGCCCGGCTCTGCCGGCCCATGCCGCCGGGGCGGTGCTGCGACCTTGCGGCGGTGTGCACGGCGGTGTGCGAGGCGGCGCAGCTTTGCTGCGCGAGCCGGGCGCTGCGCCCGGCGCTGGCGGTAAGGGGCGGGGTGCTGCCGGTGGACGCGCCGGCCCCGGTGCTGGCGGAGGTGGCGCTGAACCTGCTGGACAACGCGCTGTTGTACGGCGGGCCGCGGCCTGCGGTGCAGATGGAGGTGAGCCGGCAGGGCCGGCGCGCGGTGCTGGTGGTGCGGGACGCGGGGCCGGGCATCCCGCCGGCGGCCCAAAGCCGGGCGTTTGTGCCCTTTGCGGCGCTGCCCCGCCCGGCGCGCCCGGCCAGCGAGGAGCGGGGGGCCGGCCTGGGCCTGAGCCTTGCGGCCATGCTGGCCCGGCGGGCGGGCGGGGTGTGCAGCCTGGCCAGCCGGCCGGGACGCGGGGCCGCGGTGGCCCTGGCCCTGCCGCTGCGCGAGGGCGCCATGCCCGGCCCCTGCCCCACCGCCGCCGAACTGCTGGCCGACCGCTACGGCCCGGTGTATGTGCAGCTGTGCCAGGTGTGCGTGCTGCCGGATTAAGGGCAAGGCGCAGCGTCCGGGGAACGTTTTAGGCCAATCTGGGGGACATGTCCCCCAGACCCCCGTTACGGCCGGGCAAAAAAATTTACCCGGCGAAAAAATTTTTGCGGGCCGCCGCAAAAGCCC
Source organism: uncultured Oscillospiraceae bacterium (assembly GCA_910579545.1). Classification (GTDB taxonomy): domain Bacteria; phylum Bacillota; class Clostridia; order Oscillospirales; family Ruminococcaceae; genus UBA7177. Next base: position 3,489 of record CAJTVI010000019.1, on the reverse strand, counting down.
GGTCGTACCCGGGACAAAACGGGAACCGGGCACAGCCGTCCTTCCACAAAAGTCCGGCTTGTAATCCGCCCCCTGCCGTGATACACTATTTTGTGAAAAGGGGTGCGCCAGACGCTGGAGTTGTTTGTTTGGGACGCCACCTGTGATGAAAAAATACCCGTTGCCGTGCGGCCGGCCGCTGACCTGGATTTTGCCGCAACGCAGGAGTGGCAAACCCGCTGGGATACAGAACAAGCGCTCCAATTCCCCAACAAGGTTGCGCTTTACCGCACAGACCCAAAAGAACTGCTTGGACTGATGTCCTATGCGCTGGACGAAAGGGCTATGGCAGTGGAGATCGTTTACCTTGAAAGCGCCCCGCACAGCAACGCCAACCTTTTGCACAAAACAGGCGGACAAAAAAGATACTATGGCATTGCAAAAGCCCTGTTTGCCCATGCTGTGCAGCTATCTTTACAGGCGGGGTTTGACGGCGTTTTGGTTTTCAGAGCAAAAACCAGCGGCCTGTTGGAATACTATACGCGGGTGCTTGGCGCGCGCAGGGTGGCCGCTTACGACCCATTCCGAATGGTGGTTTGGGAGGATGCCGCGCAGCGGATCATTGCAGAGTACAGGAGGGATCCCCATGGCTGAGATGAGCAGGGAAGAATTGATGCAGGCCGAGGCACTGGGCGGCGAGCAGGGCTGGGTTGCCCCATTGGCCCAGCAGGACAGGGACTATTTTTTGTACCTGCGCTCGGTTTTTAAGCGGTACAATATTGTACCCTCCAAGGCAACAAGGCTGGAATACGACTTTGTAGTGCGCGTGGCGGAGAGCGAGTTTTATTTGCAGCGCGCAAATGCCTGAATGGAGCCTTCAAAAAAAGAACAGCTGTTTATGAGGGCGGGGAACTGTGCAAAGCTTCCCCGCCCTTTTTTATTTTGCGGCAATCATCAAATAAAATCGCCCCATGCAAATTGCATGGGGCATGATGGGGGTCTGGGGGCCATGGCCCCCAGATCGGCCATTTATGGCCTTTTATCAGCTTTTTGCCGGCGCTTCCTCCTCCGGCTCGGGGGCGCAGGGGCCGGCGGCGATCAGGGCGCAGACGGCGCCCTGCAGGCCCAGCAGGCCCAGGCATCCGCTGAGCATCAGCTCGTCGCGGCCGGCCGCGCTGACCAGATACAGGCAAAGGGTCTGGGGCAGTTCCAGACAGGTGCAGAGGAAAAAGGCGAGGCTGCCGGTAAGCGAGAGCCAGCGCCCGCAGTTTGCGCGGGGCAGATAGGCGGATTTGAGCAGCGCGGTGGAAAACAGCAGCGCCGCCAGCGCGCTGAACACCTGCACCGTGGGCGCCACCCGCACGATGCCGGAGGGCTTAAAGATAAACCGCACCACCGTGAGCAGGTAGAGCGAGACGGTGCCCGCCACCCCCCAAACGGCGCTGGAGCTGGGCAGGCCGGACCGGGCCGAAAGCCGGGCCACCGCCAGCAGCATCATCCAGAGGGCCGTAAACAGCCACAGCACCTGCTGGATGAGGGCGGTAAGGCCCTGCTGCGCCGCGCTTAACAGCCCGCTGCCGCCCAGCACCGCAAAGCCCGCAGCGCACAAAAGGCTTACCAGCCCCTGCGCGACGCTGCGCCGCCACAGCCCCGCCGGCCGGCGGGCCGCCAGCAGGCCGGCCAGCGCGCAGAGCGCCGCCACCGCGCCCGCCACCGCGTACCGGGCCCAGAGCGGCCCGTAGGACGAAAATCCGGTGGAAAGATCGGTAAAATTGACCAGGTCCAGCCAGTGCGCCGCGCCGGCCGCAATGGCCGCCAGCAGCACCAAACTTGTTGCAGCTCGTTTCATCAGCGTTCCTCGATGCTCTTGTATTTTTGCCGCACGCCCAGATACTTGTAGGCCGGGCGGATGATCCGGTTGGCAAACACGACCTCCTCCACCCGGTGCGCGCACCAGCCCGGCATACGGCTGATGGCAAACAGCGGGGTAAACAGGTCCTCCGAGATGCCCAGCATCCGGTAGATCAGCCCGCTGTACAGGTCCACGTTGGCACACACCTGCTTTGCACCCCGCTCCTCGGCAAACACCTCGGGGCTGAGCTTTTCCACAAGGCAGAGCAGTTCAAACTCGTCCTCAAAGCCCTTGTCGTAGGCAAGGCTGCGGGCCTTTTCGCGCAGCACCTGGGCGCGCGGGTCGCTGATGGTGTACACCGCGTGGCCCATGCCGTAGATCAGGCCGCTGCCGTCCCCCGCCTGCCGGCGCAGGATGCGGCGCAGAAATTCCCGCACCTCGTCCTCGTCCCGGTGGTTGTGCACCCCCGCCTGGATATGCCCCAGCTGCTGCATCACCTTGAGGTTTGCGCCGCCGTGCTTGGGCCCCTTGAGGCTGCCGATGGCCGCCGCAATGGCCGAATAGGTGTCGGTCCCCGAACTGGACAGCACCCGGCAGGCAAAGGTGGAGTTGTTGCCGCCGCCGTGGTCCGCATGCACCATCAGGCAGAGGTCCAGCAGCTTTGCCTCCTCGTGGGTAAACTGCTGGTCGGCCCGGTAGGTGGCCAGGATGTGCTCGGCCGTGCTCTGGCCCGGGATGGGCAGATGGAAGTACATGCTCTGCCGGTCGTAGACCCGGCGCTTGACCTGGTAGGCGTTGACCATGATGGTGGGCAGCCCCGCGATGAGCCGGATGGACTGGCGCAGGATGCCCTCCAGGCTGAGGTTTTCGGGGTCGTCGTCGTAGCTGTAGAGCGCCAGCACGCTGCGGGCCAGCTTGTTCATGATATTCGGGCTGGGGGCCTTCATGATCATGTCCTCGGCAAAGCCCTCGGGCAGCTCCCGGTGGGCCGCCAGGATCGCCCGGAAGGTCTCGAGCTCGTCGGCATTCGGCAGGCTGCCAAAGAGCAAAAGCCAGATGACCTCCTCAAACACGAACCGGTCGTGCTCGTAGGCCTCGTGCACGATCTCGTTGATATTGACCCCCCGGTAGATCAGCTTGCCCGGGATCGGCACGATCTTGCCGTCCCCCGTGCGCTGGTAGCCCACAACGTCGCACACATTGGTAAGCCCGGCCAGCACGCCGGTGCCGTCCGCGTTGCGCAGCCCCCGCTTGACCCCCAGCCGCTCGCTGGTTTCGGGGTCGATGTAGTTATTTTTGAGATACTCGCGGCATAAAAATTCCATGGACTGGCTGTCCAGCGCCGCGGCGCTGCCTGACATATCCCTCTCCCCTTTCCCGCTCTGCCGGCTGTGTGCGCCGGCCGTGTTTTCCCTCTATACCTGTAATCATACAGGGTCGCGGGACAAATTGCAAGCGGCCCGCCCTTTGAAAAACACCCGCAGCACGAGGTACCTGCCATGAAAAAAGCCCTGCCCTCCATCCTGCTGTTTGCCGCGCTGACCTACCTTTTGCCCTTTGCCGGCCTGCTGCTGCCGGCCTTTGCCGCCGGCCAGCCCGATGGGCAAAGCCCCGCGCCGGGCACGGCCGGGCTTTGGGCCGGCCGGCAGCCGGCCGAA
>CAJTVI010000018.1 GCA_910579545.1 uncultured Oscillospiraceae bacterium | reverse complement strand
GGCAGGGTACTGTTTGGGTGTATACGGTCACGGCCGGGGGTTCGGTTTCGCCGCCGCCCTCGCTGCCGCCGGTATCGTCCCCGGCCTGTGCCGCGGCTGTTTCGCCGCCGGCCTCGCCGCCGCTTTCCTCCGTTTCGCCCCCGCCGGCCGCGCCCCCGCCCTCTGCCGGCAGCGGCTGCCAGCCGTCCGCCAGCAGGGTGCAGGCAAACAGCTGTACCTCGGCGCCAAGGGCGTCCACCTGCAGCTGCAAATTCCCCGCCGCATCCTGCGATAGCTGGCCCTGCATCCGAGCAAACCACGCCTCAAACTCCGAGGCGTATCCATCCAGCTGTGCCCGCGCCTGGGCAAAGAGCTGGGCCGTGGGCATGCCGGTCACCCCATCCCGCATCAGGCCGCACATGGCCTCGTTGAGCCGTTCGTCCGTGATATTTGCCTGGGTGATCTCCACCGCCGCGGCCGGCTGAAGGATGCTGGCCAGGATGATCTCGTCGTAATACTCATCCCGCACCGGCTGGGGCTTGGCAGGGGCGTCCGAATAATCGCCGTACCGCAGGGTCAGGCGGACATCGTTGGCCGTCTTGTCGTATTGCAGCACCACCGCCACATACCGAGGCAGCAGGCCGCTGCCGACCTCGATCTGCCTGGCCGCTGCGACCTTTTCCAGCACCGCGATGCCCCAGTATTCCGCCGCCTTGAGCCAGGCAAGGCCGGGCGAGATCTGGATGCCAAAGCCGCCCGCTGCCGTGACCGCAAAGCAGCCCTCGGCCGAAAATACGCCCCGGGTGCGGGTACCGCTCCAGGCTCCGATCGCCTCCGCCGTGTATTCCGTGTTGTCCAGCGGCCATGCCGTCATGGAATCACCTCCAAGGTTGCTTCAATCGTTTTTGTTTTCTCGTACACAAGCTTTACCTTTGCCACCCGCACCTTGACGGACACCCCGTATTTTGCCGCCCGCAGCGGCAGGATGTCGCCCAGCTCGTAGTCCCTGCCAAACAGCAGCATGGTTTGGGCAAGCTGGGCCTTGATACTCAAGGCCCCGGCGGCTTCAGCCAGCTTGGCCAGCCCCCGGGCGCGCAGCAGGGCGTCGTACTCGGCGTCGGTGAGGGTTTTTTCAGCGGTGCCGCCGTCTACACTGGTCTCGCTGACCTTCTGTGCCAGATCCCGCGCGTCCACATATAGTTCCCGCCGCGCGCCGCCGCCAGAGAGATCCGCCTCCACCATCCGGCGGTCCGCGCCCTCGCCCTGGCCGCAGACGATGGCCACGTTTGCGCAGCCGGACACGTCCTCCCTGATTTGGATCGAGGCCAGGTTGCCGGCGTCGTCCCCAAAAAAGCCCACATAGGCCGGGCTGCCGGGCACGCTGCGGTCAACGCCGCGGTATACCTCAAAGCTTTCGGCCAGGTCGGCGTCCACCGCCACCCGGAAGCCCAGCCCGGACGCCGCCGCGATCTCTTCCACCGCGTCCAGCACACTGCCCCAGGACACCTGCCCGGCCAGCGCCGTGTCCACAAGATCTGCGGGCAGCGCCGCTGCGCTGAGCGGCAGCCCGCGCAGGTTGTGGGCAGCGATGTCCCGCATGCCCTGCCCGGCGTGGGTGTAGCTCTCGGTGTAATACACCACCCGGCCAGCCAGCCGGCAGGCGGTCGTTTTGGCCCGCACGGTCAGCTTGGCGGTTTTGGCGTTGTCGTCCACTTCTACGCTCTGGATCAGGGCCAGCAGCTGGGGCCGGTCGGTATTCTGCAAAAGGTTCCCGGGCAGCAGCAGCGCCCGGTTTGCCGCCGTGGCCCCGCAGGCAAGCTTTGCCTCGCCCGCGCCCTGGTACTCCTCCAGCCACTGCAGGCTGGTGATGCCGCGCACCTCGCCCAGCCGCTCCTTGGCAGGGCTGTACACATACAGGCTCATATACTGTGCCGCTCCCCTCCCGCCGTGGTCAGCGTGCAGCGCAGGTTCTGCTTGTTTGCCGCCGCGTCAGCCATAAAGATGTTGCCGCCCGGGGCAACGACCATAGCCAGGTCGCTGTCCGGCGTGATGTACTTAAAGCCGTTGCCCTCGCTGCCGTCCTGCGCAAAAAACCGCACCGCCTGCCCGGCGTCCTTATCCTTATCGTGGGTGGAGATGACCATCTGTTCGCCCGGGGCCATGACCTTGTTTACCCGGATATGGCTGCCGCGCTCGACGTTGTAGATCACCGGCCGGGTGACCTCGGCCGCAGCGTAGAGGGTGAGGGTGATGGCCTGGGCCACGTTGCCGGTGTTGGCCACCCGGCAAAAGGCGTCCTCGGTATATTTTGAAATGTAAAAATGCCCGCCGGTGTAAAATGGGGTGTGCCACATGGCCCGCAGGCCCGAGAGCTGGTAGCTGCGCTGCTCGGCCGAGCGGAAGTAGGGGTAAGGCACATAGAACTGGAATTGAAAGCTTTGGGGGCGCAGCCCATCACTAAGGGCCGGCGTTTTGGTGGGCCAGCCCTCCAGATACCAGCTTTGCCCCTCCTGTGCAAAGGTGATGCGGGCGCTTTCCAGCGGCAGCACGGCAGCCAGCAGCGCCCGTCGCAGAGGCTCGATCCCCGCCGCCCCGCCCCGCCCCAATATCGCCCCATTGAAGGTGATTTTCTTGGGCTGGACGCTCTGCCCGTTGACGGTAGCGCCGCGCTGGCCGACACTCTGCGAGGTATTGAGCGATATGTCGGTCTGGAGACCGGACACCTCGGTGATCCAATATTCGCCGTCCGGCGCAAAGCGGATGTTGCCGCCCGCACTCTGGTAGGTAATGACCGTATCCTTGTTCATCAGGGAAGCCCCCATTTGCTGCGCGCCAGCAAGTCCTCGGCCTCCCGGGTGAGCTCGCTTTCGGACAGGCTGTCGTGGGTATAGATGTTCTGGTACAGGTTGGTGGTCGTGCCCGCCGCCCCCGCGCCTGCCAGGGCCGGCAGCCGGCCGGCAGCCGAAAGGTCGTAAGACAGCGCCGCCCGGACCGACGCGGCCTTGGCAGACAACTCCTCCATCGCGCTGGTCACCGCGCCCTGGTTTTGCCGGATGCCCTGCGCGATGCCGGCCGGGATGAATCGACCCACCTGCTCCCGCATGACCCGGGATGGAGAATGGATGCCAAGCGCGTCCTTGATGGCGTCCAGCGCTCTGTGGGCGAGGTTTTTGGCCGCCTCCCAGAGTGCGCCGGCCATCGCGCCGATGCCGTCGATCAGACCCTGAACGATGCTCTTGCCCAGAGCCAGCCAGTCCACCTGCTTGACCGCGTCCCAAATCTTTTTTACGATCTGGCCCGCCGCCGTTACCAGCTTGGGCAGCGCATTGCCGATGCCCTGCACCAGGCTTACGAGCAGCCCGAAGCCGGCCGAGAGGATCTGTGGCAGGTGCTCGGCAAGGGTTTGAAGCAGCGTGCCCGCCGCCCCCGCCGCGGCCAGCGCCATCTGCGGCAGCGCCTCGGAAAAGCCGGACAGCAGCCCGCCCAGCAGCGCAGCGCCGCTTTGCAGCAGCAGGGGCAGGTTTTCGATCAGGCCGGCGGTAAGCTGGGTGAGGATGCCAAGCGCCGTCTCATACAAAACGGGCAGCGCTTCAAGCACCCCCGCGCTCAGGCTTCCCAGCAAGGCCGGTGCGGCGGCGGCAAAAACCGGCAGGTTGGCCAGTAACGCCTCAGCAAGCTGCTGCAAAAGGCGGATGGCCAGCCCGCCCGCGCCGGAAAGGCCGCCGGCCAGCTGGTCAAAGAGCCCCGGCAGCAGCTCGCCCAGCGCGCTGGCCAGCGCGGGAAGGCCCTCGCTGAGCAGGGCGAGGAGCCCGGCCGGCAGCGCAGACAGGATGTTGAACACCGCCGGCAGCAGGTTCCCGGCCAAAAAGGTGACCACCGTGCTGCCGAGTGCCGAGAGGGCGGGGCCGATGTCCTGCCCAAGGGTCAGGCCGCCCAGCACATTTTTGAAGGCGGCCTTCATGGAGGCCAGCGAGCCGGACAGGGTGGTGGCCGCTTCCTTGGCGGTGGTGCCCATCTGCTCGCCGACCTCGCGGCCGGTACGCTCATAGATGGCGGCGGCCTCCTCGGCCGTGCGGCCGGAAACCTCCATCTCGCCCTGAATCACATGGATGGCCGCGTACACGTCGGCCAGGTTGTCGATGTCGTAATGTACGCCGGAAAAGGCCTCGGCGTCGGCCAGCAGCCGCTCCATCTCGGTTTTGGTGCCGCCGTAGCCCAGCTTTAAGTTATCCAACCATTTTGTTACCCCCGGTTTCCCGGTATTATAAAAGGCCATGTGCTTTTCGCACACGGCCTTTAAGGGATTAGACTATATCTTCAACTTTTTCAAAAATCCAGCCTTGCTTATCATGCGCATCCGGGAAGCTGCGGTTCTTTCTGGAATGCTTGATATAGCGATGTCCGTAAGTTATCTCGCTATCTATGCATCCAAAATACTCAGCAGCCGCTTGTCTGGATTCAAACAGGATTGTTCTGCCATCGAGATGTGTTGCTCTCACTTTACGCCGCCTGTTTTTTATCCGGGAATGGTATCCAAATGATAGCGCATTTTCGGACGGTGTAACCCACCGTAGATTTTCGACGTTGTTGTTTGAGCGGTTCCCGTCTATGTGGTCTACCCAGCATTTCGCATCATCGGACGGTTTTTCAAGAAAAGCGTCTGCAACAAGGCGGTGGACGTGCTTTGAAATCGTTATCCGGCAATAACCGCCGTTTTTGCTCAACACCATAATCTGGCCGGTGCTGTCTTTTCTTACCCGCCCCGTACTGCTTACGGAATAACCGGGCAAATCGGGAATTTGTTTCCACATCTCCATGGCTTTTAATCCTTTCAGAAAAAGTTGGTGCGCACTTCCAGCGCCGTACCAATAGACGCTGTACTCGGTGACGAACCGATAGTCGTTTGACCTTCTATATTTTGTATTATATCATAATTTTACCTGCTATGCAAGTATAATTTTGATATAGTATAGCTTGGCACAGGATAACCATGCTGTAAAAGCCATAAACAGTTTAGGTTTCCCCTGTCAGCATAGCTGTCTCATGCGGCCATTTCCTGCCGCCTTTTCAGCTACACACCCTTGGTAGGTTCACGCACGCTCACCGCGCAATCACTTACGCGGCGGACATTAGATTTATCGTGTAATTCTGCTTGGCAAACCCCTGATAGGCCATCTGGATAGAGGCCATGTCGGTGCCGAACTTGTTGGCATTGTCGGCCATGTCCTGCAGGGCGGTATCGGCAGCGGCCGCCGCGGCCTCGGTGTCCCCGCCAAGGCCCTGAAGCAGGCTGGCCGTAAAGCTGGTAACCTGCTCCATGTAGGCGTTTGCCGACAGCCCGGCCGTGCGGTAGGCGTTTTGGGCGTTCTGGATTACCCTGTCCGCACTGGCCCCAAACAGGGTTTCGATGCCGCCGAGGCTCTGCTCGAGCGCCGCCCCTTCGGTGATGGCCGCGCCCAGCGCCTTGCCGATGGCCGCCGTGGCCAGCACCCCCTTGAGCGTGCCTACCAGTCTGCTGCCAAGGCCCTGGCCCGCAGCCTGGCCGGCGCTGTCCGCTTCGGGGGCCAGCACGCCGCGCAGCGAGCCGGCGATGCCCTGCGCCGACGGGATGATCTGCACATACGCCTTGGCCAGCTCAGTTGCCATATTCCTGTCCCCCCTTTCGGTTCAGGATGCTTTGGCGCGCCGCCTCAAAGGCGGCGCCGTTTTCATAGGCCAGCGGCCCGGCTGGCCCTGCCGCGGCAGGGGCTTTGCCGGCCCCTCTGCGCCCAGCAGGGCGGCCAGCACCGAGGGCGGGCGGTTTTTGCCCCGCTGCCCATCCCGCGTTTGCGCCCAGCACAAAAAGCCCAGCCGGTCGGCAATGGACGCCAGCAGCAAAAGGGCAGGGTCGGCCTTTTCGCCGGCCAGCGCCAGGCGGCACCGGGCACGGGCCGGCAGCCCGGCCGCCAGCGCCGCCAGCCGCCGCACCGGCTGGGCGCGCGGCTCCAAAATGCCGTAAAACTCGGCCATGTCGCACAAAAAAGCATCCTCGCCGGCCCCCAGCAGGCCGGCGAGGAGCATCAGTTTTTTCCCGCTTGCCCAAAGCCGGCAAAGATTTCCAATATCTCCCGGGAAACCGCCTCCACCGGCACCCGCCCCTCCGGCGTGCGCAGGTGGGCATAGAGGGCCTTGCGGACGCCTTCGCCCAAAAGCAGCCGGCAAACCCGGGAGATGGCGATGGGGTTATCGTCCTGAGCGTCGGCCAGGGCGTCCACCAGCTCCATGTTGTCGATGGCATCGGCCGGCAGATCAAAGCAAAAGCCGGAGGTGGTTGTGCCTTTGACCCGCCGCGCTTCGCGGACGGCCTCGCGCGTTGTTTGGGCCTGTTCGATCCTCATTCTGCCGCGCCTCCCTTGACCAGATACTCATAATGGGTGTTGCCGGACGCATCCGGCATGGCCGAGAGGGTCAGGGCGTAGCCGATGGGCTCGTCGTCCTTATAGGTGATCTCGCCCAGCTCGGTGACCGAGGCACAGGGCAGCACCACCCGCTTGAGCACCCCGCCCCGCAGGATCATCTCAAACACCCAAACGCCGTCCTCGGGCTGGCTGCTGTTGGCGGCAACGGTGAGGCCGTCGGCCAGACTGCCGGTAACGTTCTTGCTGCCGTAGGCGGCCTTGAGCACTTCGGGGTTGAGCGCCTCGATCAGGGTAAAGGAGAAGGTATCCGGCTTTGCTTTCTGGTAGTTGTAGACGGTGTCGCCGCCCCAAGCCTTGATGGAATCGCTCTCGGGGCTGTTGGCGTTGACAAGGCCGTCCTCGCTGAGATAGCCCAGCCCCACAAATGCTGCATCCAGCGCAGTTTTTGCGTTGGTGGGCAGGGTCGTGCCGAGCGGCGCCCGGTGGGCGCTGCCGGTGGTTTTGGGCTTGCCGACGCTGACGTTGGCTGCCTGGTTCATCGCGTATTCCTCCATTCTCAAAACGGCCCCGGCAGTTCAGCTCCGGGGCCGCGGGTCAATAATGGGTGATTTCGTACACCGCCTGGTACCGGTAGTGCTTGGTTTGGGGGTCGGTAAAATTGCAGTCGGTGTTGAAGCGGCAGGCGCTGACCCCATCCAGGTCGGCAAGGCCCTCCATGGCCGCCTTGACCTGCTCGTTCAGTTCGGCCGCCGCCAGCAGGCTGCCCGCCCAGCTCTGGATGGCAAGGGTGGCCCGGCCGATCTGATTTTTGCGGCCGCCGCCGGTCCTTTCGATCAGCACAAAGGCTTTGGGCGGGTTTGTCGGGACCTCCATCCGCACCGGGCAGGGCAGTGCGGCGCGCAGATATTGCAGTACGGTTTGTTCGATCATTTCAGTGCCTTCAGGATCGTGTTGTTTTTAAGGTTGTCCCGCCGGGCCGCGGCGGTCACGGCGGATACGCGGGCCACCGCGCGGGTGGGCATGCGGTAGCTGCCCGTCTCATACCCCGCCCCGCAGCGGTCCGCCGCGGCGTTTGCCGTTTTTTGCAGCATCGCCATCATCTCCTCTGAGCGCAGCAGCGCGCGCACCCCCGCGCGGTTCAGTTCAACACGCAGCTTACCCATACCGTTCCACCTTTACCTTTTTGTTCCAGGGCAGGGGAATCAGCGCCTCGATCCCTTGGGTCACGCCGCCAAAGGTGCGCCATTTTTGGCCAAAGAACGCCACCACAGCATCCTCCCAGTCGTGGGCGTCCCCCTTGGGGATGGCCAGGGTGTAGGCGAGCCGTTTGCCGGACAGCCGCAGCTCGCTGACGGCGTCCTCGGCGGACGGCTCGCCCACCAGCACGTTTGGCACCTCCACGGGGGTCTCCTCAAACACCGGGGCGCCAAAGGCGTCGGCGCCTGCCTGCCGCTTTTCGTAAAGGGTCACCGTGATGCCGCGGATCATGGGCACATCTCCTCAAGCGGGCTGGCCGCGCCGATCCGGCTGCCGGCGCCCAGCAGCTTCTTTTCGAGCTTTGACAGGTACAGCTCCCCCACCGAGCCGCCGTTCATCGTCCAGCTTTGGGAATACCCCAGCGCGGAGGAGGAGCCCTGGGTGGCGCCGGCGGGGAAGAGCGGCGCGTCCTGCCCGCCCTCACCCAGCAGCCGCCGCACCATCCGGCAGGAGACCAGCCCCTTGCGCTCGGGGGCCGCCTGCGCGGCGCAGGCGTCGATCAGCACCGCGGCCTCCTCTAAAAGGGCGGCGCACCGCTGCTTTTCCTCACTGCTCAGCGCCCGGAAGCCGGCCTCGACATCCTCGATCGCGGCGTAGGCCATGGGTTCACCCCTCCTTTTGTCTGGCGGCGCTGCGGGGCCGTTTTGCCGCCCTTGGCGCAGCCCCCGGCGGCTTTGCCGCCGGGGCAGGCCGCGCCGCCGGGGCCGGGGGCTCCGGGGCGGCAGGGCGGTGCCCGGCCGCCCGGTACTCCGCCTCCCGCTCCGGGGCCACCAGCATCAGGGTGCCGGTAAGCTTGTTGATAAACCGGATCATGCGTTTGCCCCGGTAAGCTTGTTGAAGACGGTGGTGTCGCAGCGGAAGCCCACCTCGATCTCGGCCCGCACCGCAAACATGTTCTGCTCAAACAGGTTGATGGTGGTGCTGCCGTCGGTGAGGGTGGCCTGGTCCGAAACGGCGACCTGCACCCCCTCCACCGTACCGTATACGGCCTGGGTCCAGTCGCCGGCAAAGCCGACCACCGCGGGAACCGCGTCCACCTTGGGCGGGCCGTCGCTGGCGGCCACCGGGGGGATATAGGCCCCCTTGCTGGTCTTGACCGGCGCGCCCAGGATCATCGGCACCGCGCCCTCGGCCACGCTGTTGATAAAGAGCGGCCGGCCGGTGGTGTCGGTGGCCGAGAGCAGAATCCCCCGCCCCTTGGGGGCCAGCACAAAGCCATTCAGCACGCCGCCGTGGTCGGAGATGTCCGCATCGGCCGCCACCAGGCCGCTATAGGGGCTGGTGTTGATGCTCTGGGCGGTGCAGCTTTTAAGGGTGTCAAAGTTGGTGCCGGGGGTCTCGGCCGCGCCAAACACGGTGGCGTCAAACTTTTTGGCCAGCGCACCCGGCAGCCGCTGTACCAGCGCATTGTACAGCTGCTCCGCATCCCGCCGGAACTGGTTGGAAAACGGCACGATCACGGCCAGGGTGTAGGGGGTCATCTGCTTGGTGGCGAGGGTGCCGCGGCGCACCGGCTTTTTGGCGGTCTCGCCCACCCAGCCGGCTTCGGGGTCCCCGGTAATCACCGGGATGGTCACGCCAAGGCCGGGCAGCGCAATTTTGCGCGCAAGCGCCATCACGGCGCTGCCCTCCTGGGTCTTTTGCAAAATGTCGTTCGACACCGCGCTGGGCAGCGCGATGCTTGTGGTACGGTTCATCTCTACGGACATCTTTCATCTCTCCTTGTCAGTCATTTTGCGGCCTGCTCAAACCATGCGGCAAACTGCTCGGCGGGCGAGCCGGCCGGGTTTTGGGCAAGGGCCCCGCCGTCCCTCACGGCGGGGTAGCCCGCCAGGCTCTTTGCAAAGCTGAGAATCGCCTCAGCCTGCCTGGCGCACTCCTCCCCGGTGTCGGCGGTCAAAAGGTCTGCGGGCACCCCGGTCTTCTGCGAGACGTCGGCCCGCAGGGTGCGCAGCGTGTTCTCGCGGTTCAGGCTGTCCAGCTGCTGTTTCAGGGCCGCGGCGCGTTCGTTGGCCTTTTGCAGCTCGGTCTTGCCCGCCTCCTCGGCCCTGTCGAACTGCTCGGCCTTGGCCTTGAGGGCGTCGTAGTCGGCATACTTGCCGCGCTCCCGCGCCAGCCGGTCGGCCAAAATGGCGTTCATCTCGCTCTGGGTAAAGGTGCGCTCGCCCCCGGCTTCGGCCGCGGGGGCGGGGGCGGGGGCCTGGGCATTGGTATTCTGCTTTGTGGGTTCGGGCATACTGGTTTTTCTCCTTTCCGGCTGTTGCCGCCGCCGTGGCGTACTGTATGCAAAAAGAGCGGGGGCCGGGCTGGCCGCCGCTCTTTGCATCCTAAAAATGGGCACAAAAAAACCACGGTGCTAAATGCAGCGTGGTTAATTGTTTTGTTGGAAGTGACTGGATTTCAAACAAGCTCGATAGTTTTTCCTTTGAAGCTGTCGCGGCTTTTTATCGTTATCCAACGCCGAACAGAATTGCTGTTGAAAGGATATTCTTCACCGTCGATGATGGCCACACCCCTTTTCACTGTCGGCGAAAAATCAAAGTCACGATTCAGCTCAAGCACACGAACATCCGTGTCCCCGGCTTGGAAATCATCAACGATCTTATATCGGTTGCTCATTTTTCGTCTCCTGCTCCATCTCGCAATATCTGTTCCAAGCGTGCTTCATATGCGACTAAATTCCGCCTTGTGGTTTCGGTTTCTTCTACTGGTATTTTATACTTTTCTGCCACAGAAAGCAAGTAGCGCTGGGCATCAATTTCCCTGCGCAGCATCATCTCACTGTAAGAGCAATCAGAAAACATATTCTTCCTGTCCTGCTCGGCATGGTACATTTCTTCCAGAACGTCCGACACCGTAGCATCATCACGGATGAATGCGATTTTCCCGCCGTTCACATAAGAAGCATACGCCCCTTGGCCTTCCAGATGACGCGCAGCATCCTCACCGCGAACAATCACGCCGCCGTCGTTCAGGAATGTCCGGGTCAGCCGGCTATAGGTCGGCTTGTCAATAATCTCTTGTCCTTGAGCCCCTATCCTGCGTCGGTGCTGTTCCGCATACGCCGCCCTTTTCTGCGCGTTGATGCGCTCCCGGCTTTTGGCATACTGCGCCCGGCGCAGGGCATTGATGTCCCCGCCCGCGGCGTTGTACTGCGCAAGGTATTCCTCCGGGTCGTAGCCGGCCACGCCGCTTTTGCCGTCAAAACGCACGGCATACTCGCAGTCGCAGTTTGGGTGGATGTGCTCGGCGTGGCCGTTTTTGAGCGCCTTTTTGCTGGCCCGCTGCCAGCCGCGGCTGGCCAGGGTGAGGCAGAAGGCGCAGGTGTCGCCGTGCGGCACCCAGGCAAACTCTGCGCCGTCCCGCAGGGCGTTTTGCAGGGTGGTGTCCGCCCCGGCCTGCTTGACAAACCGCTTTACCCCGCTCTGCAGCAGCGGCCCGCTGCCCTGCACGCTGTGCACCATCCCGGCCACCTCGCCGTACTCCGCGGGCGCGGCCGGTTCGGCCGGCGGCACCGCGGCACCGGCCAGAGCGGCTGCCGCGTCGTACATCTGGCAGCACAGCTCGGCGCTGCCCGCGCCATACTTCTGCACCAGCGCGCAGGCATAGGCGGCCACCGCCTGCGCATCTGCCGTGCCGTGCTGTTCAAGGTATCCGGCCATCTCCTGCCCCGCCCTCTCACAGAGCCGGGCCAGCCGGGACACATACTCAGCCCAGGCCTTCTCGGTGATCCTCATTCTCTACCTCAACCAGCAGCCGCTGCCCCCGCACCCGCTGCTCCTGCGCCCTGATCCGCCGGATGTCCGCCTGGTCAAACCCGATCATCTCCAAAAAGGTGTCGGTACTGGCAAACTCCTGCCGGGCCGAGGCGATCTTGATGGCCGCGTCGGCCGTCACCGCCACGCTGGGCATGGCCGGGTTTTTGAAGTGCGCCATCACATCCCGCTCCGCGTCGGTCAGCGCCTTTAAGGGCACCCCGCGCAGGATGGCCTGCGCCATCTGGGCGATGGTCCTGAGCGCGTCGCCGTTTGCGGCATTCAGCTGCTGGGCCATCAGCACAAGGGTCTGGCTCTGGGCCAGAATGGCGTCGCTGCTGGTGGGGTTTGCGTCGTTGACGATGCCTACATCCGGCACGGTCAGGCCGGTGGCAGCCGCAAACTGGGCCGCCACCATCCGCAGCTTTTCCACATGGGGGGCAAGGCTGCCCTGCGCTAACTGCCCGAACTCCGGGTTCTCGCCCGTGTCGGGGTTTGAGGTGGAGGCCAGCAGGCTGCCGATGTACTGCCGGAACTTGTTGGAGATCACCGCGTCGTACTGCTCGTCGGTCACTCCCAAAAGGTACTTTTGGGGGGTAGTGTCAAACTCCAGCGCAATGGTGGCGTTGGCCAGCACCCGCACATAGTCGTCGATCAGCGCCCGCACCGGCCTTTTGAGCCGGGAGCGCCCGAACGGCTTTTCCGAGGTGGCGTTCCAGATCAGCGGCTCCATCAGCGGCCGGCCCATCGGGTGGGGGTGCCGCTCGGCCTGCCAGCGCCCCCCGCCCTGCGCCGTGAGCACGATGAGGGCATTGTCGGTATGGAAATTGACCAGGCGCGGCCGCCGGCAGCCGGCTGCGTCCGGCGCCGTGTCGATGATGGCCAGCCCACAGCCGATCCGGCCCTTTTCGCCGCTCCACACCGCGGCGGCCGTGGCCGGGGAGTGGAACCGGATGCGGCAGCCCAGCGCGGGGTCGGCGCAGAGGGTGGCAAAGGCGCAGCCGTATTTCAGCTCGTCCCGGCAGGCCTTGGCGTATCCGGCCAGCAGCCGGTTGCCCGCCACGATTCCCGCCAGGCTGCCCACAGCCTGCTCGCTGCCCACAAAGCCGTCAAACATGCTGCGGTCGGCCAGGGCGTCCACCGCCTTCTGCCCCCAGCTGCAGCCCACCTCTAAGTTCCGCAGGCCCTGCGGCAGCGCGATGCCTAAGTTGACCTGGGCAAGGCCGATGTGCCCCTCGTAGTACCGGTCCTTGACCGCGTTTTTGGCCTGGTGCGCCCCAAACACCCGGGCCAGCTCCTCCAGCTGGGCCTGCTCGGCCCCGGAAAGGCCCTGCACCGCGCCAAATTGCAGCGTTGTCATCCTTTGCACCCCTCACCCGATCCTCATTTTGCGCGCCGGGTCGCGCCGGCTCGTTTTTGCGCCCCACAAGGCCAGCGCGCAGGCTTCTATTGGCAGGCTGTTCTCGCCGCCAAACCCAAAGCCCCCGCCCAGCGGCCGCTTT
Organism: uncultured Oscillospiraceae bacterium; assembly: GCA_910579545.1. Lineage (GTDB taxonomy): Bacteria > Bacillota > Clostridia > Oscillospirales > Ruminococcaceae > UBA7177. Next base: position 24,174 of record CAJTVI010000018.1, on the reverse strand, counting down.
ACGGCGGTGACGGCGCTCTCGGAAAGCGGCTGCTGCAGGCGGTACCAGGAAAGCCCGCCCTCGCTGACCGTGCTCACCAGCAGCGCCGCGGCGGCCACCACCTGCCGCACCGAGGGGCAGACCACAGAGTTTTTGGCCCGCCAGACCTCCCGGATCCGTTCCACCAGCACCTCGGCTCCGCCACGCCCGTCGATGACCACGCAGCAGGCGGCGGAGTACCGGGCGCAGAGCCACTCGGCCAGCCAGGCCAGCCCCCGCCCTGCGGGCTGCAGCTCGATCAGCGAGATGCGGGCCGGCCCGGCCTTTGGCAGCACCGCCCCGCACAAACAGACCGCGCTGCCGTCCGCCGCAAACTTCACACCGTAGGCGGTTTTGCCCTCCGGCTTGGGCTCGTCGCTGGCGCACCCCTCCCAGGCCGCGCGGTCGATGGCGTAGTCCGGCCGGCCGGCCGCGGCGGGGCTCCACCAGCCCAGCCGCTCCCGGGCAAAGGTGTCCGGGTCCAGCTGCTCGGCCTCGCCCTCAATGGTGCCAAGCTGGATGCGCCGACCCAGCGCGGGGTTGGCGGCGGCCCAGCGCGCCTTGTCCGACACGTCGCCGATCTGCGGCACCGAAAACTCAAACCAGGCCGTCCGGCGGGCTTTGCCCTCAAGCACCCGCTGGCGCAGGCCGCGGAAAACCGTTCCGGTGCAGTCCGGCCCCGGCGGCGTGCCGCTGTAAATGGTCTGCGGGGCAAGGCTGGCCGAGATGGCCGGCAAAAACGAGCCCTGGGCTGTCTCGTCCAGTTCCTGCGCCTCGTCAAAGATCAGCAGGTCGCCGTGCTGTCCGCGCCCGCCGTTCCGGGTGCGGGCCAAAAATTTGATGCGCGCCCCATTTTTCAGCAAGATTTCCTCGCGGCCCAAAGCGCTGCGGATCTCCCGCACATAGGGCTTCAGCCTGGGGGTCTCAAAGAGATCCCTCAGTTCGCCAAAGGTCTCGGTGGCGGTCTTTTGCAGGTGGGCTGTGTAGATGATCCGCTCGCACAGCAGGATCATGCCCGCAGCGCAGCGCCCCTGAAGGATTAGGGTCTTGCCGTTCTGCCGCGGCACGCTGCACCCGCAGGAGGATGCCGCCCACCGCCCCGCGGCATCCCGCCCCATCCAGTCGCACAGGGCGTCGGCCTGCCAGGGATCGAGGATCACGCCCCCGATCCGCATCAGCCGCACGGCGTCCATGCCGTCGGTGCTGCTATACGCCGGCACGGCCCTTTCGGACGGCTCCCGGCTTCCCAGAAGCCGCTCGCTGGGCAAGGATCTCGCTGATCTCGTCGCCATGCTCCTGCGCTCCTTCAAGTTCCCCGATCTCCCGGATGGTCTCCCGGTACTGTTTTGCCAGCGCGGGCAGCACTTTGGCGTCCCCGCAGGCGTCGATCTCCGCCGCCAGCAGCTGCGCCAGCGCCCGCAGCTGTTCCAGGCGGGTACCGCCCTGCGCGTCCAAAAGCCTTGCAGGCATCTGCCCGCCGCCCCCTCTCAAAAACCCCTTGTGTGTAAATCGGCGCTGGACAGCCTGGGGTCGCCTCGAGGCGGGAGGGGGGACCCTCCCCTGCCTACCAGTCGCCGTCCCTCACAAAAAGCGTTTGGATGCTTTTTTGAGAGAACGCCCCGGTCCTGTCCCCCTTTTGGGCATTGCAGATCCAGTGCGCAGGCTGCAGGTTCGACCAGTCCTCGGCGGCCGCCCGCGCTGACGCATATCCAAACTGCCGCCAGCGGGACACCGGCTTTATCTCATCCACCACAAACGAGAGCGGGTGCGCCGCGTCCGACGGCTCGTCATACCGGATCGGCCCAAGCCGCCCCTTGCATATACCGCACGGCCCGCCCATTGCGGCCAGCCGGGCGCGGTGCCTGCGGCGCAGCGCCCCGTTGGCATACCTCGGGTTTGTTACAGACGCCATGGTGCTTTGCCCCCGGTCATGGCAAAATAAAAAGCCGCGGGCAGGGAGGGCAGCGCAGCGGGGCGAAAGCCTGCCCCCGCCGCGGCCAGCATCCCGGCTCACAGCTTTGGATGGTACCATTATACCACCCTGTACGCTGGTGTCTACTGGCCTTTACTGGCTTTTACTGGTCAAAATCGAGGCAATCCACCCCTTTGAGGTGCAGCCGGTAGGCCCACCGCACGTCAATATGCAGGCAGCCTGCGATCTGCTCAAAGGTCTGGCCCAGAATGTACCGGCGGGTCAGCACCTCCCGCTGCCGCTCGTCCGGCAGGCTGCAGATGGCCGCCAGCACCGCGGCCCGCTCTGCCTCGCAGCGGCGCATTTGCTGTGCCAGGTCGTCCTCGGCGGCGAGGACCCGCTCCACCGCGCGGGGCAGCTTGTCCGCTCTGGCCGCGCTTTGCCGCGGGCCGCCCGGCAAGGGGCGCAGCAGCGGGCTGATCCGCTCGGCTTCGGCCTGCCGCTCGGCCAGCAGTTCGGCCAGCAGCCGCTGGCGCCGCACCGCCTGCCGGTACCGCCGCAGCCATGCCACCCGGGCCTGGTACTCTTGCTTGTCCATAGGTCAGCCCTCCTTGCATCTGGGCGTGTATGGCGTCCCCTCGTGCTTGTAGCAGTCTTTAGGCCACGGCCGCGGCTGCATGGTGCGCAGATAGTAATCGCAGGTGCTGGTTTCGGTGCTGTACCATTGGCACCCCCTACAAACCACGACATCCTTTGCGATAAACCCATTTCTTGCCCTTGCACGCTCTGCCGCTTCCAGCTCCTCGGGCGTCAGCTTCTTCTTTTTCGGTCGGTGCGGCGCCGGAACGCTTTCCTGCGCGAGCTTTGCCTTTTCTTTCATGTACTGCTTTAATCGTCCGGCCTTATCGCGTTCTGCTTTAATCTTTTTCCGGCAGGCCGCGCAGTATTTAGTGGCACGCGGTGGGCGCGGGCCGCCGCAGCGGATGCAGAGCCTATCATTCATTTTTTGGTTCCTCCAATTTATCCAGCTCCCCGGAGAGTACAAGCGCTGTAGCTGCTATTGCAATGCTCATCAGTGTCATGTCCAGATCGTCCCAATCAATGTGCCCTTTTGCGGCATATTTTGGCTGGCCTGCGGTCTTTTGTGTTGTCATCTGAATCAGGTCGTACACATATTCTTTCAGGGATTGTATGTCCGCTTTTTGACCATGATCCATAAGAAATGCCCACATTGTGTCTTTTCTTAATCATGGTTTGCTCCTTTCGGCTTCTCGCAGCGCTCGAACGTTATGACCCAGACCCAGGGATTTGCCTCCCAGCCGGAGCGGTCGCGGTCGGCGGGCTTGATTGTGCTGTCCCAAACTTTTTTGAACGCCTCCCTCAAGGCGTCGTGGAAGTCATCGTCGCTGATGTATAAAATCGGGTCTTGCGGGGTAGTAATTCCTTCCCTTTCAATGTCAATGCACCATCCTTCCCCGCAATCCTGCAACCTCTCCACCCTCACGTCCGTCACTCGCAGGAATATACGCGCTGCCTCGCGGGGCATGTGGATGGAAGGACGCCATCCGTGCTGTCCCACCCCAACGTTCACGGGATAATCCGGGCAGTCGGCCTTGAAGATATATCGGCGGGAGTAGGCTCCAGACGGCAAATCCGGCTCACCCGCAGACATGTCCTCCATATGGCTTTCGTAGTACCACGTCTCCCGCACATACAGGATGTCGCCGGGTCGGTATGGCGGCTCACACAATCGCTCCAGCAACACCTTATCCGGTGTTTCCGGATGTTCCAGATGATATGGACTGCTCAGCACTCGCAAATGCTGAGGCTTCACCACCCGCCGCGTCACCGTCTTTCGGTTGCCCAGGATGGCGCGAACCATATCTGTGTTGAATAGGATTGGTTTCATGTTCATTCACTTCCTTATCATTTTTCCTGCAAGCAGGACAAACTGCGCATGGTTTTCCATCCCCCGCAGACGGAGGCCCATAGGCGCACAGGGCGCAGGGAGATTTTAGCTTTTCATAATCATTTTGTTTCCCTTCCAGATACCACTCCAGCACGGCCCTTGCCTGCTCCCAGCCATAGCTTGCCGTGGCAAAATAGCCCTCGCCGGTCAGACGCCCGATCCACCATTTTTGCTCATCGCTTACCCTGCCGCCCGGCTTCTTCAGCTCGATGTAAAGCCCCCTGTACCCGTGCCGGGCAGCGGGCAGGCAGAGATCCGGCACCCCGCGCTTGACCCCCATCCGCTTGCGCCTTGCGGCCTGCTGCGGGCTGCACTGGCGCTCGTTCTCGATGTGGTAGAGCAGCGCCAGCTCGGGCCATTTTCCCCTCACCGATGGCTGCTGCGCCCAGAGCATCAGGGCGTATTGGTGGCCGTCCTCGGTGGAAAGGTCAATCTTGTGTTTTTTCACGATCTCCATGTTCTTCCCTCCAAAACTCCACATAGCTTTCCTTTGCCGTTTTGCTTCCTTGCTTAGGCTGCCGCCCCTGACGGACTGTGTATCCGTTTCGTACAAGGATCACCGCCATATCATCCCTATCCGCAGGACTTGCGATTATAATTCGCATCTTGTTATATCCCCCCATTCATCAGCCGGTTCAGCACCTGGCTGGCCTCCAGCTTGGTCATGCTTTCGGGCAGCTCATACCGCCCGCGGGCCTTTTTAAAAATCAGCTCCATCTGCTTTTCACTGGCCGGGGCGTCGCCCCATCGCCGGGCTTGCTCCAGGTTCCAGATGTATTCCTGATCCGGGTAATCCCGCTTGAGCTTTTTGTATGCCGCGTCCAGCACTCGCTGCATTGGCCAGCTGCGGCCGTCCGGGTAATGGGCGTTGCCCAGCTCGTCCGGCGGCGGGATGCGCAGTTTTTTGCCGTCCTTTAACCCGCAGACCATCCCACCGTCCGGCAGCCGGAACCAATTTACCCCGTGCAGCTCATACCGCTGCTGCTGTGCCCAAAGGTTGACCGTTGTGACATTCCTGATCCAGCTTTGCGGGCAGTCCGATGCACGCAGCGCCTTTTCCGGCAGTTCAAACAGCATCCCCTCCACATCCTTTTTGCGGTTCTCCGGAACATCCGAGAGGTCAATACCTAAAAGGCTCGGAGCGGTGCATAGGCTTGCGGTGCCGGACACCCCCACGCAGTCCACCAGCAGCAGGCGCTCTTTTCCCGGGAACAGCCGCAGGCCCCGCCCCACCATCTGGGTATACAGGCTGTCGCTTTTGGTCGGGCGGGCAATAATGACCGTCTCGACCCGCGGGATGTCGGTGCCCTCGGTAAACACCATACAGTTGACGATGCAGGGGATTTTTCCATCGGTAAATCGCTGAATGATCTCCGCACGATTTTTGGTTTCCCCCGTTACTACTTCCGCGCCCGGGATGCGGGCCGCGATCTCGGCGCACTGCCGTACATTGACCGCAAAGATCAGGGTCGCTCCCCTTGCAAGGGTGCGGTACGCCTCTGCTACTGCATCCGCGGTGCCCTCCATCGCCTCGGCCAGTTCCCCGGGAGCGTAGTCCCCGTTTTGGATATGTACCCCGGTCAGGTCGTACCCAATAGTCACCCGCCGGCATTCGATGTCCGACAGGTACCCTTGCTGAATACCCCAGCGCAGGTCGCGGTCAAAGATGATTTTCTGGAACACATCATCCAGCCGCACCCTGTCCCCCCGCATGGGGGTCGCAGTAAATCCCAGCAGCAGCCGGGGCTTGAAATGCGCAAAGATCTTGCGGTAGCTGCGGGCCGCGGAGTGATGGGCCTCGTCCACGATGATGGTGTCAAAGGCGTCTGGTTCATACCGCCCAAGCCGCCTGACAAGGCTCTGCACGCTGGCGCTTATCACAGGCTCATCCGCCGCTTTTGCGCTTCCCTGCTCAATACCCACCGGGCAGGTATAATACTTCAGCGGCTGGCGCACGAGTTCTTCACGGTGGCTTAGCAGCAATGTCCTCCCATAGCGCGGCAGGTGGGTAAAGATCACCGTCTTGCCCAGGCCCGTTGCAAGCCGGCAGAGATATGCCCCAGGCGGCTGCATGGCAATCGCGTCCAAACACTCCTGCTGGTAGGGGCGCAGTTTCATGCCGTATCACATCCTTTTTGCGTAACCCGTGTAACACTGGCGTAACACATAACGCGTTACGGTTTTTTGTTGATTCTGCGTTGTTTTTTAGACGCGTAACACTGTAACACCATTTTGCACAAACTCTATAAGCCGTAACATATACCCCCATTTGTCCAGATGCTGTGGGGGGTGTCTCTCTATATGGGGTGTGTTTTGCAAGGTTACGGTGTTACGGTGTTACAATACGATACATCGACTGTTTTTTAGCTTTTTTGTAACACATGGTGTTACATTTCGGGCGGGAAAGTGACTTGTTCCCCGCTTTCCGGCTCCTCAAAGGGGTTTTCGTCCGGCATTCGCAGGCAAATGCACCGCACAACATTGCCCTTGATCCGCTTGGCAATGCTGGTTTTCCCGCCGCTGGTGCGAATCAGCCCAGCCCCCTTGAGGTAACTCAAAAGAGCCTGTTGGTTATAGCCTGCATCCTCTGCCGCCTTACGGAATGTGGCGCTGATCACATACGCCCAGTTTCCCTCGATTACGCCATAAACATCCCCGTTTTCTGCGGTCTGGTTGAACCCGGTCACAAACCGGTTGACGTTCTGGCCCACCCAATCGCACATGTACTCATACCCGCGCCCGCCCAAGCTTACAAGGGCGCTGCTGGCCAAAAAGCCCTGGATCTCCTCCGCCGTCAGGGCCTGCCCATCCTGAAAAAGCCACTCAGTGGCCAGCGCGTCAGCCGTTACCAGCAGTGCAGCGGCCATCGCCTGCTTGTCGGTGGTCTGGCTGCTGTTGAGCCGGGCAAAGGCAGCCTCATAGAGCGATTTTGCCCGATCGATCGCTCCGCCACCCATAAGCCGCTCCACAAAGGCGCGTCCGGCGTGGCCGTAATGCCTGCGGAACTCCGACACAATGGTGTGCCCATTTTGCACTACCTTATGGGCGCTGGAGCATTCGATTTCAATTACCCGGTTGACCGCCCCCGCCCCAGCGCACAGGCTGTTGAGCGGGGTCTCACCGGTGGTAAGGATGGCGTTGGCCCATGTAGGGGTAATATCCACCCCGCCGGCGCGGTTCCCGCGCACCCGGCCAGCCCCCTGCGAGAGCCGGTAGACGTTGAATACCACCTGCCCGCGGCTGTTTTTGGCAAGCTGTAGCTCATCAATACAGAGGGGCAAGCTGTTCAAAAAGGCCGCTGTGCGTTCATAGCCCACATCGGTTCCGTCAAAGGTCTTGACATATTTGCCCATCTCGGGGCTTGCCCATACGCTGGCGGCCGCCATCAGGGCCACCGTTTTGCCGGTGGAGCTGTCCACCCCCCACAGATGCACAAAAAACGGCAGCACCCCCAGCGGCCTGACCAGCACGCTTGCAAAGCTTGCGGCCAGCACGATGCGGGCCGCGGCGCTCTCCTGCCGGAATTGCCGCGCCGCCTTCAGCCATCCATCCATGCTGCCTTTTGGACGAGTCGCCTCAAAGGCAGCGGCATATTCCGCCCCGCCGTCATAGGTCAGCCCCTCCACAAAGGGGGAAAACTGCCCCTCACTGACCCATCCAAGCCGGCCCACCGATTTTGCCATCGGCAGCTGGCTGTAATTCAGCGAATATAGGTCGGTGAGATAATCCGAAAGGTCAGCCGCCATCCGCAGGTTGATGCCCAGCCCTGCATCCGCCAGCTTGACCAGTTCTCGCGGGCTGGCGTATTGGCTGCACGGCACGATCATCCGCCGCCAGTACCCGCCCTTGCGGAAGGAAAGCTCGACCTTTTCCGATCCGCTGTCAATATTTTCAAATCGCTTGGTGATGAGCACCGGGAACTGGCAGGCGATCTGCTCGCTCGTTCCGCCGCCCCGACGCACGCCATATTCATCTACCCGCCAATCCCCGCAGTTGAGGTCGAGCGGCTGGTCCTGCACATCGGTTGAGTTGCAGGCGGCCAACAGTTCGCCCTTTAAGCTGTCGCAATAGGCCTTGTACAGCGCCTTGTAATTTCGGATCCCCACCGCTTCCGCCGCAAAAGACGCCTTCTCGATTGCCCGCTTTTGTTCAAATGGGTTCCTGATCTGATAAACCTCTGAGAACGGCTCGCTGCGGGTCAGATAATCCTCCCTCGTGTATGCCGCCCCGGCATTTTTGCAGGTAGCTTCGTTCATGCATCCGATCCCTTTCTTCCTCCAATCGTTCTCCCCAGGCCAATATCAGCGCGTACCGTGCCGCCCAAACGTGCTGGCCGGGCTGCGGACGCGGCAGGCGTCGGATCAGGCACAGAATCCCGCTGATGGCATCCAGGCGCCCCTGCTGCTCATCCTGCGCCGCTTTCCACCCACAAGCCGCCTGCGCGCCGCTGTAAGGCGCTGTTTGCGTTTTTGCCGGGTGGAATACCCCCAGCGCAAAATCCTCGTCCAAACGCCTTGCAGCGGCCGCTGGCGACAGGCCCAACAGCCGGGCGGCCAGTGTGACCACATCCCCGCCCGCGCCGCAGCCAAAGCAGTAAAAGCCTTCGCTGCCGGGATACACCTTAAAGCTGGGGGTGTCCTCCGCATGAAAGGGGCAGCGGCAAAAACCCTGCGTATTCAGCTTGAGTCCGTACCGCTCGGCCGCCGCCCGCGCCGGCACCGCCCTGACGATCCGGCCAAATACTTCCCGCGTTTCCTCCGGCGGGCGCAGCCGGTTCATTGGGCGGCGGGGCCGGTACTCAGAACGGGATGTCCTCATCGTCGTCCACACTGACAAACCCATCGTTTGCAGCGGCCGGGGCAGCGGCGCGGGCCAGCTTTTTGAGGGGCGGGGTGTCGTAATCCCCCTTGCGGATGGCGTCCGCGCTGCGCACCGATGCCACCCGCAGCCGGGTGCGGATCTCGCCGTTGTATTCGTATTCCTCTTCGCTCAGCACCAGGCCCACCAGCTTGCGGGCCAGGGTGCGCTCATCGTTTGCGAAATGGTATCCGGGGTTGGACGCCTCCACCGCGGTCAAAAAACCCTTGAAAAACGGCTGTGCTTTGGGCTTGTAGCTGCGGATCAGCACGCCGGCATAGGGCCAGCCATTCAGCTGCATCCGCTCTGCCATATCCCGAAAATAGTTTTTGTCCGGCCCCTCGGCAATGTCAAACAGGATGCGCAGGTATTCCTTGTCCGGAAGGTCTTCGGCCCGCACGATGCCGCAGACATACCCGCCGGGGGCAAGGCGGCGGCTTTCGGTTGCCTCCTGCACGTTGTTCCAGTCAATGCTTTTCATGCTTTTTCCTCCATCTTTTGGGGCTGCTTGTCCAGCCCGTAGTAATCGCGGATCACGGTGTCCACTGCCGCAAGGTCGTTTTCGATCAGATCGGTATCAAACATCCCCATCGGGGTTTTGACCGTATCGTGCCCGCTGTTGTGGGTAGAAAAATAGTATTTTCCGTCCTGCACTACCGTCTTGAGCACGATGGTAAACAGGCCCTCCAGCGTGACCTTTTCGTCCAGCAGCTTGCCGATAGTCTTGAACTTGTCATTTCCGTTGACGTCGGTGTCGCTGTGGCCCAGAAAGTAGACGATCACATCCTCCGGCAGAATCTGGGCGTTCTTGACCAGGTTGAAAAAGTTCAGAGCCATATCGGTGAATTTCTGGTACCCATTAAGGCCGGCCGTGCGCATGAATTCGTTGGTCATGAGGTAAGTCGCATCATCGATCACGATGCTTTTGCGTCCGTTTTTTGCGGCCTGCCGGATGGCCGCGCCGATCTTACCATAATCGTCGGTGTTGTAGGTTCCCACCGGCCTGCGGAATGGCATCGGCTTGCCGGACACGTTGATAATAGCGGCCTGCCCCGGCTCAAAGCTGCGCAAGCTGGCTGATTTTCCGGTGCCGCTTTGGCCGTAGACCATTACGATGATCGCCATTAGTCCTGCCCTCCTTCCTCTGGCGCAGTAGCGGCCTCCGGCGCGCCGGTGTCTTCGCTCAGGTCAGTGATGCAGATCGAGAGGGTGGCGGGGAAATAGTCCCGCTCACCGAGCATCTGAGCAAGCATCTCCTCAACAGCATGGTCATTGATGTAGCAGTAGCTGCTATTGCTCCTCATCACACCGGTAATCCGGCGGCTGTATTCTTTCATGGATTTGTCTCCTTTCATTCTTCCGCATCCAGCGCCGCGGGGTCGATGTCCCATGGGTCTGCCCAATCATCCGGGCAGGGCTCGGTCGCCAGCCAGTCGCAGCGGGCGGCCCGGGCCTCCTCGGCCTGCACCAGCTGCGCGCACTGGGCGGCAAACAGCATCTCTCCATAGATCATTTGTGGGCCTCCTTTTCCACTTCGGCAATAGCTGCGAAAATGGGGTAAAATTGTTGCGGCACTACGGCGTTTCCGAGGCATTTAAGTCTGTCCACCCGATGGGGAACCCCATAAGCCACTCGACCCACTCCGGGTTCAGCTGGCCACTTACGGAGGTCCGCAATGAGCTGTGCATATTCCCGCCGCTTGTTCCAATTGCATTTGCTGCCGCAGGGGTTGGATGCAATTTCACCATATTTGCAAGTTGCTTTTGATGATGATTTCCCTCCATCATTAAATGGCTTATGCTGTTTGCGCCTTTGCTGTCCCGCGCGGTTGGAGTCGGAAAAAGCTCTATGAATTCCATAGGATTGGGAGTCCTTTTCCTGAATCTTTTTGATCGCGCATTGAATACTGCAGTTGGAGTGCTCACAAACACTTTCCCGATTTCCAACAAATGCAATACGCTCTCTTCGGTGCGGCGCCCCGACAGATGCAGCTTCAAAATCAAGCACGACGATGTTATAGCCCTCACGCTCCAAGTCCGATACAATATCGATAGCGGCAATTCGCAAGATTCCAGGTACATTCTCACCAACAACCCAACGCGGCGTAAGTTCTCGGATAACTCGTAACATTTCCGGCCATAAGTAACGATCATCCCCTTTTCCTTTTTGCTTTCCAGCCACGGAAAAGGGCTGACAGGGGAATCCTCCAGAAATAATGTCAACTGTTCGTAATCCTGTTCGCTCATAAAAACTTCCACCTGATAGCGTTCGTATGTCCCTCCATCGGGGCACATCGGGCCAATGCTTTTCCAATACCTTTGTTGGGTAATCTGCCCATTCGCACTGGCCAACAGTTTGAAAGCCCGCAGCCTCTGCTGCAAGGTCAAGGCCACCAATGCCTGAAAATAAGGACAGGTGGGTCATTCCCCCGCCTCCTCATCCGCAGCATGGTAGAGGGTGACCGCGATCCAGACGCATACGCCCATCAGGGCAACGGACGCGCTCCAGCTCATGGCGTCATCCTCAAACGGCGCGCAGAAAAACCAGATGCCAATGAGCATTGCAAACGCGCTGCCCATCATGCCGGCCAGGTACTTGACACCCCGCCACGCGGCGGGTATACTGGATTTAAGGGTATTTTTTACCTGCGCGTCGCGGTGTTGCAGCACTGCGGCGCGCTTCTTTTTATAGGTCCTGTCCATCACGCCCCATCCTCCCGGGCCGCGGCGGCCTCCGCAGTGCAGCGCACCCCCTTGAGGGTGCATTCAGCGCCCCGCTGGCTGAGGATGCGGGCCAGCACCTCGTAGACCCGGCAGGGGTCGAACTGGCCGCTGCCCTCGGGCTTTGGCGCCACCGGCAGCATGCCGGGACCGTCCCACTCGGCGACGGTGGAGGCGGTGCCTTTCATGTACAGGCGCTCCTTTTTCTCCTTCATGCGTATCGCTCCTTTCGATGTGTGCCGCCCCGCCGGGGCAGCTGTTTTACCGGTTGTGTTTGTTGAGGCCCGACGCCACCGCGAAAACCGCCAGCGCCAGCGCCACGCCGGGCAGCGCTGCCAGTTCTTCCTTGGGCGCGCCGGGCTGCACCGCGCGCTCGGCAAAGTCGGCCAGCAGATTGGCAAGCCTGTCTGCCTGGTAGGGGGTCATGCGAGCACCTCCTCTCTCCCGGTTTCCGTCGTCTCCTCCGGCCCCGCAAGCGTGCTGGATGTGTCCGGCGGCGGCGCGGGCGGCTCGCTGGACAACAGCTTAAAGCAGCCGCTGAAATAGGTGCGGGGCGGGGGTTGTTTGGTCATTTTGATGCTCCTTTCTAAAAGTCCCAATTATTGGATATATCGTGTGGTATACTCTGGGTGTTGGTTCCGTAAATTGCAAAAGTGAAGGTAACATTTAGGGGGTAGAAACTCGGGTCAAAATAGGAAATACCCTATCGCCATCCCGGAAAGAAACAAGAGTGCAAGAACTACCATCTGCGGAAACAGGTTCATCACCTCCTTTGCGGGTATCTTTTTGTTGCGGCCCTCTCCGTCGCATGGTAGAATCAAGGCAGAAAGGACGTGATAGTATGGAAAATCCAAACACTTCGTTATCGGCGTCGCTCCCATTGAAAGAAGCCTATGATGATTTAGTGCATCCTACTGCCAAGGCCATAGGTGAAACCATTTCGCTTATCCCGCGCGCTCTCAATGCTGCGCTCTCACCAATCTACAAATGGGTCGAAAGCAAAGAGTATAACCTTGAGCAGACAAAGCAACTGCTGGCAGAGAAATTGAAAAACATCCCGGAGGACAAAATCGTTCCACCTGATGCATATGTGGCTGTGCCTGCCATCCAAAATCTTTCCTATTGCATGGACAGCACTGAACTCCGCGAACTGTATGCAAATCTTCTGGCGAACTCTCTCATCGCAGGCAAGAAAGAAAAAGTCCACCCTGCATTTGTGGATCAGATCCGGCAGATGAGCCCGCTGGATGCGCGGATTCTCGAGAATTTCTCTAAGCCCGAAACGCTCCCTCTTTGTTCTGTGAAATGGACACCAGACCCGAACAGATTTAGAGGAATTAAACCTCTTCGGCACTTCAAAGATAATGCAGGAAGTTCAAAGGCTCTTTTAGAAAACATAACCGTTTTTTCGGATCTTTCAGCGTCTCTTGAAGACCTCGCTGTAGGAATTTCCAACTTGAAACGTCTTGGACTTTTGTCCATCCCAGAGGGAAGATTTCTTTCAAATAACGATCTTTACCAGCCGCTTGACAACTCACCTAAAATCCATGCATATTTGCTCAAATATCCCCCGTTCACTTATCTTGAGCGAAAACTTGGAGAACTGACACCACTTGGAAAAGAGTTTTGCAAAATTTGCATTACTCCTCCAAGTGCTGATTGAGCAGTTCTGCAAGTTCGTTTATATGGGTGTAGATATGGTCAATGATCGGTTTTATAAAGATCGCTGTTGCCAGAATCGAGCACACCACGCTGGCGACCACCGTCAGCAAAAGAAACACTGCACCTTTTCACCTCCCCTCTGACGTTGGGCGGGCCTGGCCCCATCAGGGTTCCTGCAACTTTTTCCGCACCCGCCACAGGCAGAAGCACCGGCCAAAAAGATTGACCTGCAGCCAGGCCGCGGCCTAGCGGGCATTGCCCTCTCGGTAGGTGGTCAGGTAGTGGTGCATCAGGTGTCCTCCTTCCTTTCTGTTGCTCCGCCCTTCCATCCGTGATAAAATCGGTGCCAAGAAAGAGGGTGGAACATTTGGATAAAACCAGCAAAAGAATATTGAAATACTTTGTAAGCCAAAACTGCGGAACCGATTTTGTATGCCTAAAGCATCCACGCTGGTCGGAGTATTACAAAAGCTATGTGCTTGTTGACGATCTCGCCGAGAAACTCGGCATTCGAGAAAACGATATGCTTGCAGCGTTCAAATACTTGAACGAAAACGGCTATCTGGAACGCGAGCAAAATGGAACCGCTGGCAGCAAATCTGATATTGGATTTAAGCTTTCCCACAAGGGGCTTCACTGGAAGTACTTCCGCAGGCGAGAAGTACTGGACTACATTGCTGAAAAGTGGCCGGATTTCATTGCCGTTGTCATTTCGCTCATTTCGCTGATAACAGCAATACTGTCAAGCCTAAATTGATGAGGATTGATGCCACAAACATGATTTTTTGCACATCCTCCACCGTGCCGAGCATGTCCCGTACCGTGTATACTTGCCTCACCATCTCATTCCAAGTCGGAACCCACACGGCGTTGAACTGCACCTGGACAGCCTTTTCGGGGTCGTCCGTCTCTTTCAGATGCTCGTCGATCATGGTCATGGGGACTTTGTTCTTCTCTTGCACCTCGTTCACCTCCCTTCGCGCGTCTCGTCGTTACCGGCCAGGCTGTGCAATTCGCGCACAATTTTGATAGCCTTGGCGGCCTCCAGCAGCTTGCGCCGCTCGGCATCGTCCATCTCCCGCGCCATGTTCACGCAGGCCGTCATGGTGTCCGTCTCAGTCTGCGGCAGACCGTAGCTGTATTCAGGCATGTCCATCACCTCCCTACCCGCGACGAGCAGGCTTTTTGTTGTGTCGCAACTTCATCTTGTATTGTGAATACATAATAGCACAATGTTTTTGTATTGTCAATACTACATGAAACAAATCTTTGCTTCTTTCTGTATTGACAATACAATTTTAATGTTATATAATCTGGTTGGGAGGTGAAAACGTGAACGAACGCATCAAGCAGCTGCGGCTTGCGCTTGGGCTATCCCAGGAGGCATTTGGGATGCGCCTTGGTCTTGGACGCGGCGCAATCACAAACATCGAGCTCGGCAAGGTGCCGCCGAAACCCCTCCTGGTAGGATTAATTTGCCGCGAGTTTGGTTGCCGCGAAGAGTGGCTACGCACTGGCAAGGGTGAGATGCTCGCGAATATTTCGAGGCAAAAAAAAATAGCCGCTTTCCTCAACGACCTTTTGCGTGAGGACGACGACTCTTTCAGAGTGAATATGATTGATGCCCTATCCGACCTGGCGCCGGACGAATGGCAGATGTTGGAAAAATTTGCGCAGCGTCTGGTTTCCCGGAAGCCCGCAGCCAAAAAGCCCACTCCTCCCCCTGTGGAGGTTGCCGGGCCGGCAGTGGAGCCGGAACTGTCCAATGTGAAATTTGCCGCTTATGGGGACGCCAAAAAAGTGCTTACCACAGACGATCTCAATGATATAAAGGCAGCAGTAACGGCAAAAGAAGAAAGAAATCGCAAAAAGAAATCAGGTGAATAGATGAAATGACCATACCGGCCTGCCGCGTCTATGAGGATTTGGACGCCCTCGAGGTAGATGTAGCAGAGGTTCCCTTAAAAAATAATGTCGCCATCTCCCTTGAGGATAACTTTATTGCACTCGACCCCAGCAGATGCAGGACAGAGCAAACCCGCTGCACCGTACTGGCGCATGAGGCTGGCCATTTTATCAGCGGCGCGTTTTATCCGCTGCAATGCCCCTATGCGATTCGGCAGCAAGCAGAATACCGTGCGTTTGCTGCATCCGTGCATCGGTATCTCTCGGCGGATGAAATTGCAAAAGCTTTTCAGGACGGCTGCACCGAAGCCTGGCAGCTTGCAGAATACTTCGGCCTCGAGGAGGAGTACATAAAAAAAGCCCTGCACTACTGGACTGAGTGCAGGGGGGTGGACTTTAACGATTTGTAGGGCTTGCGGCATCGCCCTCCATGCGCTGCCGGATCGCCGTTTTAATATACTGGTTCACCTTTTCTCCAGCAGCATCGGCCGCCATTTTTAATGCAGCATATTCCGTCAGCTGCATATCCAGCGGCACTCTCTTGATGTTTTTATCCCGGTATTTTTTCGCAGCTTCATAGGCAGCCTGTGTGTACGCCAAGGCAATCACCTCCAGCAGCATTATAGCACTCTACTTAAAATGCGTACACATATAAAACGCACAAATGTGTACACATATCTTTGTGCAAGATTCCGTTTTGATATATGTGTACACATACGGTATAATATAATTGTAAGGCAGGTTGGGCAAGCGGCTTGCCGAAATCCAAGGAGGAAAGGACATGGTTGATATTATGACTGACAAGCAATTTGACAAAATTATGCAAATGATTCGCATGGTGCTGGATGGCTGCAAAGACCTTGATGAAGCGAAGAAAAAAGTAGATCAGTTGATGGAGAACAGCAAGGATAAAGAGGAATAATTGCAAAGAGGGGCGGTACTTGCCGCCGCCCCTATTTTTTTATCAAGCTGATTGTAACAGGAGGATTTGTGAAATTGGAAGAGGCCCGGAAAACACATACCAGTTCTGCGGTCAAGCGGCGCTACAACCAAAAGGCCTACAAATCTATCACGGTACAGGTCAAGCCGGATCTCGCCGGCCGCATCCAAGCATATAAGGAGCGGGAGGGTATCAGCATGGCCGAACTGCTGACCCGCGCAATGGATGCACTCTCCCCTGAGACCATGTAATCATGCGGGAGATGGCTGCACTTTTTGTCGCTCCCCATGAGGGGAGCGTGGATTGAAATTCCGGCGGCGGACACGATATGGCAATCAACCCGCAAAAGCCCGGTGTAAAAATCCCCTTACCGAGGCACAAAGAGGTTAACGAAAACACGGCCAAAGGTATACTGAAAGCGGCGGGGCTAAAATAGTCCCGCCGCCTATAAAAAGGAGAGCATCGTATGAGCAAATATGTTTATCCCGCTGTGTTCCACCCAAATGAGGATGACGGCTCCTATACGGTCACCTTCCCGGACCTGGCCGGCTGCATCACCGAGGGAAAGGATCTTGCAGACGCCATGTATATGGCACAGGACGCACTGGAAATGTGGCTGTGGTATACTGAGGATCACAAAGAGAGCATTCCTGCCCCCACCATGAACCTGTCTGTAACCGATCCAGAGTTTGTCAATTTAATTTGTGCTGACACCACGGAGTATCGCAAAAAGAACGATTCCCGCTCTGTGAAGAAGACCCTCTCGATTCCGGCCTGGCTGAACGCTGCTGCTCTGGAAAAAAACATCAACTTCTCGCAGGTGCTGCAGGACGCCTTAAAGGAATGCCTGAATTTGGCATAAAAAATGAGCGGCCCCCACTAAAGTAGCCGCTCACAAAGACCAAAGGCGAGCAACCCCATCTCTATCGCCTCCGCGTGGGGGCACGAATTGAAATTAAAACCCATCGTATTCTTCCTTGGTGATCGGCCCAAACTCCCTCTCAAACTCCAGCACATGCCGCCGCAGCGTCCAGATGATTTCGCCGCTGCGGGTGCGGCCGTAATACCCGGCAATGTAGTTGAGCTTGGCCGCAAGCTCCGGGTTCAGCTTGAGGGTAAATTTTACTTCATCCTGCTTTTGCATGGCATATTCCTCCCAAAAATCCACAAATTCTTGTATTTAGTGTACCTTTGTGGTAGGATGAAAATGCCGGTTAAACACCTGCCA
Source organism: uncultured Oscillospiraceae bacterium (assembly GCA_910579545.1). Taxonomy (GTDB): domain Bacteria; phylum Bacillota; class Clostridia; order Oscillospirales; family Ruminococcaceae; genus UBA7177. Next base: position 6,963 of record CAJTVI010000018.1, on the reverse strand, counting down.
GATACTTTTTAGGTATCTGCAAATTCATCCTGAGGAGGAAAAAACATGAAAAAGCATTCCCTTCTGGCCCTTTGCCTTGTATTGGCACTGGCCTTTGCCGCCTGCGGCGGGACGGGCGCGGGCAGCAGCCCTGCATCCCAGCCGCAGCAGGCTGACGCTCCCTCTGCCGCCGCATCCGAACCCTCCGAGCCGGCTGCACAGGAGGAAACCGCCTACGAAATCACCTACTCAAGCGCAAGGGCCTACACCAACAGCATTGGCACAACCTGGATGCAGGCCATTGCCGAAATTGAAAATACCGGCAGCGCCGACCTCTACCTTTCATCCGGCGCCTACGATGTTGAGGATGCCGGCGGCGGCCTTGTCAAGAGCGGCTCAATGGTGTCGACCTTTCCCGACGTGATCGCGCCGGGCGAAAAAGGGTATCTCTATGAGGAAACGACCCTGGACGAGCCGGTTGAGGGCGAGCTGACCCTGTTGCCCCGGCCCTCGGTGGACAAGGCCAAGGTCGAGTGCATCCGGTATGCGCTGTCCGACCTTGAGCTGTCAACCGGTGACTTTGGCGACCTCAAGGCCCGCGGCCGGGTGGAAAACACCAGCAGCGAAGCGTCCAGCATGACCTACATTGTGCTGGTGCTCAAAAACGCGGAGGGGCAGCCCATCGGCCTGATGTTCACCATTTTGTCAGAGGAGCTTGCGGCCGGGGACAAAATCGGCTTTGAGATGTCGGCCTTTGCCCTGCCGGATGATGTGACCGAGGAAACCATTGCCAGCTATGAGGCCTTCGCCTACCCCATGCAGATGCAGTTCTGAGCGTCCGCGCAAGGCGCATTAAGGGTCGTTCCCCTCACGGGGAGCGTGGGTTGAAATATGCAAGGGGCCGCAGGCCGAAGACTCCCCCCTCTCCAGCGGCTGGCCGTCCTTTGTCAGGCCGGTAAGCCGCACCTCCACCCCCGCGCGCTGGCTCAAAATCGCGGCCAGCGTCTCATATACTTTCCAAGGGTCGAAGCCGCCGTCCGCCGTCGGCCCGCCCTGCCCATGATCTGACACCATGCCCCACCCCCTGCCCTTACTGTATGCGGCGGGGGTGGCCGGCATGCGGGAAAGGAGGCTGCACCATGGCCGAAACACGCACCCTGCGCGGCGCAGGGTATATCCGGGTGTCCACCGCCGACCAGGCCACCCGCGGGCTTTCGCTCGAGACCCAGGAGGCCGAAATCCGCCGCTACGCCGAGGCCGAGGGCATCCAGCTGGCCGGCGTCTATGTGGACAAGGGCATCACCGCCCGCAAGCGGCTGGACCGCCGGGAGGGCTTCCTCCGGCTGATGGAGGAGGTGGACGCTGAGCGCATCGACGTCATCATTGTGCTGCGGCTGGACCGCTGGTTCCGCAACGTCTATGACTACCATCGCATGATGAACGAACACCTGCTGCCCCACCATGTGGACTGGTGTGCCGTCAAGGAGCAGTACAACACCAAGACGACCAACGGCCGGCTGATGATCAACCTGCGGCTGTCGATCGCTGAGCAGGAGTGCGACACCGACGGCGACCGCATCCGGGATATCCAGGACAGCCTGATCCAGCGTGGCCGGTGGCCGTTCGGCTCGCCGCCCAGCGGCTACCGCATCGTTGACAAGCATCTGGAAAAGGACCCCGAGACGCAGCCCCATTGGGAGTTCTTTTTTGAGCACCTGCTGCTGAACGGCAGCGTGCGCGCGGCAACGATCGCAATGAACGAGCGGTTCGGCACCCGGTACGAATACACCCACACCCACCGCATGACCAAGCGGCCGCTGTACAAGGGGGAGTACCGGGGCATCCCGGACTTCTGCCCACCCTACCTCACCGGCCCGCAGTGGGATCGGATGCAGTACCTGGTAAGCAAGAACCTGCGCACCAGCACCACGCCGGAGGGGCTGGTATACCTGTTCAGCGGGCTGCTGGTCTGCGAGGACTGCGGCCGTCGGCTGGTCTCCCAAACCACCCGCACAAGCTACGGCGCGGGGATCTATTACAGCTACCGCTGCCCCGCCGCCAACCTCAACCGGCGCTGCCCAAACAATAAGACCCTGTCCGAGCGCAAGATCGTCCAGCACCTGCTGGGCTGGCTGGAGGATCATCTGGCCGGCTACATCGCGGAGTATGAGGCGGGCCTGCGCCGGGAGGGCGCCACGCCGCAGGGCAACGCAGCCGCGATCCGCGCCAAGCAGGAGCGGGTCAAGGAGCTGTTCATCGACGGCCTGATCGACATCACCGAATACCGCCAGCGGATGGATGCCTTTGAAAGCAGGATCATCCCCGAGCCGGAGGCGGAAGCCGGCCCGGACATCGAGAACCTGCGCCGCCTGCTGCACAGCGATGCTTTGGCCATCTACGCCACCCTGACCCGGGAGGAGCAGCGTGCCTTTTGGCGGGGGATTATCAAAAATGTACGGGTTTATCGCGGGGTCATCCTTGACCCGCCTACTTTTTTGTGATATGTTTGTATAAACTGATGTGGATAGGTATAAGCATCGTATACAAAAATGCGTGCCATCGCTGTTTCCTCCTGTTTGTCAAGAGATTTTATCGGCTGGCCTTTTTCGGCGGCCCTTATTCACCGGCGCTTTGGTCCGGGGCAGGGGCCTCGTCCGGGCCGTCTTCGGCGCAGCCGCCGCCCTCGGCATAGTCCCGGATGGTGTTCCAGGTCGTCTCGTCCACCACGCCGGTCTCCTCCAGGCCAAAGCCCTTTTGGAAGGCCAGCACCGCCGCCTTGGTATCCGGGCCAAAGATGCCGTCCTCGGCCAAAAAGAGCACCGGGCAGTAGAGCCGGGCAATGTCGTTCATCCACTGCTGCATCTGCAGCACCGCCGGCCCGGTGCTGCCCTCGGCCAGGCCGTAGCCGGGCCAATCGGTGTGCTGCTGGGTCATTTCGCAGCCGCCCGGGCACTGGCCGGCCGCAAGGCTCAGGTAGATGCGCAGCGCCTCGTTCCAGGTGGCCGGGCCCACCACCCCATCCTGCGCAAGGCCAAAGGCCCGCTGGAAGCTGAGCACCGTTTGGGTCAGCCCGTCATCAAACTCGCTGGTAAGGCCGTAGCTCTGGACCCCCTCGTAAAAATAGGCGATGTAATCCAGCAAAAAGCTCAGGTAGAGCACATCCTCGCCGGTACTGCCCTCGCGCAGGGGCCGGCCGGGGTAGGGCCGCTGGTCGGTGATCACCACCGGGCCGCTGGCCCGGGCAGTGCTGAACTGGCCGTAGATGCTGGACCAGGTGGCCGGGCCCACCACCCCGTCGGCCGTAAGGCCGAACTGGCGCTGGTAGGCCCGCACCGCCGCGGTGGTGGCGGCGCCGTACTGCCCGTCGATGGCGATGCGGGGGATGGACGGGAAGTAGAAGGAGAGCACATACAGGTAGTATTGCAGCTCCCGCACGGCGCGGCCGCTCGAGCCCTCCCGCAGGGTGCCCGGGAAGGTGCCGGGCCGCTGGTTTTCGGCCAGCAGGTCGTTGGCAATGTCGGTGTAGACCTCGTTCATCTTGTTCCAGGTGGCGCGGCCCACCACCCCGTCGGCCGTCAGGCCAAAGTAGCTTTGGAACCGGCGCACCGCCGCCTCGGTAGCGCTGCCAAACACCCCGTCCACCGCCACGCTGGAGAGGGCGGAGTAGTTGGAGGCGGCAAACCGCAGGTAGAACTGCACCTGCTTGACGCTGGCCCCCGTGTCGCCCCGGCGCAGGGCTGTGCCGGGGTAGCCGTTTGCCGCGCCGCCGCCGATGTCGCTCTCGGCCGACTGGTAGGCGCTGTAAAGGGCGTCCCAGGTGGCGCGGCCCACCACCCCGTCCGCCGTGAGGCCCTCGCTGCGCTGGAAGGCCCGCACCGCTGCGGTGGTGGCAGGCCCAAACCGGCCGTCCACCGCAATGCTGGGGATCGAGGAATCGAACATGGCAAGGGTGCCCAGCCAGAACTGCACCTGCTCCACATGGCTGCCGGTACTGCCCTGGCGCAGCGGGCTGCCGGGATAGCTGCCCCCCGAGAGCGCCCCGCCGACCGTTTCGCCCTCGCTGGTAAGCTCGGCAAGGTCCTTGACGCTGACATAGATGTAGCTGATCTTGTACCAGGTGGCACGGCCCACCACCCCGTCCGCCGTGAGGCTGAACTGCCGCTGGAACTTTTTGACCGTGCTGGTCATGGCCGGGCCAAAGATGCCGTCCACCGCCAGCCGGCCAAAGAAGGGATAGTCCTGGGTGATGCGGTTGAGCTGCCGCTGCAAAGTGGAGACGTCGGCGCCCCGGTCCCCTTCCCGCAGGGGGCTGCCGGGGTAGCTTTTGGGGATGCTCTGGATCCGGCTGGTGCGCACGATCTCGATGTTGCTGCCGTAGTAGTAGCGCAGGATCTGCAAAGCGTTCATGCCGGCATTGGCCCGGTCCACTGTGCCCCACTGCTTCATGCCCGGGCAGCTCACGGTTTTGCCGTCGCAGTACTCGGTGTAGTAGGGCTCGATGGTGCCGGAGCGGCGCACATAGGTGTTGAAGATGTCGTCGGTGATGCGCTCCATCACCTCAAAGATGGTGCGGCCGTGCACGTAGTACTGGTCGTAGCTGGTGGAATTGGTGATGTTGAAGCTGTAGCCCTTGCTGGGGTACCACTCGGTATAGATCCGGTTGAGGGCCAGGCTGATCTGGGCGTGGATGTTGGCCCGCAGGGCCTGCTCGGGCCAGGTGGGGTACACCTCGCTGGAGGCCACGTTGGCGATATACTTGCGGAAGGATACGGTGACGTTGCGGGCGCTGGCCGCCGGGCGGCCAAGGTGCACCGTGATGTTGGTGGGGATGATGGGATGATCCAGCACCCGGGCCGGGCAGCCCTCCACCGGCTCGGGGCCGCTGCGGGCGTCCTGGTTGGCAAACAGGCTGTGGGGCGGGATCTCGACCACCTCGGGCGCGGCCCGGCCCTCGGCGCCGTCCTGGGCCGGGATCAGCTCCAGGGGGGCCAGGGTAACCTGGCAGGCAAACACCTGCACCCCGCGCAGCTCCACCGGGCGGTAGCCGGTTTTGCGGGCGGTGATGTTCCAGGTGGAATAGGGCTGCACGGTGGTGTTGTTTTGATCGAGGGAATAAGCCTCGCTGGGGGCCGAGAGGGCCAGGTCGGGGGCGTTGCCCTCGCTGTCGGTGGTAAACTGGTAGGGTTCGCCGTCGGCGGCGGGGGTCACGGTGACCGCGACCCCCGGCACCGGGGCGGACTGGCGGGCCGCAAAGGTCTGCACCCGCAAAATGCCGCTGCTCATATCCAATAACTCCTTTTCCGGGCGGCAGGCCGCCCTGTGTTGGTAAAATCGAACCGGGGCTTTTCTACCTTATGCGGTGCGGCGCGGCCTTGACACCCGCAGGGCGGGCCCCCCACCGCCGGGCGGCGGGGCAGCGGCGGCGTTTTTTGCGGGGTAAACCAGCGGTCGGTTGAAAAAAGGGGCGGCGGCGTGCTACAATCGGTGGAGTGGGAACCGCAGGCAAACGCCGTCCCCGCCCGGGGGATGCAAACGCCGGTTCCGAAATGCCGCCAAAAAAGGAGGGCTGCGCGGATGGAGAGCATACAGATGGGCCGGCTGATCCGCGCGCTGCGCAGGGAGCGGGGCCTGACCCAAAAGGCGCTGGCCCAGCAGCTGCATGTGACCGACAAGGCCGTTTCCAAATGGGAGCGGGATCTGAGCTGCCCCGACATTGCCCTGCTGGGGGCGCTGGCCGGGGCGCTTGGCACCACGGCGGACCGACTGCTGGCCGGCGAGCCGGAGCAGAACGCCCCCGCGCCGGACGCAAAAAAAGCCCCCGCCGCCCGGGACCCGCAAACCCTGCGCAGGCGCTGCGCGGCGGTCTGGGTGCTGCTGTTGGCGGTGGGGGTGCTGGTGTGCGGCATCTGCGACCTCTCGACCGGCGGGCGGGGCTGGGCGCTCTACCCGGCGCTGAGCTGCCTGCTGGCGGGGGCGGTGACCGTCTGGCCGATTTTGCGGGGGGCAAAGGGCATCTTTCCCGCGCTGCTCTGGCTGAGTGTGCTGATCGGCCCCTTTTTGTACGCGCTGGACCGGCTGATCGCGGCCGAGGCCTCGATCCTGCCGGTGGGCCTTGCCGCGGCCGGGCTGGGGCTTGCGCTTTTGTGGGGCTGCTACGGGGCAGCGCGGCACTGGCGGACGCGGCCGCTGCGGGCGGGGGCCGCCTGCGCCGGGCTCTGCGCGGCGGCCAACCTTGCGGTGAACCTGGCCCTGGCCCGGCTGCTGAACACCCCGATGCTGGACGGCTGGGACCTTTTGACCCTTGGGCTGCTGGCAGCGCTGGCGGCGGCGCTGCTGCTGCTGGACCTGCGGCCGGCGGGGGGCAGCGGCGCGGGGCAGGGATAAAAAGCACGGAGGAACGACGGATGCCGATGGAGGAACGCACCCGGCTGCTGCTGGGGGATGAGGGGGTCGCGCGGCTGCAAAGGGCCCATGTGCTGCTGTTTGGGCTGGGGGGCGTGGGCAGCTACACGGCCGAGGCGCTGGCCCGGGCGGGGGTGGGCGCGCTGACCTTAGTGGACGACGACCGGGTGAGCGAGAGCAACCTGAACCGGCAGCTGATCGCGCTGCGCAGCACGGTGGGCCTGCCCAAAACCGAGGCGGCCGCCGCCCGCATTGCGGACATCAGCCCGGCCTGCCGGGTGGTGCCGGTGCGGCTGTTTTACACCCCCGGCACGGCGGCGCAGCTGCCCTTTGCCGGGCCGGCGGGCCCGCTGTACGATTACATTGTGGACGCGGTGGACACCGTGAGCGCCAAGCTGGAAATTTTGCAGCGGGCGGCCGAGGCCGGCATCCCGGCCATCAGCTGCATGGGCACGGCCGGCAAGCTGCATCCCGAGCTGCTGCGGCTGGGCGTTTTGGAACAGACCGAGGGCTGCCCCCTGGCCCGGGTGATGCGGCGGGAGTGCCGCAAACGCGGGCTTAAAAACGTGCGGGTGGTGTATT
>CAJTVI010000017.1 GCA_910579545.1 uncultured Oscillospiraceae bacterium | reverse complement strand
GGCTGAGGGGCTCGGCGTCCGGCGCGCTGGCGGCGGGATCGCTCTGGGCCGGCGCGCTGGCCGCCGGCGGGGTCGCCGGCAGCTCTGAAGGGGCACTTTGTGCGCCGCAGCTGGCCAGCGGCAGGGCCAGGGCGCACACACATAAAAGGCTGATCCATCGTTTCATTGCATTGGTTCCTCCTGCGGGGCGGCGGGCTCTTCCCTCCTCGGTCTGGACGCTCGCGGGCCTCCTTGCCCACGCGGCCCTTGCAACGCCCCGCTTATTTTACTATAATAAAAGCGATCCTGCAAGCTTGCGAAAGAGAGGCCCGACCATGCTGCCTGTATTATACATCGTGATCCCCTGCTACAACGAGCAGGAGGTGCTGCCCCTTACCAGCGGGCTGTTTTTAAAAAAGCTGGAGGGGCTGGCCGCGGCGGGCAAGATCAGCCCGGCCAGCCGGGTGCTGTTTGTAAACGACGGCTCGAAGGACGACACCTGGGCCATCATCCAGCGGCTTGCGGCTGAAGACGAGCACTATGAGGGCATCTGCCTTTCGCGCAACCGGGGGCACCAGAACGCGCTGCTGGCCGGGCTGATGACCGCCCGGGAGCGCTGCGACGTGACCATCAGCATCGACTGCGACGGCCAGGACGACATCGACGCGATGGACGGGATGATCGACGCGTATCTGGACGGCTGCGAGGTGGTGTACGGGGTGCGCAAAAAGCGGGACACCGACACCTTTTTTAAGCGCTTTACCGCCGAGAGCTTTTACCGGCTGCTGAACTGGATGGGGGCGCAGGTGGTGTTTAACCACGCGGACTACCGGCTTTTGAGCAGCCGGGTGCTGGCAGAGCTTGCCGGCTACCGGGAGGTGAACATCTTTTTGCGGGGCATGGTGCCGCTGGTGGGCTTTAAGAGCACCAGCGTATACTACGACCGGGCCGAGCGGATGGCCGGCGAGAGCCACTACCCCTTAAAAAAGATGCTGGCCCTGGCCATGGACGGGATCACCAGCCTTTCGGTAAAGCCGATCCGGATGATCACCGGGCTGGGGCTGCTGGTGTCGCTGCTGAGCTTTATCGGGGTGCTGTGGGCGGTGGTGGGGTCCATCACCGGCGGCACGGTGCAGGGCTGGGCCAGCACGGTGTGCATCGTCTGCTTTATGGGGGGCATCCAGCTGCTCTGCCTTGGGGTGATCGGGGAATACGTGGGCAAGACCTACCTGGAAACCAAGGCCCGGCCCCGGTATATCGTTTCCCAGCACACCTGGGACCCCGACCCCGAAGGCTGGCAGAAGGACGGCGGCTGACCGCCCTTTGCCCTGCCCTTTGAAGCCCGCCTTTGCCCCTGCCCTTTGGAACGGCGGCCGCCTTTTCCCCGCCCCTTGGGGCCGCCCGCCTTTTCCCCGCCCCTTGAGGGCCGCGGCCAGCCCTGTGTTTTATAAACCCTACCCCCGGAGAAAGAGCTTCCCCGGGGGTATTTTTTGCGTTTTTTTACAGCTCCGCCAGCTCGTCCAGGTCGTAAGGGGTGGACTGGTAGACGTAGTAGTTGAGCCAGTTGGTGTAGAGCAGGTAGGCGTGGCTGCGCCAGGAAAAGAGCGGCGGGCGGGCGGGGTCATCCGCCGGGTAATAGTTTTTGGGCATGGCGATGGGCAGGCCGCGGGCGAGGTCGCGCCGGTACTCGGCGTCGAGGGTGAAGCGGTCGTATTCCGGGTGGCCGGTGATAAAGATCTGGCGGCCGTTTTCGGTGCTCAAGAGATACGGCCCGGCCTCGGGCGAAGCGGCCAGCAGCCGCAGCGCGCCGCAGGCCGCGATGGCGGCGGCGTCGCTTTCGGTGTGGCGGGAATGGGGGGCGTAAAACACCTCGTCAAAGCCGCGCACCAGGGGGTTTGAGGGCCGGATCACCTCGTGCGCAAACACCCCGAACAGCTTTTGGGGCAGGCTGTGCTTGGGGATGCCATAGTGGTAGTAAAGGGCGGCCTGCGCCCCCCAGCAGACATGCAGGGTGGAATAGACGTTGGTTTTGGTAAACTCCAGGATGCGGCCCAGCTCGGGCCAGTAATCCACCTGCTCAAAGGCCATATTCTCCACCGGCGCGCCGGTGATGATCATGCCGTCGAACCGCTGGTTTTTTACCTCGTCAAAGGTTTTATAAAAGGCGGCCAGGTGTTCGCCCGGCACATGCCCGGCCTCGTGGGTGGCGGTGTGCAAAAGGGTAAGCTCCACCTGCAGCGGGCTGTTGGCCAGCATGCGGGCCAGCTGGGTCTCGGTGGCGATCTTGGTGGGCATAAGGTTGAGCACGAGGATGCGCAGCGGGCGGATCTCCTGGCTTTGGGCCCGCTCCTTGTGCATCACAAAGACGTTTTCGCTGCCAAGGGCCGCGTAGGCCGGCAGCTCTTTGGGGATGATCAGCGGCATGGGATGTGTTGCTCCTTAAATCGATTGGATGTGTAGGCTCAGGCGTGTGCGTTATTTTGTCTGCGGCGAAAGAATGGGCCCCGCGTTCCATTGCTTTTTTAGTGGTTCAGGACCGGGCCTGTGTCCTAAATCATAAGAAAAACGTTCCAGGACCAATGGTCATTGATTTTGCCTTCACTGGTTCCTATTCCATCTTCCCAATACACCATCGACCCACGGCTGTCATCCTCTATACATACCAACATTATGCTCAGGCTTAAAACGCCATCTTTCGTCCTTTGTGCATGGATCGTCAATGGGTTTGTTCTGAAAAGATCATCGGAATGAATGGTTTTGATTGCTGTAACAAGTTCATCATCCCTGCGCAATTCTTTAGGCATATCAATATGCCCTCTTTCATCCACACGAATATGATAATAGTCCAACTCAGTTTCTGCAATGTGCGAAGTGAGAGATGAAACCAGCGTGTCAAAAGAATCTTCATAGTCACTTAGCAACTGCTCGCAAACCTCTTTTGAGACTCCAATCTGATTCGGATAACGTTCTGCATATGTTTTGGGTCTGCGCAGAAAAAAGGCCCAAATTAGGAAAGCCAACACAGCGCATAAAAGGAGCGCAATCCCCAACCGAAATGCTCTGCATTTCATCAGAGAACTCCTTTAGTATATCAGAGACAGGGCGGGTGCGGCGGCCCGCCTGCTCTGCCCATCTTCCTTTTTCCGCCGCACGATATTTCGTGCGGCAAAATGGGGGTCTGGGGGCCTGGGGCCCCCAGATCGGCCCTTCGCGTTACACCTTGTCCAGCGCCTGGGCGATGTCGGCAATGAGGTCGGCGGCGGATTCCAGCCCGCAGGACATCCGCACAAGGTCGGGGCTGACCCCGGCGGCGGCCAGCTCGGCGTCGTTCATCTGGCGGTGGGTGGTGGAGGCCGGGTGCAAGCAGCAGGTGCGGGCGTCGGCCACATGGGTCTCGATGGCGCCAAGGCGCAGCTCCTTCATGAACCGGGCCGCGCCCTCGCGGCCGCCCGCCACCCCGAAGCTGACCACCCCGCAGCTGCCGCCGGGCAGGTACTTTTGGGCCAGGGCATGGTACTTGTTGCCCGGCAGCCCGCAGTAGTTGACCCAGCTTACCTTGGGATGGCTTTGCAAAAACTCGGCCACCGCCTGGCCGTTTTCGCAATGGCGCTTCATGCGCACATGCAGGCTTTCCAGCCCCAGGTTGAGCAAAAAGGCGTTTTGCGGGCTTTGGATCGAGCCAAGGTCCCGCATAAGCTGGGCGGTGGCCTTGGTGATGTAGGCCCCCGCAAGGCCGAACCGCTCGGTGTAGGTGACCCCGTGGTAGCTCTCGTCCGGGGTGCACAGGCCCGGGAACTTTTGGGGGTACTTCGTCCAGTCGAATCTGCCCGAATCCACGATCGCCCCGCCGACCCCCGCGCCGTGACCGTCCATATACTTGGTGGTGGAATGGGTGACGATGTCCGCCCCCCACTCGAAGGGCCGGCAGTTGATGGGGGTGGCAAAGGTGTTGTCCACGATCAGCGGCACCCCGTGCGCGTGGGCCGCCGCGGCGAACTTTTCGATGTCCAGCACCGTGAGGGCCGGGTTGGCGATCGTTTCGCCAAACACCGCCTTGGTGTTGGGGCGGAAGGCCGCGTCAAGCTCTTCGGGGGTGCAGTCCGGATCCACAAAGGTAAACTCGATGCCCATCCGCTTCATGGTGACCGCAAACAGGTTGTAGCTGCCGCCGTAGATGCTGGCGCTGGAAACGATGTGGTCGCCGCAGGAGGCCAGGTTGAAGACCGAATAAAAGGTAGCCGCCTGCCCGCTGGCGGTAAGCATGGCCGCGCTGCCCCCCTCGAGGGCGCAGATCTTGGCGGCCACCGCGTCGTTGGTGGGGTTTTGCAGCCGGGTGTAAAAATAGCCGCTGGCCTCAAGGTCAAACAGCTTGGCCATCTCCTCGCCGGTTGCGTACTGGAAGGTGGTGCTTTGGATGATGGGCAGCTGGCGCGGCTCGCCGTTTTTGGGGGTGTAGCCGCCCTGGATGCAAAGGGTGTCCCGGTCCATAGTTTTCTCCATCCTTTCGGTTGTGGATTTTTAGCTTAAAACATACCGTTTAAAAAACGCGCCCGAGGCGGCAGTGCAGCGCCCGGGGCGGCAAGGGCAGCGCCGGGGCGGCGGAGCAGCGCCCGGCATGACCCCCTGCCCTTTACCCGGCCGGGCAGACCAGCTGCCCGCCCTCGTTGGACGCGACCGTGCCTAAGATGGCATAGCGGTCGAGCGCCGCGTGGGCCTCGGCATTGCTGCATTCGGTCAGGGTGTTCTCTCCAAAGGCAACCGAGCCGTCCGGGTTATGGGCCATCACCGCGTTGTAGCCGCCCTGATCGCTCACGATGATCCAGTCCACTGCCCGCCAGACCTGCTGGTGCAGCGCCTCGTCCCACACAAGGCCGGAAATGCTGTAATTGCGTTCCCCCTGGCTGCCGCCCGTGATGCTGCTGAGCAGGTAGCACTGGCCGTCCCGCTGGGCCAGCTGCACCGGCCAGCCCGGCTCGACGCCGAAGCTGTCCGAGCCAACGATCCGCGGCTCGCCGTCATAACTCCCAAAAGCGCCGCCGGAGGCGTAAACCTCAAAGGTACAGCTGATGGCGTCCCCGGCGACCCCCTCCCTCTGGAGGCTCACCAGCAGCATCGGGGTGCCGTCTCCCGCAAAATCCGCCCAACAGCTGCCGGCCACCCGCACGCCGTCCTCTGCCAGCCCGGCCAGCAGCTCATCCGCCCAGGCGGGGTTTTCGGCGGGGGCCGGGCCCCCGCCCTGCCCGCCGCTGCCGTCTGGCTCTTCCGGGATCAGGCTTCCGCGCATCTCGTCCAGCAGCGGGCCCTCGACCTCCTCCAGCACAAAGGCCGGGATCTCGTCCTCGTAAAAGCCGGAGATCTCGATGCTGCCATCGTCCTCGCGCAGCACCGCGTACTGCCCGGCCGTGACCGTCTCGCGCAAAACCGAGCCGTCCGCCGCCGGCAGGCTCACCTCCACCTCCCCTTTTAAGAGGTAAAGGTACAGTACATTCAGGCCGGCCCCGACCCAGCCGCAGGTGCCCCGGATGCCCACCGTCATCTCGGAGGAGCGGATGGTGAGGGATTCGTCCTGCGCAAGGGGTTTTTCGATGTTGAAAAAGAGCGCGCCGGCCTCGAGCTCGAGGGTAAGGGCCTTGCCCTCCTTTTCGATTGCCAGTTCGCTCTCCTCGTCCAGCTTGGCCAGCCGGCTCTCATCCAGCGCCAGCCAGCCATACCCGGCCGGGCCGGTGGCAAGCCGGTAGCCGCTGTAAAGGGCCATGTCCGCCGCCGGGGCCAGCTCCTTTTGCTGGCCGTCCCGCACCGCCAGTTCGCCCTCGTGCCGGGCCAGCCGCACGCTGGACGCCTCGTTCTGCGCCCCGCCGCAGCCCGCAAGGTTCAGCACCAGCACCGCCGCCAGCAGGGCCGAAAGCGCCCCTGCAAAACACCGCCGCATAACAAATCCCCCTCTTCTGCCCCCTCATCCGGGGACTTTGCCCTTTAAAAAGCGCCGCCTTACCCCTCGGCGCAGACCAGCTGCCCGCCCTCGTTGGAGGCAATCGGGCCAAGGGTCTGGTAGCTGTCCAGCACCGCGCGGGCCTCGGCATTGCTGCACTCGATCATGGTATCGTTGCCATAGGTGACCGAGCCGTCCGGGTTGTGGGCCGCCACCGCGTTGTAGCCGCCCGTATCATCGACCACGAACCACTCGACCGGCTGCCAGTTCCATCCGCCCATACTCTCCCGTATAAAGCCGTAGATGTTGTAGCTGCGCTGGCCGTTGCTGCCAAAGCTGGTACTGGCTGCGAGATAGCCCATGCCGTCCTTCTGGGCCAGCTCCACCGGCCAGCCTGGCTCAATGTTGCAGGCCAGCGAACCACACTGGAGGCCGCCCTCCGCATAGAGGTCAAGGCAGCACAGGATGGACTCCGGGGCGCTGCTCTCCTCCCGGCGGATCACCAGCAGCACCGGTTCGCCCTCGCCGGTAAAATCGATCCACTGGCTGCCCACCACGCCTGGCGTACTGCCATCGCTTTTTGGCATCCCGGCCAGCAGCTCGTCGGCCCAGGCGGGATCCTGCCCGCTGCCCGGCTCCTGCCCCGGCTGGCCCGCCTCGCCAAAGCCGGAGCCGTCGCCGCCGTCGTCCAGCTGGCTGAACGCCTCCTCCAGCAGGGGGCCTTTCAGCTCCTCGCGCACAAAGGCCGGGACCTCCTCCTGCAAAAAGCCCATGATGTCGATCTGGCCCTCATCCTCGCGCAGCACCGCGTACTGCCCGGCCTCGAGGGTTTTGGTGAGGGCGCCGCCCTCCTTGGCCGGCACGCTCAGCTCGACCCTGCCGGTCAAAAGATAGAGGGAAAGGGCCGCGCCGTCGGCCTCGGCCCAGCCGCAGGTGCCCCGGACGCCCACCGTCATCTCCGAAGAGCGGATGGTGAGGGATTCGTCCTGCGCAAGGGGCTTTTCGATGTTGAAAAACAGGCTGCCGCTCTCAAGCTCCAGGGTGAGGGCCTTGCCCTCCTTTTGCAGCGCCAGCTTGCTGGATTCGTCCAGCTTGGCCAGCCGGCTCTCATCCAGCGTCAGCCAGCCATAGCCGGCCGGGCCGGTGGCAAGCCGGTAGCCGCTGTAAAGGGCCATGTCCGCCGCCGGGGAAAGCTCCTTTTGCTGGCCGTCCTGTATTGCCAGTTCACCCTCGTGCCGGGCCAGCCGGACGCTGGACGCCTCGTTCTGCGCCCCGCCGCAGCCCGCAAGGCCCAGCACCAGCGCCGCCGCCAGCAGCATGCCCATTGCCAGCGCCAGCGCCCGCAGCCAAAATCGAATGCTAAGCCGCCGCATGAAAAGCCCCTCCCCCATGGATACTATTGATAAAAGGATATACACAGGTTTATTGTATCACATCGGCCCCTTGCCCGCAAATTTTTTCGGCCGGGGGCTTGACAGCGGCCGGAAAGAGGGATACAATATTAGCAGTCTAAGCGGTAGAGTGCTAAAGCTCCCGCTTCCCTCTCGCCGTTCCAGCAAAAAACGCCTGTATCACAATCTTTTTGGCGGGATACAGCGGGTGGGAGGGTTTCGGGAGAAGCGGCACAAGCACTTAATAGACGCATTTGCTAAAAAAGGAGGGCTTGGTTATGAACGCCAATCAATTTACCCAAAAGACGATGGAGGCCCTGCAGGCGGCACAGAGCCTTGCCATCGAATATCAAAACCAGCAGGTCGCGCCCGAGCATCTGCTGGCCGCGCTCTGCAGCCAGGAAAACGGGCTGATCGGGCAGCTTTTGCAGCGGATGGGGGCCGACCCCGCCGCCTTTGGCCGCGCGGCCGAGGAAAAGATCGCCGCCCTGCCCCGGGTGAGCGGGCCGGGCCGGGAGCCGGACAAGGTGTATATCTCCCAGGCTACCGACGCGGTGCTGCGCGCCGCTGAGGGGCAGGCCCGTGCGATGAAGGACGAATATGTGAGCGTGGAGCACCTGTTTTTGGCCCTTTTGGAAAACGGCGGCGCGCCGGCGGCGCTGGCAAAGCAGTTTGGCATTGACAAGGCGGCCTTTTTGAAGGCGCTGGCCGAGGTGCGGGGCAGCCAGCGGGTGACCAGCGACCACCCGGAGGACACCTACGACGTGCTGGAAAAGTACGGCCAGGAGCTGGTGAGCCTTGCCCGCAAGCAAAAGCTGGACCCGGTGATCGGCCGGGACGCCGAGATCCGCAACGTGATCCGCATTTTGAGCCGCAAGCGCAAAAACAACCCCTGCCTGATCGGCGAGCCGGGGGTGGGCAAAACCGCCATTGCCGAGGGGCTGGCCCAGCGGATCGTGCGGGGGGACGTGCCGGAAAACCTCAAGGACCGCAAGGTGTTCAGCCTGGACATGGGCGCGCTGGTGGCCGGGGCCAAGTACCGGGGCGAGTTTGAGGAGCGGCTGAAGAGCGTGCTCAGCGAGGTGAAAAAGAGCGAGGGGCAGATCATCCTGTTCATCGACGAGCTGCACACCATCGTGGGCGCGGGCAAGACCGACGGCGCGATGGACGCGGGCAACCTGTTAAAGCCGATGCTGGCCCGGGGCGAGCTGCACTGCATCGGGGCCACCACCTTAGACGAGTACCGCAAGTATATCGAGAAGGACCCGGCGCTGGAGCGGCGGTTCCAGCCGGTGATGGTGGCCGAGCCGAGTGTGGAGGACACGATCGGCATCCTGCGGGGGCTCAAGGAGCGGTACGAGGTGTTCCACGGGGTCAAGATCCAGGATGGGGCGCTGATCGCGGCGGCCACCCTCTCGGACCGGTATATCAGCGACCGCTTTTTGCCGGACAAGGCCATCGACCTTGTGGACGAGGCCTGCGCGATGGTCAAGACCGAGCTGGACAGCATGCCGGCCGAGCTGGACGATCTGCGCCGCAAGATCATGCAGCACGAGATCGCCCAGGCAGCGCTGGCCAAGGAGACCGACGCTTTGAGCCGGGAGCGGCTGGAAACGGTGCAGAAGGAGCTGGCCGGCATGCGGGACGAGTTTAACGCCATGAAGGCCCGCTGGGAGAACGAGAAGGACGGCATTGGCAAACTGCGCGGGCTGCGCGAGCAGATGGAAAGCGTGAACGCGGCCATTGAGAAGGCCGAGCGGGAGTATGACCTCAATAAGGCGGCCGAGCTGAAGTACGGCCGGCTGCCCGAGCTGCAAAAGCAGCTGGCCGAGGCCGAAGCCGCGGCCGAGGCGGCCCAGAACAGCGCCGACAACCTCTTGCGGGACAAGGTGACCGAGGACGAGATCGCCCGGATCGTCTCCCGCTGGTCCGGCATCCCGGTGGAAAAGTTAGTGGAGGGCGAGCGCGAAAAGCTGCTGGGGCTGGAGGGTACCCTGCACAAGCGGGTGATCGGGCAGGACGAGGCGGTGGAAAAGGTGGCCGAGGCCATCCTGCGCAGCCGGGCCGGTATTGCGGACCCAAACCGCCCCATCGGCAGCTTTTTGTTCCTGGGCCCCACCGGCGTGGGCAAAACTGAACTTGCCAAGGCGCTGGCCGAGTGCCTGTTTGACGACGAGAAGAACCTTGTGCGGATCGACATGACCGAGTATATGGAGAAGTTCAGCGTCAGCCGGCTGATCGGGGCGCCTCCGGGCTATGTGGGCTACGAGGAGGGCGGCCAGCTGACCGAGGCGGTGCGTCGCCGCCCTTACAGCGTGGTGCTGTTTGACGAGGTGGAAAAGGCCCATCCGGACGTCTTTAACATCCTGTTGCAGGTGCTGGACGACGGCCGCATCACCGACAGCCAGGGCCGCACGGTAGACTTTAAAAACACCATCCTGATCCTGACCAGCAACCTGGGCAGCGCCCAGATCCTGGACGGCATCGAGGACGGCCGCATCTCAGACGCCGCCCGCGCCGAGGTGGACGGGCTTTTGCGCCGGCAGTTCCGGCCGGAGTTCCTCAACCGGCTGGACGAGATCGTTTACTACAAGCCGCTCACAAAGGACGAGATCGGCGGCATCGTGGAGCTGCAGCTAACCGACCTGCGCCGCCGCCTTGCGGCCCAGCAGCTGAACCTTGCGGTGACCGACGCGGCCAAGGCCCTGATCACCGAGGAGGGCTACGACCCGGTGTACGGCGCGCGGCCGCTCAAGCGCTTTTTGCAGGCGCGGGTCGAGACCCTGATCGCCCGCGAGATCCTGCGGGGCGGCCGCCATGCCGGCGGCACCCTCACGGTGGACGCCGAGGGCGGCCAATTGGCAGTACGGTAAGGCCGCGTACCGGGGGCGCCGCCCCCGCACCCCCGCCAGGGAGGCAACGCCTGCCCCAGGGCACCTTCTCTTGCCGCTTTGCGGCAATTCACCTTGCCCCTGGACCCCCATCCCGTCGGGCAAAATTCTTTGCCCGGCCGCGGGATAACAATATAGGGCAGCGAAGGGCCGCCGGGAGCATAGACTGCTCCCGGCGGCCCTTTTGTCTCTATAGATTTTCCTGCGGAACCTTTCTGCAGCTCAATCAATGTAGTTTACTTTTGGCTCGTCCCGGTTGGAGCGGTAGGCTTCCTCCAGCGGCAGCTCCAGCTGGAACTCATAAGCGTTAACCTCCACCTTGCAGACCACCGCCCGGTAGGTGGTATCGTCCAGGGTAAAGCTGTAGATCTCGCCCGGCTGCCAGTCGGCTGCCTCGGTATGTTCGGTGAGATAATAGATGGTGTCGTTTTTGACATCCCGTTTCATCTCGTAGCCGCTGCTGCGGATCACGGTGGAATAAAACACCTCCTGGCTGCCGTAAAGGGTCAGGTTTACGCTGGCACCGCCAAAATCCGGCATGGTAAAGGTATAGCTGCCGTTTTGCACCTCAAAGCTTTCCTCCAGCGCCTGCACCGCATCGCCATACTTCTCTTTGACGGAAAGCTCCCGCTCGGTATCGTAGGCATCGCCAAAAAGTTCGTAGAGTGCTATGGGTTCCTTGGTGTTGTACCAGCGGAGCTTCCCGTCCAGCGTATTTGACACTCCCACAAGATTGTCGTGAAAAGAAAGCTTTTGCAGCAGCTGGCCGTCCGCGTCAAAAAAGTAATAAAGCACCCCACCTTCATCGCCTTTCAGGTTGGGATAGCCATACCGGATGGTGGTAGGCAGGGTGTGATTGAGCGAAATGCCGTCCAGTGCCCGCACCGCCAGCTCAACGGCCTGCGGATGAATAAATTTTGGCTCGGCGGGCTGGTCCGGCGTATATCGCCCCTCAACAATGTAGCTGCATTCGGCAGCGTCAATCCGGATGGGGTCGGCAGGCAGAACAGTATACCCGGCCAGCAGCGCAATGAGGATGACCGTTTCAAAAATAAACATCGGGGCGCTGAGCACCACCTCAAACTTCTGCCCGGTGGCCTTGCCTGCGATGGAAAACACAATGTACTGGATGAGCACCAGCACTCCAAGAAAGAGCACATAGTAGACTAAGAAAACAAAGAACAGCAACCCCACCAGCGCATACAGAATGGCCATGATGAACAGCGCGATTAAAATCGACATAGAACCCCCCCCTCTGCGTTTTATTCTAACGAAAAAAAACGCCGTCTGTCAAGGGATTTCCGCCTGCGGGAGTGTCCACTGCAAGGATTTTTGCTCCCCCGCGCCCGGCCGGCGAACATCTCTCCCCGGTTTGGGCATTTCCCCGCCTGCGCAAAAAACCTGCGGGCGGCGTTTTATTTTGGGCTGGGGGAGCGCCGCGGCGTTTTTGCGCATTGCAATCCAGGCCGGGCCCTGCCGCAGCCCCGGCAGCCGGCGCAGCCCGAGCCGCAGCAGCCGCCCGGCTTTGTGCGCCGGCGCCAAAGCCGCCAAACGGCCCAGGCCGCGTACCCCAGCACCAGCGCCAGAACGATCCCGTTTGCAAGCATGGCAGGCTCCTTTTGCATGTTTTTTGGGGGGATGACCGGCCGCCCCGCCGCGGCCGGCCGGGCCCTTTGCCAAAACGCCGCTTTAGCGGTGCCGCCTTACAGCAGGCAGAGCCCGATGCGGTAAACCAAAAAGGTTACCAGCCAGGCCACCGCGATCTGGAAGACGGTGACAAAGGCCGTCCACCGCCAGCTGCCGGATTCCCTGTGGATGGTGGCGAGGGTGGCCGCGCAGGGCACATAGAGCAGGCAGAAGACCATGAGGCAGAAGGCGTTGAGCGGCCCAAAGCCGATGCCGGCCAGCACCTCGGAAAAGGCGGCCATGCCGGCGGGGGAGTTTGCGTTGACGATGCCAAACAGCACCGCGCAGCTGGACACCACCACCTCCTTGGCCGAGATGCCGGCGATGAGGGCCACCGTGATCTGCCAGAAGCCCAGCCCGATGGGGGCAAAGAGGGGCACCATCCAGCGGCCGATGATCGCGCCAAACCCGGTGGAGAGGTCGGCCGCGTAGCCGCCGGGCCCAAAGTTGAGCAGCCCCCAGATGAGCAGGGTGGCCACAAAGATGGTGGTGCCGGCCTTGCCCAGGTAGTCCTTGACCTTATCCCACACATAGATGCCCACCGTGCGGGCGTCCGGCATCTTGTACTCGGGCAGCTCGATCAGAAGATAGTTGACCTCCCGCTTGCGGTCCAGCAGGTGCAGCGCCACCGACACCAGCGCCGCCACCAGAATGCCGATGAGGTACATCGAGTAGGCCGCCAGCATGGCCCAGCGGCCAAAAAACATCTCGGAAAAGAGGATGTAGATGGTAAGCCGGGCGTTGCAGCTCATAAAGGGGGTGACCAGCATCACCTTGTACCGGTCCCGCTTGCTCTCGAGCGCGCGGGAGGCCATCAGGGCCGGCACGGTGCAGCCAAAGCCCAGCAGCATCGGGATAAAGGCCTTGCCCGAGAGCCCCAGCCGGCTCATGAGCCCCTCCATCACATAGGCCACCCGGGCCATGTAGCCGCTGTCCTCCAAAAAGGCCAGCGCCAAAAACAGGATAAAGATGTTGGGCAAAAAGGTGATGATGGTGCCCACCCCGCCGATGACCCCGTCGATCACCAGCGAGCGCAGCACCTCCCCCACCCCCAGCGCGCCAAGCCCGCTCTGGGCCGCGGCCGAAAGCCAGTCGATGCCATGCTCAAAATAGCCCTTGATCCAGTCCCCCACCGCAAAGGTGAGGAAGAAGACCAGCGCCATGATGCCCAAAAACACCGGGATGCCCCAGATGCGGTGGGTCAGAACGCTGTCCAGCTTTTCGGTAAAGGCGTCCTGCCGCTGCTTGTGCAGCAGCACCTCGCCGATGATCTCGTCGATAAAGGCAAATTTTTCGTTGATGATGCGGGATTCGTAGTCCTCCCCGGCGAGGTCCGGCAGCGGCACCGGATAGCTTTGGCAGACCTCCTTGTCCTGCTCCAGCAGCTTGATGGCGTACCAGCGGGGGTTCGCAAGGTCCGGCGCGAGCCGCGCGAGCTCGGGGAGGATCTGGTCGATCCGGTCCTCGATCTCGTCGGAATAGACCATCGCGTATTCCTGGTGATGGTCGTGGGCGTGGTGGCTCTGGTAATGGTGCTCGTGCACCAGCCGGTCGGGGTCGGGGCGGCCCTTGTGGTGGGCCGCCGCGTGCAGCAGCGAATCCAGCCCCGCGCGCTTGCGGGCCGACACCGGGATCACCGGCACCCCCAGCATCTCGGGCAGGCGGTGCAGGTCGATCTCCATGCCGCGCTTTTCCACAATGTCCATCATGTTCAGCGCCACCACCACCGGCTTGCCCAGCTCGAGCAGCTGGAGGGTCAGGTAGAGGCTGCGCTCCATGGTGGAGGCGTCCACCACGTTGATGATCACGTCCACCTCGTCGCTGAGGATGAACTGCCGCGAAACGATCTCCTCCATGGTGTAGGAGGTAAGGCTGTAGGTGCCGGGCAGGTCCACCAGCCGGATGTTGAGGTTGTGGTCCCGGATGGCCCCCTCGACCTTTTCCACCGTGACCCCGGGCCAGTTGGCCACCTTGAGGTTGGCCCCGGTGTAGGCGTTGAACAGGGTGGTTTTGCCGCAGTTGGGGTTGCCGATAAAGCCGATCGTGAGGTCCCGGCCCGGATGCTGGTTCTGGCTCACGCCCCCTCACCCGCCTTTCGCACCGTGATGCGGCTTGTGATCTGGCAGCCCAGCGCAAAGCGGGTGCCCCGCAGCTTGATGATCAGGATGCCCTGCCCCTTGCGGTTGATCACCGAAACCCGGGTCTGCCGGGTCATGCCCAGCGCCTCGAGCCGGCGCTCCATCTGAAAGGGCAGGTCGATGGCTTCCACCACGCACTCCTGCCCGGCCTCAGCGTCCTTGAGCAGCATTTGTGTCCCCTCCTCCATCAGCGGCGGGCCGGATCGGGCCCGCCGCCTGCGGCGTTTTGTAAAAAAGGATCGCCGCAGGGGATATTATACACCTTTTGGGGGCGGGCCGTCAAAAAATGCGGGACTCAGGACAAATACTGCATCCCCACCCCGCTGTACTGCCCTAACTGGATGTCGTAATAGACGCCAAAGATGGCGCCGAAGGGGATGTCCAGCAGCACCACCACCTGGCTGGGGGTGGTGATGAGCTGCACCGAGTAAAGGCCATTTTCGTCTGCGGCGGTCAAAAAATCCTCCAGCGCCGGAAACCCGGCCGCCCCCGGCCCGGCCAGTTCCATGCCGGGCGGCTCCTCTGGCGCATCCGGGGCCTCCGCCGCCCCGGCGCTTTGGAGCGCAAGGGCGCGGCCCTGATCGATGCTGAAGGCCAGCTGGAACACCCGGTCCCCCACCGTATACCAATCGGCCAGCGGGACGTCGAACAGCACGGCGGTGTTCACGAGGGCCAGCAGCACCTCCTCGCACCAGGCCTGCGCGTCGCCGTCGCCCATCTCAACATTGGCGCAGTATTCGGCGCTTGCCAGGCTGCTCAAAAGCGGCGCAAACGCCGCCGGCTCGCCCCGCACAAGGTAGTTTTCCAGATCCTGCCGCACCTGTGCGAGCGCCGCGGCCTGCCGCTCCTCGCTCTGGGGCTGCGGCTCGGCCGGCTGCGCCAAAAAGCTCAGGCTTCCATTGCAAGCGGCAAACTGCAGCAGCACCGGCGTGCCGTTTCGCAGCGCGGCAGGATAATCCCGCAGGTAGATGTTCTCCGGCTGCCAATCCGCCCCGAGACCCTGATCCGCCAGGGTGATCTCCAGCTCCTGCGGGATCCGCTCTGCCGCCTCGATGGGCAGCCGCACCCCCATCTGCGTAAAATAGTAGGGGAAAAACTCGTTGTACTGGTTCAGTTCCGCAAAAAAATCGGACGCCTTGTTTTTTTGCAGGATGTCGTAGAGCGGCCAGGGGGCAAACCGCACCTCCTCGGCGGTCTGGCCCAGCACGGTGGGCAGGGGCGGGGTCTCCTGCTCGATCAGCTCCCCGGCGCGGGGGGCGGCCACCGCCCGGGCCGCCAGCAGCGCGGCCAGCGCCCCCGCCAGCAGGATGCCGGCGGCCAGGGCCAAAAACCGCCCGGTCTGCCGGCCCGCCGCCCGGCCCCCTTGCCGCGCCGCCCTTTGGGTGCGCAGCGCCCGTTTTTCAGCCATCCGCGCCGCCCTCCTTCTGCCCCTTTGGCCCCTCCAGCGGGAAGCGCAGAGTGATCAGGGTGCCCTGGCCCTCCCGGCTGTCGATCCGCATCCGGCCCCGGTGCACCGCCACGATCTCCTGGCAGAGCGCAAGCCCCAGCCCCGCCCCGCCGGCCTTGCGGCTGCGGCTCTTGTCCACCATATAAAAGGGCTGGCAGATCTTATCCAGCTCCTTTTGGGGGATGCCCCGGCCGTAATCCCGCACTAAGATGGTCACCCCGCCCGGTTCGGGCGCGGCGGCCAGCCGCAGCACCCCGCCGGCCTCGCTGGCCTTGCGGCCGTTGTCCAACAGGTTGTACAAAAGCGATTTGAACAGTTCCTTATCCACCCAGAGGGGGGTGTTTGGGCAGTCGCAGTAAAGGCGCAGCCCGCTCTGGGCCAGCACCGGGCCCAGGCTCACCGCCACCTCGTCGGCCAATTCCCGCAGGGGCACCGGCTCAAACACTAAATTCGCGCTGCCCAGGGTCATCAACTCCAGCAGCTTGCCCGAAAGCGAGCGCAGCCGCCGGGCCTCCTCGGCGATCACGCAGGCGTACTCCACCCGCTTGTCGTCCGGCACCTGGCTGGGCAGGTAGAGCAGGTCGGCAAAGCCCAGGATGCTGGTGAGGGGGGTCTTCATCTCGTGGGCCAGGCTGCCGATAAAGGCCTTGCGCTCCTCGGCCACCTGCTCCAGCTGCTGCACCCGCTGCTGCACCGCCCCGGCCAGCTGGTTCATGTCGGCGGCAAGGCCGGCCAGCTCGTCCTGCCCGCCCTCGGGCAGCCGTTCGCCATAGCTGCCCGCCGCGATCCGCCGGGCGCTCTTGTCCAGCGCGGCCAGCGGGCGCAGCAGCCGGCGCACCAGAACCAGCAGCAGCCCGGCCCCCAAAAGGCTCAGGGCAAGGCAGCGGGCCACCGCCGCCCCCGCCTGCCGGGCAAGCTGCCGCTGTAAATCGCTCACATCGTAGGCCGCCCCCAGCCGGTAGCTGCCGCCCTCCAGCGCCAGCGGCATGCTGCAGAGCAAAAACCACCCGCCGCGGCTGTCCCCGGCCAGCTGGAGGGCGGTGGCCCCGGCGCTTGCGGGCCGGGGCAGCGGGGTCTGGGCCGGCAGGCTGCTGTACAGCGCGCCGCCCGCGTCATCGTATAAAGCAAGGCCCGCAAGGTAGCCCCCGGCGGCCTGCTGCGAGAGCACCTGCGCCGCCGCCCGGCCGGTTTCGGCCCGCCCCAGCTGGATCACCCCCCGCTGCAGCCGCTGGCTGATGACCCCGGTGCGCAGCATGCCGGCCAGGTACTGCTGCTGGGTCACCGCCCGCTGGTACTCCCGCTGCCAAAGGGCGTCCCGGCTGCTCTTGAGCAGCAGCATCGAGGCAAGGGTGGTCAGCAGCACCATCAGGGCCAGGGTGGGCAAAAAGATCTTCTGCCACAGCTTCATGGCAGCTTCTCCAGCCGGTAGCCGATCCTGGGCAGGGTGACGAGCCGCTCGGCCAGGCCCAGCTTTTGCCGCAGCCGCTGCACATGGATGTCCACCGTGCGGCTCTCGCCCGCGTACTCGTATCCCCACACCATGGCCAGCAGCTTTTCGCGGCCCAGCGCTAGGTCCTGGTTCTGCAAAAACACCCGCAGCAGCTCAAACTCCTTGGGCGACAGGGCCACCGTCTGCCCGTCCCGGGTCACGGTATGGCTGCCCAGGTCCTGCCGGATGCCGCCGTACTCCAGCACCAGTTCGCCCCGGCCCTGCCGGCGCAGCACCACCTCCACCCGCGCCAGCAGCTCGATGGCCTCAAACGGCTTTGCGATATAATCCTCGGCCCCCAGCCGCAGCCCGCGGACCTTGTCCGCCACCTGCTGCATGGCCGACAGAAAGATCACCGGCACCTTTTGCCCCTCCAGCCGCTCCATCACCGCAAAGCCGTCCAGCCCGGGCAGCATCACGTCCAGCAGCACCAGGTCGTACCGGTTTTGCTGCACCCGCTCCACCGCCTCGGCCCCATCCGCGCACCAGGCGCAGGTGTACCCGCCCAGGGCCAGGGTGGCCTCGATCATCCGGGCAATGTGCTCCTCGTCCTCCACGATCAGGATATGCGCCATCGTTTCATCCCCCCGCTTTGCGTTTTGCCGGCCGCACCGCTAAGCTTGCATTTCGCCCCTGTGGGGCCCGGCTTCGCTGATCGGAACCATCATACCCTATTGCTAAACTCGCGCTTCGCCCCGCGGGGCTCGCGTTCGTTAAGGATAGGGTATTTGTCCCGCTAAGCTCACACTTCGCCCCTTATGGGGCTCGTGTTCGCTAACCGGAACCATCATACTTCATCCGCAGCCTAAGAGTATACAACAAGTTGTATCAAAACTGTAAACACGCAAAAGCGGCAGGGCCTTAACCGCCCTGCCGCCTGATGCGTTTTTTGGGGCCGCCCGGCCCGGCCTAACCCTCGCCCACCCAGCGCGGGTCGGCCGTCCAGGCCGGCGCGCTGCGCGCAAGGCTTTGGGGCACATCCAGGATGCGCTGGTTTTTGCTGCCGCGAAACCGCAGCTCCAGGCTGCACTCGGCCTGCACGAACCGCCCGTCCACCAGGATGTCCAGCAGCCCCAGCAGCTCCCTTTGCTCCGGCGTGCCGGCCAGCAGCTCCTCAAAGGTGTAGCCGGTGTAGGCCGCCAGCTCGTAGCCGCGGGCCCTTAACAGCCGGGCCAGCGCCGCGCAAGGCCCAGCCTGCGCAAACGGCTCCCCGCCCGAGAGGGTCACCCCCCGCACCAGCGGGTCCTGCCCGGCCATCGCCGCAACCTCCTGCGGCAGAACCGCCCTGCCCCCCTCAAAGGGCCAGGTCTCGGGGTTCTGGCAGCCAGGGCAGTGGTGGGGGCAGCCCTGGCAGAAAACGGTCAGCCGCAGGCCCGGCCCGTCCACAATGCTGTCCTGGGCAAAGCCCGCCACCCAAAGGGCCGGCTGCTCACCGGGTGCCATGCTTGACCCGGTCGTGCTCCTCGGCCTTTTTGGCGTTGTTCCACTTGTCCATCGTGCCCACCAGATACCCGGTGATGCGGCGGATGCGCTCAAACTCAACATCTTTGCCTACGGCGGACTGCCTTTGCATTGCGGACATAACGATTTCCTCCTCATTTTTACAGCAGCGCCCCGGGCCGCGCCCCGCCTGCCCCGCGCGGGCGGGCCGACGCCCGGCCCTGCGCGGCAGGCAGGAATACGCGCCGTATACAAGCTGGAAAATGTGCCGTTTTGTATACTCCCTCGCGCCCCGCCCGCGGGCTGCTGGTTCTTACTGGTTAAAGTGTACCATATTCGTGCTGTTTATGCAACCCCCAAAAGGGATTTTGCCGGGGCCTTTTTTGCCGCGGCGCTCCGGGCCGGGGCGATGCCGCCTGTTTGGCCGCATCGCCGGCCAAAGGCGGGGGATCCCCGGGGCCCTCTGCGCCGGCTCTGCCCGCGTTTATTCGCAGCCGCAGAACTTGGGCACGCTGGGGTAGCGCTTGCGCAGCTCCTCTAACTTTTCGGGGCTGATGGCCTCGCCGCTGCGCCGGCCGCACCGGGGGCAGACGTCCCCGATGACCCCCACATACCCGCAGACCGGGTCCCGGTCCACCGGGTGGTTGATGCTGCCGTAGCCCACCCCGGCGTCGTGCATGCAGCGCACCACGCTCTCAAAGGCTTCTAAGTTGTTGGCGGTGTCCCCGTCCAGCTCCACATAGCTGATATGCCCGGCGTTGGTCAGGGCGTGGTAGGGGGCCTCCTTCTGGATCTTGTCGTAGGCCGAGATGTCGTACCACACCGGCACATGGAAGCTGTTGGTGTAGTACTCCCGGTCGGTAACGCCCGGGATGCTGCCGTACTTTTTGCGGTCCATCCGGGTAAACCGGCCGCTGAGGCCCTCGGCGGGGGTGGCCAGCAGGGTAAAGTTCATGCGCAGCTTCTGGCTTTTGGCGTCGCAGAAATCCCGCATATGCCCCACGATGGCAAGGCCCTTCTGCTGCATCTCCTCGCTCTCGCCGTGGTGGTGGCCGTAGAGGGCGGTGAGGGTCTCGGCCAGGCCGATGAACCCGATCGAGAGGGTGCCGTGCTTGAGCACCTCCCGCACCTCGTCGTTGGGGCCAAGCTGGTCGGAGTCCAGCCAGACGCTCTGGCCCATCAAAAACGGGTAGTTGTACACCCGCTTGGCCGCCTGGATCTCGTACCGGTCCAGCAGCTGTTTGGCCACCAGTTCCAGCATATCGTCCAGCTTTTTGTAGAAGACCGCCTCATCGTGATCCGATTCGATCGCGAGCCGCGGCAGGTTGATGCTGGTAAAGCTGAGGTTGCCGCGGCTGAAGCTGATCTGCCGCTCGGGGTCGTAGACATTGCCCATCACCCGGGTGCGGCAGCCCATGGTGGCCACCTCGGTCTCGGGATGGCCGGGCTTATAATACTGCAGGTTGAAGGGCGCGTCCAGAAAGACGTAGTTGGGGAACAGGCGCTTGGCGCTGACCTTCATCGAGAGCTTGAAGAGGTCGTAGTTGGGATCCCCCTCGTTGTAGTTGACCCCCTCCTTGACCTTGAAGATGTGGATGGGGAAGATGGGGGTCTCGCCGTGGCCAAGGCCGGCGTCCTCGGCCAAAAGGATGTTGCGGATGACCATGCGGCCCTCGGGCGAGGTGTCGGTGCCGTAGTTGATGCTGCTGAAGGGGGTCTGCGCGCCGGCCCGGGAGTGCATGGTGTTGAGGTTGTGCACAAAGCCCTCCATGGCCTGGTAGGTGTCCCGGTCCACCTGGCGGGCCGCACGGGTGCGGGCGCGGGCCACCAGCCGCAGCGCCTTGGCCTCGTCCATCCGGCCGTCCGCCGCCAGCACCCCGGCCACCTGGGCGTCGTAGTCGGCGGCGTCCCGCTCCAGCTGGGGCTGCCGGCCGCCGGCCGCCACCGCGCGGCGGGCCAGCTCCTCCTCGTCGTCGCTGTTCAAAACGTCCTCCACCGCCTCGCGCAGCTTGCGCAGGTAGAGTTTGGCAAAGCTCTTGGCCACCCCTTCGGCCATGCCGTAGTCAAAGTTGGGGATGCTCTGGCCGCCGTGCTGGTCGTTCTGGTTGGACTGGATGGCGATGGCCGCCAGCGCCGCATAGCTGGCGATGCTGTTGGGCTCCCGCAAAAAGCCGTGCCCGGTGGAAAACCCGCCGTGGAACAGCCGCAGGATGTCGATCTGGGTGCAGGTGGTGGTGAGGCTGTAAAAATCGAAATCGTGGATGTGGATGTCGCCCCCGGCGTGGGCGGCCGCCTGCTCGGGGGTGAGCAGATAGGCGGCGTTGTAGGCCTTGGCCCCGGCCGTGCCGATCTGCAGCATGCTGCCCATGGCGGTGTTGCCGTCGATGTTGGCGTTGTCCCGCTTCATGTCGCTGATGCGGGCGTCCACGTTGGTGATCTCGTCGATCGTCTTCATCAGGCTGGTGTTGGCTTCCCGGATGCGGGTGCGGTTGGCCCGGTAGAGGATGTACCGCTTGGCCGCCTCCTCGTGGCCGCACTCCATCAGCTGGCGCTCGGCCGCGTCCTGGATCTGCTCGATCTGGGGCGGCTGCTCGCCGCAGGCCCGCCCGATCTGCTGCGCGGCCCGGTTGGCCACCCGGGCGGCCTCGGCGGCGTTGCCCTCGCCGGCCGCCTCCAGCGCCTTGAGCACGGCGGCCGCGATCTTGCTCTCATCGTACAAGACCACCCGGCCGTCCCGCTTGATAATGCTCTTGATCATGGTTCTCCTCCACACGATTTGGACTGCGGCCAGGCCGCCGCGCCCCGAACCGACCCGGGCGCCATCGCCTGTTCGCAGTCCCTTTTTACAGCCCTCAAAAATTGTACGCCGCCCGCGGTCAGTTGCCGGGGAGGGCGGCTGGTTGGATAATTTGTGCTGCACGAGTTATTATGCCACCATATCTTGTGGATGTCAATCCGATTTCTGCCAATTTCTTCAGAATCAGCTTTTTGGACAAAACCGGGCCCTAAATTTCTCCGCGGTTGTATTTTGGTTGCCGGCTTTGTGCCGGGTGTGTTATAATAAGGTGCGTATTGCCCGCCGTGCGGGCGGCGTACCGTTTTTGCAAAAGGGGTGGGGCCTTTATGCCATTGCGCGGCCGCGGGGCCTCTGCCGGCGGCACGGGCCAGGCCCGCAGCGCGGGCGGGGTGGCCTACACCCTCGAGCGCAAGCGGGTCAAGAACATCAACCTGCGGCTGCGGGCGGACGGCAGCGTCTGGGCCAGCGCCGCGCCGCGGGTGCCGGCGGCGGCGGTGGACGCCTTTGTGGCGGGCCGGGCGGGTTGGATCCAGCGCCAGCAGGCGGCCCTGGCCGCCCGGGCCGAGGCGCGCGGGGCCGAACCGCTGCCCGCGCCGGATGAAGCGCTGGCCCTGTTCAGCGCGGTGAGCGCGCGCATCTTCCCGCTGTTTGCCCGGCAGCTTTGCGGCCAGCCGCCCGAGCTGCGGGTGCGGGCCATGACCAGCCGCTGGGGGGTCTGCCACCCGGCCAGGCGCCGGATCACCCTTGCCCTGCAGCTGGCCGCAAAGCCGCCCGAGCTGGTGGAGTATGTGGTGCTGCACGAGTACTGCCATTTTGTGCACCCCAACCACGGCCCGGCCTTCTGGGCCCTGCTGGAGGGGTATATGCCGGACGCCCGGGCCCGCCGCAGGGCCCTGCGGGGCGGCTGATCCTGCGGGGGTTTCCATTTTCTGCTTGCAGGCCCGGGCTGGGCGCTTTCTGGTTTTTCGCCGGGGGCAGGTTTGTGATTTGAGATAAGGGAGGCAACGGATTGGAAAACCGCTACAAAAAACTGGCGGGCAATACCGTGATCTTTGCGGTGAGCAACTTTTCCTCCAAGCTGCTCAGCCTTTTTATCCGGCCTTTTCTGACCCACGCGCTGGAGGAGGTGGAGAGCGTGGGCATCACCCAGATCACCAGCCAGTGCGCGAACCTGATGATCCCGCTGGTGAGCCTTGGGGTGAGCTTTGCGGTGATCCGGTTTGGGCTGGACAAGCGCAACGACCGCCGGCAGGTGTTTACCGGCGGGTTTGTCTCGATCCTTCTGGGGTTTTTTCTGCTCTGCCTGTGCTGGCCGCTGCTGCAAAAGGTGCCGATCTTCCGGGATTACGCGGGGCTGCTTTACATCTATGTACTGGTAAGCTGCCTGCGCACCCTCTGCACCCAGTTTATCCGCAGCCGGCAGCTCAACCGGCTGGTGGCGGTGGACGGCATCCTCTGCACCTTTGCCACCCTGATGTTCTACATCCTGTTTTTGGTGGTCTGGCCGATGGGGCCGGCGGGGTATCTGCTGGCCATCATCTGCGGGGACGGCGTTTCCACCCTGTTTGTTTTCACAATTGCCAGCTGCGGGCGGTATCTGCGGTTTTCGCGGTTCAATTTCCCGCTCTGGCGCGCGATGATGGCCTACGCCCTGCCCATGATCCCGGCCCAGATCAGCTTTTGGATCATCAACGCGAGCGACCTGTTTTTTGTCGCCTACATGATGGGGGACAAGGGCACCTACTGGAGCGGCCTTTTGGGCATCGGGTATTTCCTGCCCACCATCCTCACCACCCTGGGCACCATCTTTTACGAGGCATGGCAGCTTTCGGCCGTCACCGAGCGGGCGGGCCGGGAGCGGTTTTTCAGCCGGGTGTTCGGCATCTACCAGAGCCTGATCTTCTGCTGCGCGGCGGGCATCATCCTCTTGTGCCGGCCCATGATGTTTTTGTTCCGCAAAAACTTTTACGACGCCTGGCAGTTCGTGCCCTTCCTCACCCTGGCAACCGCCTTCAGCTGCTTTAACCAGTTCCTCAACAGCATCTATGTGGTGGAAAAGCGGTCCACCCTCAGCCTCTACACCATGCTGGCGGGGGGCGTGGCAAACTGTTTTCTCAACTATTACTTCATTGGGGCCTGGGGGCCCAATGGGGCCACCGCGGCCAGTTTCTTGAGTTACCTGCTGGTGTTTTTGCTGCGGGCGATCAACACCCGGGGGCTTTTGCGGGTGGATTTCAGCACCCTGCGCCTCTCCCTCAACACCCTGATGCTCCTCTGCGAGATCGCCCTCATGCTCTACGCCCCGCCCTACTGGCAGCTCTGGTGCACCCTCATCACCGCCGGCGTCGTCGCCTTCAACATCCGCGGCGTTTGGCAGATGGCCCTGCGCTTTTTACGCAGGGCGTAGGCAATGGGCAATAGGCCGATCTGGGGGATCATATCCCCCAGACCCCCGTTATAGGCCAATCTGGGGGGCGCGCCCCCCAGACCCCCGTTACAGCCGGGCAAAACTATTTGCCCGGCGAAAAAGACTGTTTTGCGAAAGGAGCTGCATCCCATGGTCCGCCACATTGTTTTATGGAACCTGGCCGACAAGGCCAACGCCGCCCAAAACGCCGCCATCATGAAGGAAAAGTTAGAGGGGCTGGTGGGAGTGGTGCCCGGCCTTCTGCGCGCCGAGGTCACCGCCGGCTTTGCGGGCTTTGATGTTGCCCTTGTGGCCGAGCTTGCCAGCCTCGAAGCCCTTGCCGTCTACGCCGACCACCCCGCCCACTGCAAGGTCAAGGAGTTTGTGCACAGCGTCATCTCTGAGCGGGTCTTCTGCGACTGCGAGATGGACTGACCTCCCAAAAAAGCGGAGCCACAAACCGCAAAAAAGGCGGCGGGCCGCGTCTTTTGCGCGCGTCCCGCAAAAAACGCCCCACCGCAAACCAAAAAATGCACAGCCGCATGGCCTTGGGGCGGTGAGATAAGAAAACAAAGCATCCAAACCATGTTCGATCCCCCGAACATTCGCTGGACGGCCGCAGCCGCAAGGAAGGGAAGCGAAGGAATCCTTGGTGGATTCCAAGCTTTCCTGACACAGCGGATGCGGCCGTCCAGTAGAATGGGCGGCTTTGTTTTCTTGTTGAACCGCCCCACATGACACCCCCCAAAGGCGCCCCTGTACAGCGCGTCCGGCGCTTGCAGCGCGAGGGGGGTGTATCAGCCGTGCGGCTGTGTTTTGCGTTTTGGGCCCCTCAATCGGTCAGGGCCCGCCGTTCTCCCCGGTATTGGGGGCCAAACGGCGCTCAGGAAATGGAATTTGCGTTACAGGGCTGCCGTGGGGTGAAAGTCTGCAATGGCGTTTTTGGTGGCCTCAAACACCGCGTCCACCGCGGCGCCGCCCACCGTTTCGCCCAAGGCCGCCCGCAGCTCGGGGCCGTTCATCATCGCCATCGTCTGCATGATTGCCAGCTGCGAGGCCTGCATGGCCGCCATCTGCTGGTCGATCATCCCGGCGCCGGCCTTGGCCGCCCCGCTGCGGCTTTTCA
Source organism: uncultured Oscillospiraceae bacterium (assembly GCA_910579545.1). Taxonomy (GTDB): domain Bacteria; phylum Bacillota; class Clostridia; order Oscillospirales; family Ruminococcaceae; genus UBA7177. The sequence continues at coordinate 15,534 of CAJTVI010000017.1, read as the reverse complement.
GTTCGGCCTCCTGCAGCAGCCCGTACCGGGCGCTTATGCCCAGCTGGTGCAGGATCTGCTGCGCGATCACCTGCTGCATGTACCGCCGGTGCCGCCGGACCCGGGCTTCCCAAAAGCCCTCCTCGTCCTCGCTGCTGTCCTTTGAGCGGGTGATCCCGCCGCTGCCGCAGGCCTGCACGTTTGCGATCAGCCCGTCCTCGCCAATGGCCACGCACTGGGACATGCCCACCGTGCAGCCGGGCAGGATCGCCTCGTTGCGCAGCGTGTCAAAGGTGAACCAGGCCTCGATGCGGGCATAGATCTCCTCGGCGTAGGCCGGGTCCTCCTGCATCCTCTGCTGCACCTTCGGGTGGATGATCACCGCCTTGCTGCCGGGCGGGATCTGGCCAAGGCTGCGCTGCACCTCGCCGGACAGCATGCCCGGGTCGGGGCCATTCGGCCGCCAGTTCTCGATCTCGGCGCCGTCGCAGTCCGGCTGGTAAAGCTTATGGAAGGGGAAATCCTGCCGCGTCTGCCAGTAGCGGGAGCTTGCGTCGAACACATGGTATACAAGCCCCGGGTACCGCGCCTTCAGCCGGTCCTCCAGCGTGGCCTGCTGTACCCCGGCCGCTTCGTTTAGCCCGCCGGCGGCCAGCCCGTCCTGCACCGCGCGCAGAAAATCGGTTGCGGCCGCGCCGCTGCGTCCTGCGGCCGCAGCGCCCGCCGGCCCAAAGCCCAGGCGTGTGATCGTGCCAATATCCATCATATGGGGGTTGCCTTTTTTCCTTTCTGCGGCCCCGCCCCCCGCCAGGCGCCGGCCGCCCCCAAAAGGGGCGGTTGCTGCTGGCAAAAGAGCCTCAAGGCCGCTTACTCGCGCCGCAAAGCAGGGATTCCCGGCGCTGTACAGGGGCTGGTTTCAGTATACTGCAAACCCCGCCAAAACAAAAGCCCCTTTTTGCCCTTTATACGGCAAGCGCAAAGCCCCCGCGCCCAAAAGGCGCGGGGGCATCGTATAGCATTTGATCGCAGCCGCCCGCTCATCGCTTGCGCTTGATCTGGGCCGCAAAGATGTTTTGGCTGATCTTTGCCTCCGAGTTTTCGTTCATCCCCAAAAAGCGGCAGCCGTACTCAAATTTCCCGTTCTCCTTTTCCACCACCCGCAGCACCTGGCACAGCAGCACCGACAGCTCCCGGTCCTCCAGCAGCTGCACCTTTAAAAGGAACTTGTCGTGCTCCCGGTAGCGCACGGTCGAGCCCACGCAGGCCCCGCCCACGCTGATGTTGATCAGCTTGCAGGGCTTTTCGCCGGCGTTAAAGCCCTGGAACGAGGTTGCCGTGGCGTCCAGGTTGGTGTCCAGCCGGTAAAAGGCCCGGTCCTTGCCCGTGCGTATCAGGGCCAGCTCCTCCACCTTCCAGATGTGCTTGGCCCCCGGCGAGATGGTGCCCTCCATGTACACCGCCTTGCCGGTGCGGTCGTTGTATCCGCGGATCCGCGCCCGGATCGGCTCCTCCGGCTCGGGCTGGATCGGCTCGGTATACTGGTACAGCTCGGCCGTGTTGTCCCGGATGTTCTGTATCTTGGCCGCAAACAGCAGCCGCTGCCCGTCCAGGGTGGTCGTCTCCACCCGCATGCCGGAATACACCTCGTCCCAGCTTGGCTGGGGAGGCTCCGGCTCCGGGCTGGCCGGGGCTGCGTCCTTTTTCAGCCTGTCAAACAGTCCCAACCCTGCACCTCATTTCTCCCTGGGCCGCCCCGCCGGCATCCCTGCCCGCGGAGGTCCCAAAGCGTATCTTCCAACATGCCTGCCGGCGTTCCCGCCCGCAAAAGGCCCCTGCCGCGCCGCCCTGCGCGGGTCATTTTTCCCGCCACTGGTTCAATGCCTCGTCCGCCCAAACCACCTGGTTGCGGCCAAACCGCTTGGCGTCGTACAGCATCGTGTCCGCGATCTTTAAGAAGGTATCGTAAGACTGCTCCCTTTTGGGCACCACCGTGATCCCCCCGATGCTCACCGTGACCCACGGGTTTACCGAGGGGTTGTGGGGGATGTGCAGGTCCTCGATGGCCTGGCGGATCGTTTTGAGGTGTTCAAAGGCCTTTTCGGCCTCGTCCCCCATCAGCACGGCCACAAACTCCTCGCCGCCGTACCTGGCAAAAAAGTCGGTGCTGCGGCGCAGGTAGGCCGACGCCGTCCTTGCCACCGCGGCAATCACCTTGTCCCCGGCCGGGTGGCCAAAGCTGTCGTTGTACACCTTGAACTTGTCGATGTCAAACATGCAGATGGACAAGGCCACATGCAGCCGGCTTGCCTCCTGCCATTTTACCACGCTGTACCGGTCGTGCCGGCGGCGGTTGGCCACCCCGGTAAGCTGGTCGGTCATCGACTGGTCCTCGACCTGCTTGCGGTACTGGTACAGCTTGATGTGGGTGTTTACCCGCGCCTTGACGATCAGCGGATGGAAGGGTTTTACGATGTAATCCACCGCGCCCAGGGTCAGCCCGTGCTGCTCGTGCTCGATGTTGGCCAGGCTGGTAATCAAAATCACCGGGATGTGCCGGGTGGCGTCCTGCTCCTGCAATTTTTTCAGCAGCATAAAGCCGTCCATCCCCGGCATGATGACGTCCAGGAGGATCAGCGAGTACCCGCCGGCGCCGGCCTGTTCCAGCCCCTCCTCGGCCCGCTGCGCAATGGACACCTCATAATCCGACGCCAGGATGGATTTAAGCTGTGCCGCCTGCACCATACTGTCGTCCACGATCAGGATCTTTTCCATCCAACCACTCCCTGTCCGGCTTGCCCGTTCAAAGCGCGCCGATCGACGCAAAGCCGGCGCTGCCCCTCCTCTGGTACAGCGCCCTGCTCTCTTCCTGTTACAAAATGTTCATAAAAAATTATATCCGAAATCCCATAAAATAGCAAGCGGTTTTTCACGCCGCCCACGCCCGCGTTTCTGAGCCGGGCAGGCCCCTGTGCCCGGGCCGCGCCCGGGGGCGCCAAGAGCCTTTTTCCGGCCGCGCCGCGGCCGGCGGCGCGCTTTGCCCCCTGTAAAATGGGTGCCCGGCCCGCATCTTTTTTTGGATTTTTGCAGACTTTGCCGAGAAAGTACATATTTTAGGACATATCCTGTGCTACAATGGATGCATACCCCACAGGACCCAAAAACATAAAAGGGAGGGAGTTATGATGGACGAAACACAGGCATTGGCCCACATTTCCGGGGACGGGCGGACCCAGACCGTGCTGGAGCACCTGGAGGGGACCGCCGCCCTGTGCGAAGGGTTCGCCTCCAGTTTTGGGGCGGGGGCGCAGGGCCGGCTGGCCGGCATGGCCCACGATCTGGGCAAATACACCGAGCCCTTTCAGCGCAGGCTGCGGGGCAGCCCGGAGCAGGTCGATCATTCCACCGCCGGGGCGGCGGCCTGCTTTGCACAAAGCCAGCCCTATGCCGCCTTTGCCGTGATGGGCCACCACGGCGGCCTGCCGGACGGGGGCGGCCGGGGGGACCCGGCGGACGCCCCCACCTTTTGGGGCCGGCTGCGGCGGGCCGCGCAGGGCCAGCTGCCCGCCTGGGGACCCTGGCAGCGGCCCGACCTGCCCAAGGCCGCCCGGCCCGCCCTGACCGAGCCGCTGGAGGCAATGTTTTACACCCGGATGCTCTACTCCTGCCTGGTGGACGCGGATTTTTTGGACACCGAAGCCTTTATGGCCGGCGGCCCGCCGCCCCGGGGAGGCAGCGGCAGCATCCCGCAGCTGGAGCAGGCGCTGGAAACCTTTTTGGCCCGCTGGGCCTCGCCCCAAACCGATCTGGACCGGGCCCGCTGCGCGGTGCTGCAGCGCTGCCGGCAGGCGGGCGATACCCCGCGGACCGGCCTGTTCACCCTTACCGTGCCCACCGGGGGCGGCAAAACGGTGGCCTCGCTGGCCTTTGCTTTGCGCCACGCACGGGCGGCGGGGCTGCGCCGGGTGGTGTATGTGATCCCCTACACCTCGATCATCGAGCAGACCGCCCAGGTCTTTCGGGACATCTTAGGGGACGAGGCCGTGCTGGAGCACCACTCGGGGGTGCAGTTTGATCTGGAACAGGAGGCCCGGCCGGAAACGGTCCGCCTGGCCCGGGCCGCCGAAAACTGGGACGCCCCGGTGGTGGTGACCACGGCGGTGCAGTTTTTTGAGTCGCTTTTTGCAAACCGCTCCTCCCAGTGCCGCAAGCTGCACAACCTGGCCCAGAGCGTTATCCTGTTTGACGAGGCGCAGATGCTGCCCATCCCCTGCCTGCGGCCCTGCGTGTTTGCCATCGCCCAGCTGGTGCGGCATTATGGGGCCTCCGCAGTGCTCTGCACCGCCACCCAGCCGGCCTTGGACGGCATTTTCCGGGAATTCCTGCCCGAGTACCCCCCGCGGGAGCTGTGCGGGGCCGGGCTGTTTGACCCCGGGGTCTTTCGCCGGGTGAGCTTTTTCCAGGCGGGTGAGCTCTCCTGGCAGCAGCTGGCCGCACAGATGGCCCGGCAGGATCAGGCCCTCTGCATCCTCAACAGCCGCAAGGGCGTCCGGCAGCTGTACGCCCTTTTGCCGCCGGAAGGCGCCTTCCACCTTTCCACCCTCATGACCCCCGCCCACCGCAAGGCGGCGCTTGCCAGGATCCGGCAGCGTCTGCGGGACGGGCTGGCCTGCCGGGTAGTGGCCACCTCGCTGATCGAGGCGGGGGTGGATGTGGATTTCCCCGCCGTCTACCGGGAGGAGGCCGGGCTGGACTCGATCCTCCAGGCGGCCGGGCGGTGCAACCGGGAGGGCAGGCGCCCGGCCGGCGAGAGCCCTGTCACGGTATTTCGCGCGCCCGACCCGCCCCCGCGGCTGTTTGAGCAGCCGATCGCCGCGGCACGGCAGGCGCTTCGCCGCTTTGGCCGGGCGGACGACCCGGCAGCGATCGGCTGCTATTTCCGTGAGCTTTTAGAGCTGAAAGGCCCCCAGGCGCTGGACCAGAAGGGGATCCTGGACGCCATGCGGCAGGAGCTGATGCCCTTTGCCGCGGTGGCCGAACGGTTTGCCATGATCGACAGCCGGACCCGCACCGTCTACATCCCCTTAGGGGCCGGCGAACCCCTGTGCCGCCAGCTGCGGGAGGGGCAGCGCAGCCGCCGGCTGTTCCGGGCGCTGGGGCAGCACGGCGTGGCCGTTTATCCGGACCATTTTGCCCGGCTGAATGCCGCCGGGGCCCTGACCCTGCTGGAGGACGGCAGCGCCATTTTGGAGGACCTGTCCCTGTACACCGAGGCCGAGGGCCTTTCGCTGGAGGCCGAAGGCGGCCGGGCGCTGTTCCTCTGAGCGCGGCGGGCCCGTGCGTTTTTCCTAAAATTTTTTTACACAGGCAGGTGAAACCTGTTATGATGAGACTATTCTATCCGAACAAATCTTCAAAACGCCCCCGCGGCACAGCATCCCTCCTCGCGGGGGCATTCCGGCAAATCATCTGCGAAAGGAGTGAACGCCATGCCGATTTCTTTGGAGGTCTGGGGCGATTACGCCTCATTTAACCGGCCCGAGATGAAGACCGAGCGGGTCAGCTATGACGTGATGACCCCCTCGGCGGCCCGGGGCCTGCTGGAAGCGATTTATTGGCACCCCGGCATGCGCTGGATCGTGGACCGCATCCATGTCTGCGCCCCCATCCGGTTTACCAACCTGCGGCGCAACGAGGTAAGATCCAAGATCAGCGCCCGCACCGCGCGCACGGTCATGGAGCGCGGGGCCGGCGAGCTGTATCTGGCCGCCCCCCAGGACATCCAGCAGCGGGCGGCGATGCTGCTGCGGGACGTGCGCTATGTGATCGACGCGCATTTTGAACTGACCGACCGCGCCGCCCCCACCGACAATCCCGGCAAGTTTTTGGACATCACGCGGCGGCGGATGGAAAAGGGGCAGTTTTACCACCAGCCCTGCTTTGGCTGCCGGGAATTCCCGGCCCAGTTCAAGCCCTGCGAGGCGGTGCCCCCCTGCCCGGAGGAGCTGCTTGGCACCCGGGACCTGGGGTATATGCTTTGGGACATGGACTACTCGGATCCTGAAAACATCCAGCCCCTGTTTTTCCGTGCCGCCCTGCGGGATGGGGTGCTCAGGGTGCCCACGCGGCAGAGCGGGGAGGTGATCGGATGATCCTGCAGGCCCTGACCGAACGCTACGAGACCCTGGCCGAAGAGGGCCGGCTGCCCCGGGCCGGGTGGAGCGATACCGCCATCTCCTTTGCGCTGTACATCAATGACGCGGGCGGGCTGGAGGATGTCGTAAGCCTCAAACAGCCCCAGACGCGCGGCAAAAAAGAGGTGCTGGCGCCCCGAGCCCTGTCCCTGCCGGCCCCGGTCAAACGGTCAAGCGGGGTCGCGTCCAACTTCTTATGGGACAACTCCAGTTACCTGCTCGGCCTGGACGACAAGGGGAAACCGGCCCGCAGCTTAGAGTGCTTTGCCGCCTGCCGGGCGCTGCACCACGCCCTGCTGGACCCTGTGGACAGCCCCGCGGCCAGGGCGGTCCTTGCCTTTTTTGACCATTGGGACCCCGCCGCGGCGCGCCGGCATCCGGCCCTGGCCGGCAGGCTGGAGGAGGTTTTGGGGGCGGCCAATCTCATCTTCCGCCGGGAGGGCGGGTTCCCACACGAGGATCCCCTGATCCGGCAGGCCTGGCAGGCCCGCTACAACAGCTCGGATGACGGCCCCGAGATGGTCTGCCTGGTCACCGGCAAAAAGGAACCGGCGCAAAAGGTGCACCCGGCCATCAAGGGGGTCGCGGGCGCACAGCCCAGCGGGGCGGCCCTGATCTCCTTCAACGGCGAAGCCTTCTGCTCTTATGGGCACGAGCAGAGCCTCAACGCCCCGGTCGGCAAATATGCCGCCTTTGCGTATACCACCGCGCTGAACGCCCTGCTGGCCGACCGGGAGCATCTTGGCCGGATCGGGGACGCCACGGTGCTGTTCTGGGCCCAAAACGGCAAAAACGCCTATCAGGATTTTTTCCGCATGAGCCTGTTTGACCCCCCTGCCTCCGCCAGCCCCGCCGAGGCGCAGGCCAGCCTGTTTGACGCCCCTGCCAGCTATTCCGCGGCTGACCTGCAAAAGATGCTGCTGGACCTGTGCCAAGGCAGGAGCGTGGTGTTTGACGACACCCGGCTGGACCCTGACGCCACCTTTTACATCCTGGGCCTCTCCCCCAACGCCGCCCGGCTCTCGGTGCGGTTTTTCCTGAAGAATTCCTTCGGGCGCTTTTTGCAGAACATCCAGGCCCACAACGAGCGGCTGCGGATCGCAAAGCCCTCCTATGACCGGTTCGAGACCCTTTCGGTCTGGCGGATGCTGAACGAAACGGTCAACCAAAACGCGCGGGACAAGTCCCCTGTGCCGGGGCTGGCCGGGGAAGTCCTTCAGGCCGTGCTGGATGACACCCGCTACCCCGCGACCCTGCTGAACGGGGTCACCCTGCGCATCCGGGCCGAGCGGGAGATCACCCGCGGGCGGGCGGCGATCCTGAAAGCGTATTACCTGAAAAACCCACATCCAAAGGAAGTCCCAAAGGAGGTTTTGACCGTGTCACTGAATCCGGAAAGCACCAACATCCCCTATACCCTGGGGCGGCTGTTCTCGGTGTACGAGGCCATCCAGGCCGACGCCAACCCGGGCATCAACGCCACCATCAAGGACAAATACTTCAACTCGGCGGCCTCGACCCCCGCCTCGATCTTCCCCATCCTGGGCAACCTTGCCCAAAAGCACCTCAAAAAGATGCGGGGCAGCAATCGGGGACGGTGCATCGGGTACGAAAAGCAGCTGAGCGAGCTGGCGGGCATCCTGGGCGAGGAGTTCCCCGCCCGGATGAGCCTGCCGCAGCAGGGCTCGTTCCAGCTTGGGTACTACCAGCAAACACAGGCGCGTTACCAGAAAAAGGAGGAGAAGCAAGATGTCTGAGCCAATCAAAAACCGCTATGAATTTGTGATTCTGTTCGACGTGGAAAACGGCAACCCCAACGGCGACCCGGACGCGGGCAACATGCCCCGCGTCGACCCCGAAACCGGCCTGGGGCTGGTCACGGATGTCTGCCTCAAGCGCAAGATCCGCAATTATGTCGAGACCCTCAAGGAGGACGCCCCCGGCTACCGCATCTACATCAAGGACGGCGTCCCCCTCAACCGCAGCGACGCGGAGGCCTATGTCCAGCTGGGCGTTTCCGAAAAGGACGTCAAGGAAAAGAAAAAGGCCGACCCGCAACTCGACCGGAAGCTGCGGGACTGGATGTGCGCCAATTTCTACGATATCCGCGCCTTTGGCGCCGTCATGACCACCTTTGTCAAGGCCGCTCTCAACTGCGGCCAGGTGCGCGGGCCGGTGCAGCTTGGCTTTGCCCGCAGCATCGAGCCGATCGTACCCCAGGAGGTCACCATCACCCGGGTGGCCATCACCACCGAGAGCGACGCCGAGAAAAAGGGCACCGAGATGGGCCGCAAGTACATTGTGCCCTACGGCCTGTACCGGTGCGAGGGGTATGTTTCGGCCAACCTGGCCCGCAAAACCACCGGCTTCTCAGAGCAGGACCTGGAGCTCCTGTGGCAGGCGATCCTCAATATGTTCGAGCATGACCACTCGGCCGCCCGGGGCAAGATGGCGGTGCGGCAGCTGATCGTCTTCCGGCACGATTCCGAACTGGGCTGCGCCCCCGCCTGGAAGCTGTTTGAGGCGGTCAGGGTGGCCCGCAGGGATCCGGACGACCCGGCCCCCGCCCGCTGCTATGCCGATTACACCGTCCAGGTCGATGAGGCCGCCCTGCCGGCCGGGGTCAGCTGCCGGCTGCTGGGATGAACTGGGCCAAGGAGGACTTCCTGCAGCTGTCCGGCCTGCAGCACTTTGCCTTCTGCCGGCGGCAGTGGGCGCTGATCCACATCGAGGCCCAATGGGCCGACAACTTCCGCACGGTGGACGGCAGCCTGATGCACCAAAACGCCCACGACGAAGCCCTGCGCCAAAAGCGGGGCGGCCTGCTCACGGTGCGGGGGCTGGCCGTCCACTCGGCAGGGCTGGGGGTCAGCGGCAAGTGCGACGTGGTCGAGTTCCGCCAGGACCCCGCCGGTGTGCCGCTGCGCGGGCAGGAGGGGCGCTGGCTGCCCTACCCGGTCGAGTATAAACGCGGCCAGCCCAAGGCGCACGACGCCGACGAGCTGCAGCTTTGCGGGCAGGCGCTCTGCCTGGAGGAGATGCTCGGCTGCGCCGTGCCCGAGGGGGCGCTGTACTACGGCGAGACCCGCCGCCGCAAGCCGGTGGAATTTACCGCCGGGCTGCGCGGGCAGGTCCAGGCCAGCCTTGCCGAGATGCACACGCTGTACCAGCGCCGGCACACCCCCAAGGTGCGGCCCACCAAGGCCTGCGGCGCCTGTTCGCTCAAAGAACTCTGCCTGCCCAAACTGATGCGCGCAAGGCCGGTGGCGGAGTATCTGGCCGGCGCACTGGAGGAACTGGGATGAAGCAGCTGCTCAACACCCTTTACATCTTGTCCGAGGACCTGTACCTCAGCCTGGACGGCGAAAACGTGGCGGCCAACCGGGCGGGGCAGGTCCTGGCCCGCTATCCGCTGCACACCCTGCAGGGCATCGTCACCTTCTCCTACGCGGGGGCCTCCCCCGCCCTGATGGGCGCCTGTGCCAAGCGGCAGATCGGCCTTGCCTTCTGCACCCCGCGGGGGCGGTTCCTGGCCCGGGTGACCGGCGGCGACGCGGGCAACGTGCTGCTGCGCCGCGCCCAATACCGAATTGCGGACGATGCGGCCGGCAGCTGCGCGGTGAGCCGCGCCATGATCTTTGGCAAGCTCTACAACGCCCGGGCCAGCGTCGCCCGCGCGGCGCGCGACCACGCCCTGCGGGTGGACCTGCCGCGGCTGGAGGCGGCCTGCCGCCAGCTGCAGGACCTGCTGCCGCAGGTCAGGGCCGAGACCCAGCCCGACCGGCTGCGGGGGCTGGAGGGGGTGGGCTCCAGCGCCTATTTCGGGGTGTTCGACCAGCTTATCCTCAACCCGGAGGAGGCGTTCCGGTTCACGGTCCGCAGCCGCCGGCCGCCGCTGGACGCGGTCAACGCGCTGCTCTCGTTTGCGTACAGCCTGCTGGCTCAGGACTGCGCCAGCGCCCTCGAGAGCGTGGGGCTGGACCCCTATGTCGGCTTTCTGCACCGGGACCGGCCGGGCCGCACCTCGCTTGCGCTGGACCTGATGGAGGAACTGCGCCCCTGCCTGGCCGACCGCTTTGTGCTGACCCTGCTCAACAACCGGATGGTCAAACCGGCCGATTTCCAGCCGATGGAGAGCGGCGCGGTGCTGCTGACCGACGACGGCCGAAAAGCCTTTTTAAAGGCTTGGCAGGAGCGCAAAAAGGAGACTTTGACCCACCCCTACCTCGGCGAAAAGCTGCCCTGGGGCATGGTACCCTACCTGCAGGCCCTGCTGCTGGCGCGGCAGCTGCGGGGCGATCTGGACGGTTACCCGCCGTTTTTATGGAAGTGATGCAATGCTGGTACTGATTACCTACGACGTAGACACCACCGACGCCGCCGGCCGCCGCCGGTTGCGCCAGATCGCAAAGCAATGCGTCAACTACGGCCAGCGGGTGCAATGCTCGGTGTTTGAGTGCTCGCTGGACGCGGCGCAGTACCGCAGCCTGCAGGCAAAGCTGTGCGGCTTGATGGACCCTGAAAAGGACAGCCTGCGGTTTTACAATCTGGGAAACCACTACGAACGGAAGATCGAGCACTTTGGCGTAAAGGAAGGCTACCTGCCAACCGACACGCTGATCCTGTAAAAAGGCTAAAACAGCGGCGCCGGCCGGGGGGCGGTCAGGAGCGGCCAGCGAAGCCGTGGCCGGCCAGCGCGGCCGGGAGCGGTTAGGAGCGGCCGGGGAAATCCAGAGCAGACGGCAAGGCCGGGAGTGAATGGGACAGCCGCAGCGTGCGCGAAGGGCAAGCAAACAGAAAAAGCCCGGTGGGTTCGCACCGGGCGGAGGAGGTGATTTACGGGCTGCGCAGTGATCGGCAAGCGGTTTTGAGCGGAAAAAGCCGGCTGGATGCTGTGCAGCGGGGGATTGAACTGTGTCTTTGCACAAGAATGTTCGCAAAATCCGACAGTATTTTGTCGGCTTTTGCTGTCGCTCCCCTCGCGGGGAGCGTGGATTGAAATATTCTTAGGTATTTTATCATTTGACACCCTCAGACTGTCGCTCCCCTCGCGGGGAGCGTGGATTGAAATGCGTCATGGGGTCCCCCCCTCCCTGTAATAGTTGTGGTCGCTCCCCTCGCGGGGAGCGTGGATTGAAATGATAATCTTATCCATGTCAAGCGCCCCGGCATGGGTCGCTCCCCTCGCGGGGAGCGTGGATTGAAATTTGACCGTGAGCGTCAGGTGTATCCATCCCACAGTCGCTCCCCTCGCGGGGAGCGTGGATTGAAATCTGCACAATCCATCCCAAGAGACAAGCACAGACCGTCGCTCCCCTCGCGGGGAGCGTGGATTGAAATATCGGGGTATTTGCAGACGACCCAGGCCCGGCCCGTCGCTCCCCTCGCGGGGAGCGTGGATTGAAATATCATTTTTACCCGTCTATTCCAAACGAGAAAATGTCGCTCCCCTCGCGGGGAGCGTGGATTGAAATCAGATTTTGCCAAATCTGTAACAAAAAGTTACAGGTCGCTCCCCTCGCGGGGAGCGTGGATTGAAATCGCCGACGGCTGTTTGCCGTCTGCCGTGCTGGCGGTCGCTCCCCTCGCGGGGAGCGTGGATTGAAATTCAAGCAGTTGTTGCTTGATGGCGTACAGCGAGAGGTCGCTCCCCTCGCGGGGAGCGTGGATTGAAATAAAAAAACGGCCCGCCGGAGCCGCAAATCCGGCCCAGGTCGCTCCCCTCGCGGGGAGCGTGGATTGAAATCCAAGCCGCTTGGTGCCAAAGGATACCTCGATAGGTCGCTCCCCTCGCGGGGAGCGTGGATTGAAATACCAGATGCCGCTGGCAGTCCAGTTGGTCCACTGCCAGTCGCTCCCCTCGCGGGGAGCGTGGATTGAAATACCCTGGCCGCCGTGGCCGCTTTGGCGTTGCTTGTCGCTCCCCTCGCGGGGAGCGTGGATTGAAATTTGAGGATGAGCGTGACAATGGGGACTGGGAAAGTCGCTCCCCTCGCGGGGAGCGTGGATTGAAATCCATGCTGCACCTCCACGCTGCCCAGGGTGTACAGTCGCTCCCCTCGCGGGGAGCGTGGATTGAAATATACATCTGTTGATTGTTATCAGGTTGGAAAAGCCTGTCGCTCCCCTCGCGGGGAGCGTGGATTGAAATACGGGTGACCAGCAAACAGATTTGGACGCCTCGTGTCGCTCCCCTCGCGGGGAGCGTGGATTGAAATTGTTTGACCAGTTGCAGGCGACCTACCGGCAGATGGCCGTCGCTCCCCTCGCGGGGAGCGTGGATTGAAATGTGGCCTTGTTACGCTTATTATCTTTAGGACCGGTCGCTCCCCTCGCGGGGAGCGTGGATTGAAATTCGGCCATATCCTCCCAGATCACGGTGGCCTCCGGTCGCTCCCCTCGCGGGGAGCGTGGATTGAAATTACTGCGAGGTGAGTGCGGGCGGGGTGGAGATCACGTCGCTCCCCTCGCGGGGAGCGTGGATTGAAATTCAAGCACGCAATGGGCCGACCAGCTTGTATCACATCGTCGCTCCCCTCGCGGGGAGCGTGGATTGAAATAAGGCACTAAACGGCTTACCCCTCACCTCCCACTTGTCGCTCCCCTCGCGGGGAGCGTGGATTGAAATCTCGATGAGTTGAGCTTCCCCGATAATATCATCCGTCGCTCCCCTCGCGGGGAGCGTGGATTGAAATTGCGCGCCGGACAATTTGATGCCCGAGTTATACCGTCGCTCCCCTCGCGGGGAGCGTGGATTGAAATGAGCCAGCCTTGCCACGCCACAAGCCGGCGGCGGGTCGCTCCCCTCGCGGGGAGCGTGGATTGAAATGTGGGCATTAACCCGGAGATCACCCTGCGGCCCCGTCGCTCCCCTCGCGGGGAATGTGGATTGAAATCTGGATGCTGCGGCCGAGAACGCAGCATCCACCGTCGCTCCCCCCGCGGGGAGCGTGGATTGAAATTCGCTCTCACGCAGCGCGGCCAGTTTTTCCTCGCCGGCCAGCGCCCGGATCACCGCGGCATCCCGGCCCTTGTGCTTGGCAACGAGGCCGTCAAACCAGGTGCTAAACTTGTAGTCCTCCAGCTGGGCGGCGGCGTCCTGCTCAGCCTTGGCCGCGCGGGCCTTGTACTCCTCGGACTCCCTGCGCAGGGTCTCAAGATCCTTGCCCTCGGCCCGCAGCCCCTCAATGGTCGCGCCGGCGTCCGCCAGCTGGGCCTTTGCCGCCTTCAGTTCGGTGTTCTTGGCGTCAAAGTCCGCCTTGGCCACAAACGCCTTGCCGATCTCGGCGGCAACGGCCTTGTCGATCTCCTCGGTGTAGGCATCCCCCAGGATGCCCTTCAGCCATTCCAGCATAGTTGCTCCTTTCCTCTTGGTGGGTGGGTGTTCGGTGCTGCTGTCCTTTTTGTCCGGCCAGTCCCGGTTTTGCAGCGCCCGTTTTGTCCGGCGGGCGGCGGTAACTAAAAAATGCCTCCGCAAACAGCGGTTAAGGGCTGTTTGCGGGGCATTATAAAAAGGGCCTCAAAAGGCCCTTTTTATGGCTTCTTTTTGGGAATGGGATCAAAATATATGTCGGGGTCATAGGGTCCGTATCGCTTTTTGGCAAGTTCTATAAGATGACGGTCCACGGCCTTGCTTGGATCGTGTTTATGCGCCTTGATCCAATCAAGAACATCCTCCATAGATTCGGATTTGAGAATTTCAGCCTCACTTTTATTTGTGACCGCCAACTTCTGTCAACTCCTCGATGTACCGGAAAAGCTCTGGATCTTTTGTTTGCAGGATTTTTGGATTTATGAAGTAACATCTGAAGCCCTCGCTAAAATATTCCAGCATACCATTCAGCAGATCAGCCGCATGGTCGTAATCAGCAACAGCCTCAAGATATATCCGGCCCTGATACCGACTGATGAGTTTAGGATGCTCCAGCCGAGTCACTTCCCGAGAAAAGGTACCTGCGTCTATTAGTATATCGGATGACGAGATGTTTTCCAACCCCTTGCGCCGTATCTCAAGAAATCTTTTATCCCGATAGATGCTGAGCGCCCTTTCCAGGGCATGCCCGTATTCATGGATCACAGACCCGGCTTCCCGATTGTCGCAAACCGTCAGCAGCCGCGCCTTGGCATCGAAAGAGCATCCCAGCGCGTCCGGTGAATATACCACCTTATCAAACCGCGACTCCGCCAGAGCCCGCAAGGTATGAGGCAGCACAGCCAACTCCTGCTCTATGCTCTGCCGCAGCTCCTGCGGCACCCCTTTGTAATTCAGCTGGTAGAGGATGTCCGGCCCACGCTGTTCGCCGGTCAAGGCCCGTCCTAACTTCCTCACCGCCCAGGCGTCCCGGCTGGCTTGGCTGCGGCCGTAGGTGGCCACCATCGTGCGCCAGGGTTCCGGCGTCTGGCCGGTGGCCCGGCAAAAGGCGCTGTACTCCGCCCGCATGGCCTGCAGCCGGATCTGCTGCATCCGCAAAAGTTCCGGGTCGCCCTCGGCTGCCAGGATGTCGTACTTTTTCTGGCTGATCAGGCTTTCCAGCTGCCGCTTGCGCCCCTTGGCCTCGTACAAGGTAAAGTGCTGCCCCCGGTAGGTGACCCCCGCCTCGTTTTCGTCCAGGTACCGCTGCCGCTGCTCCTCGGTGTAGGAGGGCGGGCTCTCGCCCAGCCGGATGGGGTATACCGTATGCCGGCAGTTCCACCAGCCGAATTTGCGCTCGAGGGAAGCGTTGATCCGCTCGTACTCATCGGCCGGGTACTGCCGCCCCTGGTAGGGCGCGTGGTCCGGCGCGGGGGCCTCGTGGGCGCTGATCTCCCAGCCGTTGGCCCCGGCGTCCAGAGGTTTGCAAAATCTGCGGTCGCCGCCCGGCACGACACTGTGCAGTAGGCGTCCGCCAGCTGCCGCAGTTCGGCGTTCTCCTCAAACAGCATCGTTTCATTGGCCAGTTCCTCAAACAGCAGGTTGACGGCCTTGTCCGAGATGGCCAGCTGCCGGACGGCGAACTGCTTTTAAAACCGGCAAAGGAAAAGGACTTGTGAGAGGCATAGAAGCACTCGTTATCCTTGAGGTGGCTGCGTTCGACCTTGCCGTTGTGCCTGGGGGTATAAGGACGAATGAGTTTGTGGCGGGTGCCCAACTGGGCCAGGGTCGTTTCAAAGAGGGTGTGCAGATGCTTTTGGCCAGCGACAAGGCGGTTGGTAAATTCGGAACCGCTGTCAGTCTGAGCGCACTCAATGAGGAAGGAGAATTCCTTCAACCTGGCGTTCGGATTCCTGCGCCGCATATTGTCGATCAGCCGGATCTCATCTTCCCGATGCGATAAGGTAGAATAAGTTTCGCAAAAAGGAAAAGAGACATGGTTTGCAGTCCTGT
>CAJTVI010000016.1 GCA_910579545.1 uncultured Oscillospiraceae bacterium | reverse complement strand
CCGGCAAGCGGGGCGGCGAAGCCCGCGGCCGGCAGCCCGGGCACGGCCCTGCCCCTTTTGGCCGGCGGCTGGCTGGCGGGGGCGGCGGCCATGGCCCTGTACGGCCTTTGGGGCGCGGCGAGGCTGCGGCGGCGGGTGGCGCTGGCCTTTTGCGTGCCGGGCGAGCCGGGGGTGTTTACCGGCGAGGGGATCGCCGAGCCGTTTGCCTTTGGCGCTGTGCGCCCCCGCATCTACCTGCCGCTGGGCCTTGGGGCCGGGGAGCAGCGCATTATTTTGCTGCACGAGCGGGCCCACCTGCGCCGGCGGGACAACCTTGTAAAGCCGCTGTTTTACGCGGCCCTCTGCCTGCACTGGTTTAACCCGCTGGCCTGGCTGGCCTTTCGGGAAATGGCGGCCGACATGGAGGCCGCCTGCGACGAGGCGGTGCTGCGGGCCGCGGGCGGCGGGGTAAAGGCGGCCTACTGCCAGAGCCTGTTGCGGTTTTCCGGCCCGCGGGCCCGGGCGGCGGTGGCCCTGAGCTTTGGCGAGGGGCGGGTATCCGGCCGGGTGCGGGCGGTGCTGCGGTACAAGCGCCCGGCGGTTTGGGCAGCCTTGGCCGCCGCCCTGGCCGCGGCCCTTTTGGCCGCCGCCTGCATGGCCGACCCGGCCGCGAGCGGGCCGGCGGCGAGCGCGCCGGCGGCGAGTACCCCGGCGGCCAGCGAACCCGCCGCGAGCACTCCGGCCGCAAGCGAACCCGCAGACAGCGCGGCGGCGGGCAGCGTCCGCGCAGGAGGGGGAGGCGCTGCCGCTCACCTATACCAGCGATGGGCGCTGGCTCTTGCCAGTGCCGGAGTACACCCGCTGGCAGGAGGGCCCGGACATGCTCACCAGCTGGTTTGCCGCGCCGGAGGGCAGCGTGCTGCTTGCCATGGCGGATGGAGAGGTATATTTTGCCGATCCGCCCATCCATGCCGCGGACAGCGCGCTCTACGCGGGCGGCATCATCCTGCGCTGCCCGGACGACAGCAGTATACACTATGCCGGCTCATTCGAGCCGCTGGTGAGCGAGGGGGAGGAGGTGAGCCAGGGGCAGGTGATCGCCACCCTTGGCCCCGGCCCCCAGCCGGACGGGCCGTACTGCCAGGTATACCTGATGGCCGGCGATGGCAATGGCCACGCGCCGCTAACCAGCCTCTGGGCCCTGTTTGAGCAGCCGGGCGAGCCGGAGCCGTACACCCTCCCCGCCGCGGGCGAACTGCTCAGCGACCCCGGCCGCCTGACCTGGCCGGTGCCGGAGTACAGGTATGTGAGCCGCTGGATGGACAGCCGCCACAAAGGGGCGGACATTGTGGCCAAGTCCGGCACCCCCATCCTGGCCACAGCCGGGGGCGAGGTGATCACCGCTTATTTCCACTTCAGCTACGGCAATTATGTGGTGATCGACCACGGCAACGGCTGGCGCAGCCTCTACGCCCACTGCAGCGAGCTGCTGGTGCAAACGGGCGACACGGTGGAGCGGGGTCAGGAGATCGCCCGGGTGGGATCCACCGGCAACACCACCGGCAACCTGTGCCACTTTGAGCTTTACTGCGGCGGTACGCGGGTGAGCGCACAGGATTACTTCCACGAATCCTCGGACGGCCCAGTGCCGGACTACATCCCGGAAAGCTGACCATTTTTTGCCCTGCCCTGCGCCGTTTGCCGCGGCGCGGGGCATTTTGCAATATTTGGCCCTTGTGAATCGTTTCTATCTTTGGTAAAATAGCAAAAAGGGGCCCGCGCTTTGGCTTGTTACGCCGCCCGGCGTCTGCCGGCCGCGAAAGCGCGCCCCCGGTTTTTTCGGCCCGCGCGCCAAACGCCGCGCCCGGCCGGAAAGGAGCGCTGTATGTATCCTGTGTTTTTTTCGTTTTTCTGCGGCCCGGCCTTCTGGCTGTTGATGGTCGTGGTGTTTGTGGCGGTCGAGCTGGCCACCACGGCGCTGGTCTCGATCTGGTTTGTGGCCGGCGCGGTGGTGGCGCTGCTGGTAAGCCTGATCACCGGCATCTGGTGGCCCCAGTGGCTGGCCTTTGCGCTGGTAAGCGTGATCTCGCAGCAGCTGGCAAGACCGCTGGTGGCCCGGCTGCGCGCCCGCCGCGCCCCCGCCTTGAACGTGGACCGCAACGTGGGCCGGGTGGCCACCGTGCTGACCCCCATCGGCCCCGGCCGCCAGGGCCGCGCCCGGCTGGACGGGGTGGACTGGAACGCCCTGTGCGCCAGCCCGCTGAAGGTTGGCGACAGCTGCCTTGTTTTGCAGGTGGAGAGCACCGCCCTGGTAGTGGCCCCGATGCCCAAGACCCCGCCGCCGCCGGAATTTTTTGCGCAGAACGGCGCGGCCCAGCCCGCGGCCGAGCCCCCCGCGCCAGACGTAAAAGACGCGCCGAACGCAAAAGACGCGCCGGCGCAGCCGGACGCCGCCCCGCAGGGCCCGGGCGCAGAGCAGCCGCCCGCCCCGCCCGCGGCGCAGGAACCCGCGCCCGGTACCAGCGAAGCCGAGCCTGAACCCGCCAGGGTTTCGGGCTGACGGATATAAAAAATGTGATTGCCTTTTGTGCAAAAAGGCGAAAAGGAGGAAGCCATGCCCTTTATCATTGCCCTGATCGTGCTGCTTTTGATCGCGGTGGCGGTCTTTGTGTCCTGCGTGTGCATCGTGCCGCAGTCCTATGCATACGTTGTGCAGCGGCTGGGCGTTTTTTACGACGTCTGGCGCGAGGGGTTCCATCTCAAGACCCCGTTTTTGGATCATGTGGCCAAGCGCGTGAGCATGAAGGAGCAGGTGGTGGACTTTAAGCCCCAGCCTGTGATCACCCGGGACAACGTGACCATGCAGATCGACACGGTGGTGTTTTTCCAGGTGACCGATCCCAAGCTGTTTACCTACGGCGTGGAGCGCCCGATGGCCGCGATCGAGAACCTGACCGCCACCACCCTGCGCAACATCATTGGCGAGATGGAGCTGGACCACACCCTGACCAGCCGGGACGTGATCAACACCAAGATCACCGCGATTTTGGACGAAGCCACCGACAAGTGGGGCATCAAGGTGAACCGGGTGGAGGTAAAGAACATCATCCCGCCGGCCGAGATCCAGGACGCGATGGAAAAGCAGATGAAGGCCGAGCGCCAGCGCCGCGAGAGCATCCTGCGGGCCGAGGGCGAAAAGCGCAGCGCCATCCTGGTGGCCGAGGGCGAAAAGGAGAGCGCCATCCTGCGGGCGGACGCGGTGCGCGAGCAGCGCATCCGGGAGGCGCAGGGCGAGGCCCAGGCGATCATGGAGGTGCAGAAGGCTTTGGCCGACTCGCTGCGTTTGCTGAACGAGGCCGCCCCCAACGACAAGGTGCTGGCCCTCAAGAGCCTTGAGACCATGGCCAAGGTGGCGGACGGCAAGGCCACCAAGCTGATCATCCCCAGCGATATGCAGAACCTCGCCGGCCTTGTGACCTCCATCAAGGAGATGGCCGCTGATAAGTAACAGGTAAACTTGCAAACAGGGCCGATCTGGGGGCCAACGGCCCCCAGACCCCCGTTACAGCCGCCCGCAAATTTTTGCGGGCGGTGTTTTTTATGGATACTCCCGGCAAAAAGCACCCGTGCGCAAGCACAAGGCAGAGCCGATGTGCTGGGCAGGCAAGGTGTCGCGGACAGAAAAAGCACCCGCGCGCAAGCACAAGGCAGAGTACCGGCAGCGCGGCGAATGGTGAAAGAAATCCCGCCCCTGTTCCCCGCGTTTGGCGGCGATCCCCGCCAAACGCGGGGATTTTGGCCTTTTTGCCCTCTTTCGCGGTTTGCCGCGGAGTTTCTTTGGCCAAAAAGCGTATTGCCCAAAGCGGGGGCTTGGGGTACAATAAACATGTTTTTTTCATGCCCGCAAAGGCTTTTCCCGCCCCGGCAGCCGCCGGGGCAGACCCGGAAGGGCCGCCGGGCGGAAAAAAACGGGGCATGGCCCTGTACGGTCCGCCGGGCGCACCGCCCGGCGGCAGGGCCTTGCAGAAAACGGAGGAAGATCATGGAAAAACTCTTTCACCTGAAAGAAAACGGCACCACGGTCAAAACCGAGGTCATGGCCGGCATCACCACCTTTCTTGCCATGGCCTACATCCTGGCGGTGAACCCCGGCATGCTGGGCGCGGCCGGCATGAACACCCAGGGCGTCTTTATGGCTACCGCCCTCTCGGCCGCCATCGCCACCTTTATCATGGCCTTTTTGGCCAACTACCCCATCGCGCTGGCTTCCGGCATGGGCCTCAACGCCTACTTTGCCTACACCATCTGCCTGGGCGAGCTGGCCGCCGAGGCCGATCCCTGGAAGATCGCCCTGACCGCCATTTTGGTGGAGGGCCTGATCTTTATCGTGCTGTCGGTTTTTAAGTTCCGCGAGACCCTGGTCAACTGCATCCCCGAAAACCTCAAGTACGGCATCACCACCGGCATCGGCCTGTTCATCACCTTCATCGGGCTGCAAAACGCCTCGGTGGCCGCCAATGACGACGCCACCTTAGTGGCGCTGGGCAACCTGGCCGACCCCGGCGTGGCACTGGCCCTCATCGGTGTGGTGGCCATCGGCGTGATGCTCTACTTTAACGTCAAGGGCGCGATCCTCTGGGGCATCCTTGGCACCTGGGTGCTGGGCATCCTGGCCGAGCTGACCGGCTGGTACGCCCCGAACCCCGAGGCGGGGGTCTACTCGGTGCTGCCCCACATCACCGGCGCGGCCGATTTCCTGCCCAGCTTCGGCGCTCTGGCCGACACCGCCTTTAAGTTCGACTTTGGCTTTGTGGCCGGCCACTTTACCCAGTTTGCGGTGATCGTGTTCGCCTTTTTGTTCGTGGACCTGTTCGACACGGTGGGCACCCTGATCGGCGTGGCCGCCAAGGGCAACATGCTAAACGAGAAGGGCCAGCTGCCCCGGGTGGGCAAGGCCCTGATGAGCGACGCGCTGGGCACCGTGGCCGGCGCCTGCCTGGGCACCTCCACCGTAACCAGCTATGTGGAAAGCTCGGCCGGCGTGGCCGAGGGCGGCCGCACCGGCCTGACCAGCGCCACCACCGCCGTGATGTTCCTGCTGTCGATGTTCCTGTGGCCGATCTTTGGCGCGATCCCCAGCTTTGCCACCGCCCCGGCCCTGATCATTGTGGGCATGTTCATGATGAGCAGCGTGGCCAAGGTAAAGTTTGAGGGCGACATGGCCGACGTGCTGGGCGCCTTTGTGGCCATCATCATGATGCCCTTTACCTACTCCATCGCCAACGGCATCATGTTCGGCATCCTCACCTGGATGCTGCTCAAGATCATCCGCGGCAAGCTGAGCGACATCCATCCCGTGATGTGGGTGGTATTTGCCCTGTTCGTGCTGCGCATTCTCAGCATCGTGCTGTAAGGCATCGGCAAAAAACCGGGGCGCCCCCCGCGCGAAGTTTCGCGCGGGGGGCGCTTTTTTGCTCCACTTGACTGATACGCATTAAATGCGTATAATAAAAGGCGGAGGAGAACGCCATGAAGCAAAAAGACCTGATCGACCTCTTGAAAAAGAACGGATGGTGGGAACTTCGCCAGGGAGCCAACCACATCATCTACACCAACGGCTCCGCCAACGAAACCATCCCCCGCCATCGGGAACTGAACGAACAGCTCGCAAAAGCGATCATCCGGCGGCGCGGCCTGAAATAGCCGGCGCCCGGCCCGGATCACCCCTGAAAGGAGAACCTGCCATGAAAGCAGCCTACCCCATTATTTTGACCCCGGCAGAAAACGGATACGTTGTGTCGGTGCCGGACCTTGCCATCAACACCGAGGGGCGCGACCTGCCCGACGCCATGGCCATGGCGCGGGACGCCATCGGGCTTTGGGGCATCTGCGAGGAGGACGCCGGCCGGGCCATCCCCGCGCCGTCCTGCGCGCTGCCCGCCCACCAAAAAAACGAGATCGTCACCTTGGTGGACATCGACTTTGCCGCCTACCGCCGCGCCAACGACCTGCGCACGGTGCGCAAAAATGTGACCCTGCCCTGCTGGCTGAACGACCTTGCCGAAAAGGCCGGGGTCAATTTTTCCCAGGTTTTGCAGGAGGGTCTCAAGGCCAGGCTGCAAGCGGCCGACCGGCCCTGAACCCCTTTGCCCCGGCAGCCCCTGCCTTGCTGCGCCCCCCGCGCGAAGTTTCGCGCGGGGGGCGCTTTTTGCGGCGGCCGCCCGCGCCCCTGCCTCCCCCCGGCTGCGGCAGCCCGCGTTCGCACCTTTTCCGTCCTCACGGCGGCCGCCCGCGGCGACCCCTGCCCCCTCAAGCCTGGGAGCGGCTGCTTTTGGCCCAAATCGTTAAAAAATTGTCAGAAAATCCCTTGCGCGGCGGGCGGGGATTGTTTATAATAAAGGGGTAAGCGCGCGCAGGGGCTTTTTTGCGCGCCGCGAATGCCTGCGGGCGGGTGCCTGCGGGCGGATGCTGGAATGAGCGGCGGCGGGGGCCGCGCCCCTTTTGCCGCCGGGCAAACAAGATGGAAGGAGATCGATCAAGATGGGCTTAGGCAAAAAGACAGTCGAGGAGCTGGCGGTCGCCGGCAAGCGGGTACTGGTGCGGTGCGATTTCAACGTGCCGATGAAGGAAGGCAAGATCACCAACGACAACCGCATCGTGGCGGCGCTGCCCACCATTAAAAAGCTGATCGAAAACGGCGGCAAGGTGATTTTGTGCAGCCACCTGGGCAAGCCCAAGAACGGCCCCGAGGCCAAGTTCAGCCTGGCGCCGGTGGCGGTGCGGCTGGGCGAGTTGCTGGGCAAGGAGGTCGTATTTGCCGACGACGACACCGTGGTGGGCGAGAACGCCCGCGCCGCGGTGGCCGCCATGAAGGACGGGGACGTGGTGCTTTTGCAGAACACCCGCTTCCGCGCCGAGGAGACCAAGAACATCGACACCTTCAGCAAGGACCTGGCCAGCCTGGCCGACTGCTATGTGAACGACGCCTTTGGCAGCGCCCACCGCGCCCACTGCAGCACCGCCGGCGTGACCGATTATATCAAGGACACCGCCGTGGGCTACCTGATGGAGAAGGAGATCCGCTACCTGGGCAACGCCGTGAACGACCCGGTGCGCCCCTTTACCGCCATTCTGGGCGGCGCCAAGGTGGCCGACAAGCTGAACGTGATCGCGAACCTGTTGGAAAAGGTGGACACCCTGATCATTGGCGGCGGCATGGCCTACACCTTCCAGGCGGCCAAGGGCTACGAGGTGGGCACCAGCCTGATCGACCGCGAAAAGATCGATTACTGCAAGGAGATGATGGCCAAGGCCGAGGCCAAGGGGGTCAAGCTGCTGCTGCCGGTGGACAACGTGATCGCCGCCGAGTTCCCCGACCCGATCGACGGCCCGGTGGAGGTCGAGGTGGTCAAGGCGGACGCGATCCCGGCCGACAAGATGGGCCTGGACGTGGGCCCCGAGACCCGCAAGCTGTTTGGCGACGCGGTAAAGGCCAGCAAGACGGTGGTGTGGAACGGCCCCATGGGCGTGTTTGAGAACCCCACCTTGGCGGCCGGCACCCTGGCCGTGGCCGAGGCGATGGCCGAGGCCGACGCCACCACCGTGATCGGCGGCGGCGACAGCGCGGCGGCCGTGATGCAGCTGGGCTTTGGCGACAAGATGACCCATATCTCGACCGGCGGCGGCGCCTCGCTGGAGTACCTGGAGGGCAAGGTGCTGCCCGGCATCGCCTGCATCCAGGACGCATAACGACCCTTTTTGTGCGGCGGCGGCCCTGGGATGCGCCGCCGCACATTTTCGCGTTTTGCCCCGCGCAGACAGGGCCGGGGGATGTGTTTTTTGCGCGGTCCCCGGCGGCCGGGGGGCAAACGCCGGACAGAAAGCGGCGGGTTTGCTTAAAAAGGCCCGCCGCATACAAAAAGAAAGTTGAGGGAACCTGAGTATGAACAAGCAGCTTCGCAAGGCGATCATTGCCGGCAACTGGAAGATGAACAAAACCCCCACCGAAACCGCCGCGCTGATCGCGCAGCTTAAAGGCGCCGTACAAAACCCCGGCTGCGAGGTGGTGATCTGCACCCCCTTTACCAGCCTGCCCTGCGCGGTGGAGGCCACCAAGGGCAGCTGCCTGCATGTGGGGGCCGAGAACGTCCACTTTGAGGCCAGCGGCGCCTTTACCGGCGAGATCAGCGCCCCGATGCTGACCGACCTTGGGGTGGAGTATGTGATCGTGGGCCACAGCGAGCGCCGGCAATACTTTGCCGAGACCGACCAGACCGTGAACAAGCGCGCCCTGGCCGCCCTGGCCGCCGGGCTGAAGGTGATCGTGTGCGTGGGCGAGAGCCTTGCCCAGCGCGAGGAGGGCGTGACCGAGGAGCTGGTGCGGATGCAGGTAAAGATCGCGCTGCAGGGCGTTTCGGCCGAGGCGCTGAAAAACGTGATCATTGCCTATGAGCCCATCTGGGCCATCGGCACCGGCCGCACCGCCACCGCCGACCAGGCCCAGGAGGTGTGCGCCGCCATCCGCAGGGTGGTGGGCGAATTGTACGGCCAGACGGCCGCCGATGGGCTGACCGTGCAGTACGGCGGCAGCATGAACGCCGGCAACGCGGCCGAGCTGCTCTCCAAGCCGGATGTGGACGGCGGGCTGATCGGGGGCGCGTCCCTCAAGGCCGACGCCTTTGCCGCGATCGTGGAGGCCGCCGGCAAATAAACCGGCCATGGGGGAACGGCCCGGCCGCGGCGCAAACCCTGAGCCGCCGCGCTCGGCCCTGCCTCCCTTAACTCCCTTGCGCCTGCCCCGCCCGGCCGAGCGGGGCGCCAGATTTTGCAACACAAAAAGGAGACACATGACCATGAGCAAAAAGCCTTTGATGCTTTGCATTTTGGATGGGTTCGGCTGGGTGCCGGAGAAGACCTACGGCAACGCCATTGTGGCGGCCAAAACCCCGAACCTCGACCGCCTGTTTGCCGAATACCCCCACACCACCATCGGCGCTTCCGGCATGGACGTGGGCCTGCCGGACGGCCAGATGGGCAACAGCGAGGTGGGTCACACCAACATTGGCGCGGGGCGGATCGTTTACCAGATGCTGACCCTGATCTCCAAGACAGTGCGGGACGGCTCGATCCGCGAAAACCCGCCGCTCAAAAACGCCATGCAGGCCGCCATCGACGCCGGCAAGGCCATCCACCTGATCGGCCTATTAAGCGACGGCGGGGTGCACAGCCACATCGAGCACCTCTACGGCCTGCTGGAGATGGCCAAGGCCATGGGCGCGCAGAAGGTGTATGTGCACTGCATCATGGATGGGCGGGACGTGCCGCCGGATTCCGGCAAGGGCTTTATTGCCCAGCTGGAGCAGAAGTTGGAGGAGCTGGGCGTGGGCGAGATCGCCAGCATCAGCGGCCGCTACTACGCTATGGACCGGGACAACCGCTGGGAGCGGGTGGAAAAGGCCTACGCCGCCTTTGTGTACGGCGAGGGGGTGCACGGCGCGCCGCTGGAAGTGATGGAAAAGAGTTATGCCGATGGGGTGACCGACGAGTTTGTGGTGCCGGCCGTGACCTGCGAGGGCGGCCGGGTGAGCGAAGGCGACAGCGTGATCTTTTTCAACTTCCGGCCCGACCGGGCGCGGGAGATCACCCGCACCTTTGTGGACGACGAATTTGCCGGGTTTGAGCGCCGGAATGGCCGCTTTGCGGTAAACTACGTCTGCTTTACCCAGTACGATGCCTCGATGCCCAACGTGGAGGTGGCCTTTAAGCCCCAGAGCCTGGACAACGTGCTGGGCGCCTACCTGGCCGACAAGGGCCTGACCCAGCTGCGGATCGCCGAGACCGAAAAGTACGCCCATGTGACCTTTTTCTTCAACGGCGGGGTGGAGGCGCCCTTTGCCGGGGAGGACCGGGCGCTGATCCCCAGCCCCAAGGTGGCCACCTACGACCTGCAGCCCGAGATGAGCGCCTACCTTGTGGCGGACGAGTGCCAAAAGCGGATCGAGAGCGGCAAGTACGATGTGATCATCCTGAACTTTGCCAACTGCGACATGGTGGGCCACACCGGCGTGTTTGACGCGGCGGTGGCCGCCGTCCAGGCGGTGGACAAGGCAGCGGGCCAGGTGATCGGCGCGGTGCTGGCGGCGGGCGGCAAGGTACTGCTGACCGCCGACCACGGCAACGCCGACCAGATGTACGAGCCGGACGGCGCGCCCTTTACCGCCCACACCACCAACCCGGTGCCCTTTTTGGCGGCGGGCTGCGGGGATGTGGCCCTGCGCGAGGGCGGGGTGCTGGCCGACCTTGCCCCCACCATGTTAAAGCTGCTGGGCCTGCCCCAGCCCCCCGAGATGACCGGCAAGAGCCTGATCGAGGGGTAAGCCGGGCAAACGAGCCCCTTTGCCCGGCCTTTAAGGCCGGATGGCTGTACAGCGGCCGGCGCGGCGGGCAAAGCTGAATGACTGCACAAAGCCGGCCCCCGGGGCGAACGCCCCGGGGGCCGGCTGCTGTTTTTATTTTGGAGGGTTTGGCGGCGCGCCGCCGGGCCCGCTGCCCTGTTGGGGCCGCCGGGCGGCTGGGATGCGGGCGCAGCGCCGCCAGGCCCGCCTTATTCCGCGGCCTCCTTTGGCCACTGGCTTTGCAGCCAGGCCATCCGGGCGGCGAGGAACGCCGCAATGCCCTCCACCTCCTGCCGGTATGTACGGCGGTATTCCCGCAGGAAGACCTGTGGGTCGCTCCCCCCGCCCTGCCAGCGCAGGGCGTCCATGCAGGCCGAAGCGGCCAGTTCCTCCCCCTGCCGCTCGATCCAGCCTTCCTCCAGCATCTTCCCGATCACCGGCACAAATTCCTCCGCAAAGCTGCGGCGCATCTCCTGCTGGAAGTCCGGCCGCTGGTAAAGCCCTTTCCAGAATGGATAACTCGATGTTTGCTGGTTAACAAAAAAACCCTCCGGTTCCTCCAAAAGGCCCGAGGCGCCAAGCGCCGTGTCATAATCCCATATCGGGCCGACAAACAGCCTGGTGTCGATGCTGTCCGGGAATTTATAGAAGTACAGGCTGGTTTCGTTTGCATCGTTGTACTTGACGATCTCATCAATCAGATATTTTTGCACCAGGGAATGCAGGTCGACGATTTCGGCCAGTTCTTCCGGTTGGCCGGACACGCCGCTGTCTGGGAAAAGCGCGATGTCTTCCAGCCGCTGGAAGAGCCGCGCAATATACCGCACCTGCTGCTCTGTGGCGCGTTCCGGGCATTTGAGCCCGATCCCTTTCTGCCCGCGGGTCACATAACAGGCGTTGCCGGACTCCATGACCCGGTAGATGAAATCCAGTTCGATCAAATAGCCGCCCGCGCCGGGATCCAGCCCCGCGGGCAGTTTTGTATAGCGCATATAGCCCGGCTGTTCCAGCACTCCCTCTTCGCCAACGGCAAACTGCGAGGCCCATTTGGTATTTGCACGCCGGACTGCAGCCTGATTCAATACATCCGTATCCGGGAGGTTGAGACGGTTCTCATCCACCTCTACCTTTTCCGCCAGCAGGTAGCAGCCGCGGTACTCCCCATTGATGTACAGTTCGATCTGCCGCGTTTCGGGCGTATGGGCCATGCCGACCGCCTGCGCAATGCCAAAAACGGCCTGATGACACAGCAAGGTTGGGTCGTACACGTTTGCAAGCAGTGCCCATCGCCGGGCCGCCGGCATCCCCGCAAGGGGAAGCCGTTCTGCCAGGGTGATTTGGTAGGGCCTTTTGTCTGAATAACCCCAAGTGGAATTGCCGCGCCCATGCATCCCGGCGATCCAGCCGCCGTGCTCGACCGTCCCATCTGCCTGTATCAGGGTGAACCCCGCACCCTCGACATACTGCTTGCTGGCATGGATCGCTTCCAAGCTGCCGGTCTCGGTTTCGATGAACATGCAGGGCAGTTCGCTGCCGTAGACGGTGGTAAACTCCCACTCCCCGGCGGCCGTTTCGAGCCGGTGCTCCCCCTCGGCAAGTTCCAGCCGCTGGCCGCTTGCCAGCGGCTGGCCGTCCAGCAAAAGTTCCCCCTCGAACTGCACCCGCAGGCCGGTGGCCCGCGCCGAGCCCGGCACAAACAGCACATACCGCGGCGAGCCCTCCGCAGCTGCCGCCTCCGGGGTTCCATCGGCTTCAAGGGAAATTGTATCCTCCGGCACGGAGGATACAATCCCTGCCGACGTTGGCAGGGCGCACAGCCCAAACACAGGCAGTGCGCCGTTTTGCCCGGTTGGGCGATCCAGCGCGAGGTAAAAGACTGCCCCCGCCTCCATCGGCGGGGCTGACCAAGCGACCTCATTCTGCGCCCGCTGCTGCATCATCCGGCCATACCAGCCGCTCACCCTATGCCAGGCGAACGCCGCGGTAAGCATTGCCGCCGCCAGCAGCAGTATCCGCACAATACGCACACGCTTTGTCACAAAACGCCCCCTTCCGCAATATCCCCGCCCAGGACGCCGCCCGGGGAGGAGGCCCCGCGGAATACCGGGGCCGGCCGCCCAAAACGCCCCTGCCGTCAGGCCCCGCGGCCGGGGCCCGGCCATTCTTCCTTTAAAAACTCCATCCGGGCGGCCAGAAACGCCTCGATCCTTTCGGCCTCGGCCAGGTACTCCTCAAGGAAGGTATCCGGGTCATATGGGTACCCCCCGCCCTGCCAGCGCATCGCGTCCATCACGGCCGAATCGGCCAGCCGCCGGGCCTCGAGGACCACCAGCCCCTCGCTCAGCAGCCGGTCGGCCGCGGGCACAAAGTCCTGCCAAAAGCTCTCCTCCACCGCCGCGCGGAAGGCCGGCTGCTCGTAGAGGGCGCTCCAGAGGGTATACCCGGTCTGCTGCTGGTTGGCCCAAAAGCCCTCGGGGTCGGCGATCACGGCAAGGTCCTCCCAGGGAGTGCCGCTGCCGGCGAGGGATTTGTCGTAATCCCAAACCGGCCCGGCGTAAAGCCGGGGGCTGACCGCGTTTGGCAGCTTGTACAGATACTGGCTGCTCATGTTTGCGTCCAGGTTTTTGACGATCTCTTCCACCAGGTATTTGCGGGCGAAGGAACGCAGGTCGATCAGTTCCCCCAGCGGCTCGGCCGGCCCTTCCGCCGTGGGGTAGAGCGCGTCTTCCAGCCGCTGGTAGAGCGCCGCGATCTCCTCCACCTGCTGCCGCGAGGCCGAGGCGGGGCTTTGGATGCAGACCGGCTGGCCCAGCCGGCTGATAAACCCGGGCTTTTGATCCTCAAGGTAGCGCTCGGGCAGTTCCAGCTCGAGCAGCCAGCCCCCCTCGCCCGCGCTGGGCTGGCCCTCCAGCCCGGTGTACCTCCGGTGGCCGGGCTCCCCCCGCCTGCCGGACTGCAGGAGCGCGGGATCCTCCTCCCAGGCCTGGCCGGCGTCCAGGGCGGCGGCCAGGTTGAGTTTATCAAGGCTTGGAATGTCCACCCGGCCGTCCCCCACCTCCACCTTTTCGCAGAGGAGGTAGCAGCCCTGGTACTCGCCGTTGACATACAGTTCTACCTGCCGGCTCTCGGGGGTAAAGGCCACCCCCGCCGCCCCGGCCAGCGCAAAGGCGGTTTGGTTGCGCAAAAGGCTCTTGTCAAAGGCGTTGGCGATCAGCAGCCAGCGCCGGGCCGAGGGCATATCCAGCAGGCCGGCCTTTTGGGCCAAGGTGACCTGGTAGGAGCGTTTTTGGGCGTCCAGCCAGCTGCCGTTGCCGTGGCCCCGCACCGCTTCGGCCCAGCCGCTGTACCCCAACCCGCCGCCGGCGTCCAGCAGGGTAAAGGCCGCGCTTTCGCTGTAAGCCTTATCGGCCTGGATCTCCTCAAGGCTGCCGGAGGCGGTTTCCAAAAACACGCAGGGCAGCGCGCTGCCATACACGGCGGTAAATGTAAGTGTACCCTCGGACGTATGCAGCTGGTGCGGCCCCTCGGCAAGGGTGAGCGGCTGGCCGCTCTCCAAAGGCTGGCCGTCCAGCAAACAGGGGGCTTCGGTCTCGGCCCGCAGGCCGGCGGTTTTGGCGGCCCCAGGCAAAAAGAGCACCGCGGGGCCGGTTTGCCCCTCCTGCCCGGGCAGGTTTACCAGCCCAAGGGCCGGCGCTGCCCCGCCCATACCCACCGGGCGGGGCAGCGCCAGCGAAAAGGCAACGCCCGCCGGCAGGCTGGCGGCCCTTTGCTGCACCTCGGTGCGGGCCATGGCCTGCATGGCCATATCGTACTGGCCGCGCGCCTGCCGCCAGCCCAGCGCGCCCGCCGCCAAGGCCGCGAGCAGCAGCCCCACGCGCAGGGGCCGCATCCAGTTGTTCAAAGCCATCGCTCCTCTGCCGGGCGCAGGGCCCTGCGCATGGTTTGGTTAAAAGGTCGCTTCGCCGTCGTGGGAGAGCAGCGAGACCGCCGTGACCCCCTCCAGCGCGCTGAGCGCCTGCACGAGGGCGGCGTCCTGCGCGCCGCGCAGCTCCAGCACTAAGTTGAGCTGCCCGCCCGAGATGCTGCGGGACTTGACATGGTGATGCTTTGCCAGCGCCTTGACCTGGCCGAGGATGGCCTCCTCGCTTGCAAGGTCGGCCGAATCCACCACTAAGATCATGGGGGTTTTGGCAACCGGCAGAAAGTCCAGCAGCAGCAGAACAAGGGTGACCCCGATCGAGACAAAGAGCGCTACCTCAAACAGGCCCGCGCCGCACATGATGCCGAGGCTGATGGCCCAAAAGAGGAACACGAGGTCCAGCGGGTCCTTGATGGCGGTGCGGAAGCGCACGATGGACAAGGCGCCCACCATGCCCAGCGAGATGACCACGCTGGACTGAATGCTGAGGATGATGCCGGCGGTGATGAGGGCCAGCGCTACCAGCGAGACGTCAAAGCTCTTGTTGTAAAAGGTCTTGCGGGTGAGCAGCCGGTAGATAAAGAACACATACAAGGCCAGCGCGGCGGTGATGCCGAGCACGATCAGGATGCGCTGGGCGGTGATGCCGCTCTCGGTATAGGATTCCAAAAAAGAATTTTTCAGTGCGTCCTCAAAGCTCATTGCGGGCGGTCCCCTTTCGTTTTGTCTTGGTTGGTTTATCCGGGATGCCGCCGGCCCCGCCGGCGGGAATGAACGGTTTTGGCGCCTTGGCCGCAGCGGCTACAAATGGTACCGGCGGCAGAGCGCGTATTTGGAAAAGGCGGTCTGCTGCAAATTTTCCAGCTGCAGGGCCCGGTAGATGGGATCGGGCAAAAACTGGTCGAACTTTACCTCCAGCAGCAAAAGCCCGGTGGGCAGCACCCCGCGCGCGGGCAGCTGCGGCTGCAAAAACTGGCCGCAGGCGCTACTGGAGCAGAGCGCCGAATCCAGCGTGATGCGCACATTGCCCAAGGGGTGCACAAAGGGGGTGCGCTCGTATTCCACCACCACCCGCGCAGCCAGCAGCCGGGTGCGCTGCTCGGCCGCAAGCCGGCGCAGCAGGCCCGGCGCGTTTGCCGCAAGGCCAGGCAGCAGCGGCTTGCCGGCCATCAGGGCGCGGCACTGCTCCTGGGTGACCGTGCAGCCAAGCTTTTGGGTTTTGCCGTGCTCCTTGCGCTTGAGCTCCAGCCGGACAAGGTCCGGGCTGCGGCCGTAGATGCGCAGGCGGAATTTTTCGCGCGGGTCGGTGCCGTCCTCGTTCTGGCGCAGGCAGCTGTTTTCGTAATCGTCAAAATAAAGGCTGCGGATGTTGTAGCTGCCGCCCGGCCCGGCGTGGGGGTCCGGCCGCATCAGGGCCCGCAGCCGGGGCGCAAGGCAGGCCGCCTGCCTGGCGGTGATGAGATATTTGAGCTCGTGCCGGTATTCTGCCGCCATCTTTTGCCCGCCTTTCGTCTTTTTGTGGCATCCTGCCCGGGTTTTCGACCTCCTCCATCATAGTAAAAACCTTGCAGGCTGTCAAGGGATTTGGGGCGTCTGACAATATATTACAGGGCCGGTTGCAATCCGGCGCGGATGGTGGTATACTGCTGTGCAGTGGGCAAGGGCGCCCGCGCCGATGGCTGTGCTGTCGGCGCGGGCGCTTTTTTATCTGGCCGCGGCGACCCGCGGCGGAAAGCGAGGACGGACTATGCAACCTTACAAGCGGTTTGTACCCATCGACTATGCCCTGTACGCCCCGGACCTGCCCGAGGAGCGGCAGGCGGCGTACTACGGGCTGCCAAAACCGGTGCGGTTTTGCAAGGAATGCGTGATGAGCAACCAGAAGCCGAACAGCTGCTACGAGTTTGAGCACACCATCCATTCGCAAAAAAAGACGATGGTGATCCAGCCGGACGGGGTGTGCGACGCCTGCCACGCCTGCCACAACAAGACCGGCCGGATCGACTGGGCCGCGCGGGAGGCCGAGCTGCGCGAGCTGTGCGCCCGGTTCCGCAAGACCGACGGCAGCTACGACTGCCTGGTGCCCGGCTCGGGCGGCAAGGACAGCTTTTACGCGGCGCATCTGCTCAAGTATAAGTACGGCATGCATCCCCTTACGGTGACCTGGGCGCCCCACCTGTACACCCCCTGGGGCTGGGAAAACTTTGAGGGCTGGATCCACGCCGGGTTTGACAACTACCTGTGCACCCCCAACGGCCTGACCCACCGGCTGCTGACGCGGCTGGCCACCGAAAACCTGTTCCATCCGTTCCAGCCCTTTATTTTGGGGCAGAAGCAGCTGGCCCCCAAGATGGCGGCGCGGTTTGGCATCCCGCTGGTGTTTTACGGCGAGAACGAGGCCGAGTTTGGCAACCCCATTGCGGACAACGAGAGCGCCTTGCGGGACGCGCACTTTTTTGCCACCAACGACCGGGACCACATCTTTTTGGGCGGGGTGAGCCTTGAGCAGCTGGAAAAGGATTTTGGGGTGGACCCGGCCGACCTTGCCATCTACCTGCCCAGCGAGACCAGCGACCTGGAAAAGAACGGGGTGCAGGTGCACTATTTGGGGTATTACGAAAAATGGCACCCGCAGGGGGCCTACTACTACGCGGTGGAGCACGGCGGCTTTAAGCCCAGCCCCGAGCGCACCCAGGGCACCTATTCCAAGTACAACAGCATCGACGACAAGATCGACGATTTCTTTTACTACACCACCTACATCAAGTACGGCATCGGCCGCACCAGCTACGACGCGGCCCAGGAGATCCGCAACGGCGAGATCACCCTGGAGGAGGGCAGGGCCCTCTGCCGGCGGTTTGACGGCGAGTTCCCGGACCGGTTTGAGCGGGAGATCTGGGAGTACCTCTCGATCGACCCGGAGCATTTCCCCAAGGCCAGCCGCTGCTTTGAGCAGCCGATGATGGACCGGGCGTATTTTATGCACCTGGCCGACCGGTTCCGCAGCCCCCATATCTGGAAGTGGGAAAACAGCGCCTGGGCCCTGCGCCACACCCCCTTTGAGGGCACGAGCGAATGCCTGTACGGCGCGCCCGAGGGGACGCATCACTAAGGGAACGTATAGGGCCGATCTGGGGGAATAGGCCAATCTGGGGGGCTCGCCCCCCCAGACCCCCTCTATGGCCGGGCGAACCTTTCGCCCGGCGGGGGGTATATTTTATAGAAAGCCGAGAAGGGGGCGGGGCCGGGGCACGGCAAAAAAGCCCGGCAAAACCATGGCGAAAAAGATCCGATTGATCGCCCGGCTGGACGTAAAGGACGAGAACCTTGTAAAGGGCATCCAGCTGGAGGGGCTGCGCAAGCTGGGCCGGCCCGGCGACTTTGCACGGGCCTATTACGAGGCCGGCATCGACGAGCTGCTGTACATCGACATCGTGGCCAGCCTGTACGGCCGCAACAACCTGCACGAGATCCTGCGGCAGACCAGCGAGGACCTGTTTATCCCGGTAACGGTGGGGGGCGGGCTGCGCAGCGTGGAGGACGTGCGGGCCATTTTGCAGATGGGGGCGGACAAGGCCGCCATCAACACCGCGGCCATCCGCCGGCCCGGGCTGATATCCGAGGTGGCGGCCGCCTTTGGCAGCCAGTGCATGGTGCTCTCGATCCAGGCAAAGCGCCGCCGCACCGGCCCCGGCTGGGAAGCCTATTACGACAACGGCCGCGAGCACTCCGGCCTGGACGTGGTGGAGTGGGCCAAGCGCGGCGAGGCCCTGGGCGCGGGCGAGATCCTGTTGACCAGCGTGGACTGCGAGGGCATGCAGCGCGGCATGGACCTTGCCCTGATCGAGGCGGTGAGCCGGGCGGTGAGCGTGCCGGTGATCTGCGGCGGGGGTGCGGGCAGCGCGGCCGACCTTGCCGCCGCGGCAAAGGCCGGGGCGGACGCGGTGGCCGCGGCGGCCCTTTTGCATTACAAAAAAGCGACCGTGCCGGCCCTGAAGGCCGGGCTGCTGGCCGCCGGCGTGGAGGTGCGCAGATGCGGGTGACGGTTTTGGATTACGGGCTCTCCAACCTGCTGAGCGTGCGCCGGGCCTTTGAGCGGCTGGGGGCCGGGGTGGAGGTTACCGGCGAGGCCAGCCGCATTGCCGGCGCCCAGGCCCTGGTGCTGCCCGGGGTGGGTGCCTTTGGCGACGGCATGCGCGGGCTGGCCGGGCTGGGGCTGGTCGAGCCGCTGCGGGCCGCCGCGGCGGCGGATATCCCGCTGCTGGGCATCTGCCTTGGCATGCAGATGCTGTTTGAGGAGAGCGACGAGTTTGGCCGGCATGCGGGGCTGGGCCTGATCCCCGGCCGGGTGGAGCGGCTGGACCCGCTGGACATTGACGGCGCGCCCCAGCGGGTGCCCCATGTGGGCTGGGCCCCCCTGCTGCCCCTCGCCGGCGCGGCCGGGTTTTCCGGCGCGCTGGCCGGCTGCCTGCCGGGGCAGGAGTGCTATTTTGTGCACAGCTACGCGGCAAAGCCCGCCCAGAGCGCCCACCGCCTGGCCGACACCCTCTACGGCGGCCGGGCGGTGTGCGCCGCCGCCGGGCGCGGGCGGGTGCTGGGCTGCCAGTTCCACCCCGAAAAGAGCGGCCCGGTGGGGCTGGCGATTTTGGAGGGCTTTTTACGGCTGGCGGGCGGGTAAGCGGCAGAGGCCGGGTTTTGCGGCGCGGCAAACGCCACAGGCCGGGGCCGGGTTTTGCGGCGCGGCAAACATCGCGGGCCGCCGCCCCCGCAAAGCAGCGGCCGGGGTGCATGCCCTGCCTGAACCATTTGGGCGGGCAGATCCGCCATTTTTTGCATTCCCCTTTACGGCGGGGTGCTTTGGATGGTAGAATAAAGGCATCACCTCCGCCGCGCTGCCCCAAAATGGCAGGACCGGCGCGAAAAGGAGCGCTCTGTTATGAAATGGAAAGTCCGGGTCCATCTGGCCACCGTGGCCAGTTTTTTGGAGATATTCCTGGCCTGTATGCTGGCCATTGCCCTTTCCATCTGCGCCATCCAGCTGATCCCATCGATCTTTGGCCTTGCCGTCTCCTCCGACCACATCGAGCCGTTCCACGAGTACCTCGAGAGCCTGTTTGTGCTGGTGATCGGCACCGAGGCGCTCAAGATGCTCTGCAAGCACACCCCCGGCTCGGCGCTGGAGGTACTGCTGTTTACCATCGCCCGCGAGATGGTGGTCAAGGAGACCAGCCCGGTGGAAAACCTGATCGTTGTGATCAGCATCGGGGTGATTTTTGCCATCCGCAAATACCTGTATGTGCCCGCCTTTGGCAGCGAGGGGGACGAATCCCCCTTTGAGACCAGCCGCCGCAGCCTGCGCGGCTGGCGCAAGCGCGGCCAGCCTGAGCCGCCCGCCGCCCCGGCAGGGCCGCAGACCGTTATTCCCGCGGCGGGCGTTATGCCGGCGGACGACGAGATCACCGCCGAGCTGGACGCGGCGGCGGTGGCCGCCGGCGCGGCGGCAAGGCAGGGCTGAATCGCCGCAGGGCCCCCATACGATAAAAACAGGGACGGACAGGGCCGCCAAAGGCCCCTGTTCGTCCCTGTTTGTTTTTGTGTGGCTGGCCGCGCGCCGGCGCTAAAAGGTACTGCAAAAAGGCGGCGCCGCTAAAAGCCCCCGCTTACTTCAGCCCAAAGCGGTAGACCGTGACCTCGTGGTACTCCTCGCCCGGGTGCAGGATGACGCTGGGGAACTGCGGCCGGTTGACCGAGCAGGGGTAGTGCTGGGTCTCGAGGCAGAAGGCGCTGCGCCGCTGGTGCACCGCGCCGGCCTTGCCCCTGCGGCCGTCCAGGTAATTGCCGGAATAGAACTGGATGCCGGGCTGGGTGGTCTCGCAGGCAAGGGTGACGCCGGTGGCCTCGCAGTGCGCAAAGGCCGCCGGGCGCAAAACGCCGGCCTCGCCGTCGATGCACCAGTTGTGGTCAAAGCCGCCGGCCCAGCGCAGCTGGTCAAAATCGGCCTCAATGTCCCGCCCGATGGGCTTGGGGGCGGTAAAATCCATGGGGGTGCCGGCCACCGGCAGCACCTCGCCGGTGGGGCAGCTCACCGCGTCCGCCGGGGTATACCGCGAGGCGTACAGCTGCAGGGTCTGGTCCAGCACGCTGCCGCCGCCCGCTAAGTTAAAGTAGCTGTGGTTGGTGAGGTTGATGGGGGTGTCGGCGTCGGTCACGGCCCGGTAATCCAGGGTCAGCCCGCCCTGCTCGTCCAGGGTATAGCGCATCTCGGCGTCCACCGTGCCGGGCAGGCCGTCCTCCCCGGCGGGGCTGTGCCAGCGCAGCAAGAGGGTTTCCCCCTCGATCCCGGCCTTTAACACCTGCTGGTCCCACACCCCGTGGCAGTGGTTGGGCCCGTTGTTGACGGACATCTGGTACTCGACCCCATGTAAGGTAAAGCGGCCCTTTTCCACCCGGTTGGCCACCCGGCCCACAAAGGCGCCCAGGTGGGAGGGGTCGGCCTCGTAGCCGGCAAGGTCGTCGTACCCCAGCACCACATCCACCGGGCCATCCCGCCCGGGCGCGAGGATGCTCTGGATGCGGGCGCCGTAGTCCAGCACCTGCACGGTAAGGCCCCCGCGGACCAGGGTGTACCGGTGCACGGCCTGGCCATTTTTTGTGGTGCCAAAAAACTCTTTGGTGATCATGGCGTGTTCCCTCCTGCTGTTTTGGTGTTTTATGCCGCGCGGCGCGGGCGCTAAGAGCAAAAGAGCGCCGCGCGGGGAGCGCTTTTTATAAAAGGGGTTTTTACCGGGAGTGTCCACTGCAAAGGCCTTTGCCGGCCCCGAGCCGGGTGCGTGGGAGCAGTCTCTCAAGGCAACAGGACCCCTGCCCCGAAAGCCTTTCGAGACTCTCTCCCGCACCCGGCCGGCGGACATTGCTCCCCGGTTTGGACACCCCCCTTTTATCCCGCAAAGGCCGCCAGCGCCGCCTGCATCCGGGCCGCGGCCTCGGCCGTCTCCTCCGCGCCGCCAAAGGCGGTAAGCCTAAACCAGCCCTTGCCGCACTCGCCAAAGCCCTCGCCGGGGGTGCCCACCACCTGCGCGTGCTCCAGCAGCCAGTCGAAAAACTCCCAGCTGCCCATGCCGCCGGGGCATTTCATCCAGAGGTAGGGGCTGTTTGTGCCGCCGTAGTAGGGCACGCCGGCCGCGGCCAGCGCCCCGGCCAGCACCTTAGCGTTTTTGCGGTAGTAATCGAGGTTTTGCTGGATGGCGGCCATGCCCGCGGGGGTAAACACGGCGGCCGCCGCCTTTTGCACAATGTAGGGGGTGCCGTTGTACTTGGTGGTCTGCCGGCGCAGCCACATGGGGGCCAGCTTCATGCCGCCGCGCGCAAGGCCGGCCGGCACCACCGTGTAGCCACAGCGGGTGCCGGTAAAGCCCGCCATCTTGGAAAAGCTGCAAAACTCGATGGCGCAGTCCCTGGCCCCTTCCACCTCAAAGATGCTGCGGGCCAGGCCCTCGTCCTGGATAAAGCACTCGTAGGCGGCGTCGTACAGGATCACCGCCCCCTCCTTATTGGCCCAGGCCACCCACTCGGCCAGCTGGGCGCGGGTGTAGGCCGCGCCGGTGGGGTTGTTGGGGCTGCACAGGTAGACAATGTCGGCGTGCAGGCCGGGGTAGGGCATGGGCAAAAAGCCGTTCTGCTCGGTGGCCGGGGCCAGCAGGATCCGGCGGCCGGCCATGACGTTGGTGTCAAAATACACCGGGTAGACCGGGTCGGGCACCAGCACGGTGTTGTCCGGCCCAAACAGGTCCAGGATGTTGGCGATGTCGCTCTTGGCGCCGTCGCTCACAAAGATTTCCTCCGGCGAAAGCGCCACCCCGTGCCGGGCGTAGTAGCCGGCAATGGCCTCGCGCAAAAAGCCGTACCCGCCGTCCGGCCCATAGCCGCGGAAGGTCTCCTTGTGGGCCATCTCGTCCACCGCCGCGTGCAGCGCGTCGATGACCGGCCCCGCCAGCGGCAGGGTCACATCCCCGATGCCCATCCGTATGACCTTCTGCTCCGGGTGCGCCGCGGCATAGGCGGCGGCCCTGCTGCCCACCGTGCTGAACAGGTAGCTCTCGGCAAGCTCGGCAAAATGCTGGTTGATCTGCATGGTCTGCTTTCCCTCTTTCCTCTTAGCGGCGGTTCCATAAGAAAACAAATCCGCCCATTCTACTGGCCAGCCCCATCCGCTGCGTCAGGAAAGCTTGCAAGCCACCAAGGCTTGCTTCGCTTCCCTTCCTTGCGGCTGTGGCCGCCCAGCGAATGCGCGGTGGATCGAATTTGATTTGGATTCTTTGTTTTCTTATCTCACCGCCGCTTTGACTGTATCTTTTATTATAATATGAAACGCCGCCGGCTACAAGCAGGCGTACAAAAAACCGCGCCGTAAACCGCGCCGGACGATCAGTTTGCACAAAGCCGTGTTACCCCCTTGACATCCCCACACAGATAGGATATAAAAAGTATAGCATTCTGTGGGGCCGGCCCTGGCCCCCGTTTAGTAAGGAGACTGGGAGACGATGGAGACTTTTGAACGCATCCGCGCATTTTTGGCCGAGCAGCTGGACGTTGATGAGGAAAAGATCACGATGGACAGCGACCTGATGGAAGACTTTGACGCCGACAGCCTGGACCTGATGGACATGATCATCACCTTAGAGGACGAGTTCGGCCTGGACGAGGTGCCCGACGAGGCGGTGGGGAACTTCCACACCGTGGGGGACGTTGTCCGCTATGTGGAGGAGCACACCTGACGGCTGCGCCCTCCCTGCCCCCTGCCTTACCGCACAGGGGGCTTTTCTGTGTGATACGGCCCCCCGCGCGGGCGGCCTTTGCGGCACGAAAAGGAGTAAAACGAGATGAGCGAGCAAAAAAAGAAGCTGGTGGAGGCCATCACCCCCATCAACGAGGACTTTACCCAGTGGTACACCGACGTCTGCCTCAAGGCCGAGCTGGTGGACTATTCCAGCGTAAAGGGCTGCATGATCCTGCGGCCCTACGGCTATGCCATCTGGGAGAACATCCAGCACATCCTGGACGGGATGTTCAAGGCCACCGGGCACGAGAACGTGGCGATGCCGCTGTTTATCCCCGAGAGCCTTTTGCAGAAGGAAAAGGACCATGTGGAGGGCTTTGCCCCCGAGGTGGCCTGGGTGACCCACGGCGGGCTGGACGAGCTGGAGGAGCGGCTTTGCGTGCGGCCCACCAGCGAGACCTTGTTCTGCGACCACTTTGCCCATGTGCTGCACTCCTGGCGGGACCTGCCCATGAAGTACAACCAGTGGTGCAGCGTGGTGCGGTGGGAAAAGACCACCCGCCCCTTTTTGCGCAGCCGGGAGTTCTGGTGGCAGGAGGGGCACACCATCCATGAGACGGCCGAGGAAGCGATCGCCGAGACCCGCCAGCAGCTGGAGACCTACGCCGAATTCTGCGAAAAGTACCTGATGATCCCGGTGGTCAAGGGCCAGAAGACCGACAAGGAGAAGTTTGCCGGGGCCGAGGCCACCTACTCGATCGAGGCCATGATGCACGACGGCAAGGCCCTGCAGAGCGGCACCAGCCACTATTTTGGCGATGGGTTCAGCCGCGCCTTTGGGGTGCAGTTTGCCGGGCGGGACAACCAGCTGCAATACCCCTTCCAGACCAGCTGGGGCGTTTCGACCCGGCTGGTGGGGGCGATCATCATGACCCATGGGGACGACGAGGGGCTGATCCTGCCGCCGGCGGTGGCCCCCTACCAGGTGGTGGTGGTGCCGGTGGCCGCCCACAAGCCCGGCGTGGCCGAAAAGGCCGCCGAGGTAACCGAAAACATCCGCCGTTACGCCCGGGTCAAGCTGGACGACAGCGACAACTCCCCCGGCTGGAAGTTCAGCCAGTGGGAGATGAAGGGGGTGCCCCTGCGGCTGGAGCTTGGCCCCCGGGACATCGAGAAGAACCAGTGCGTGCTGGTGCGCCGCGACACCCGCGAAAAGGTGTTTGTAAGCCTGGACGAGCTGGAGACGGCGATCCCCAAAATGCTGGGCGAGCTGGCCGAGAGCCTTTACCAAAAGGCGCTGGCCAACCGGGAGGCCCGCACCTGGGCCGCGGCCGACTTTGAGGAGGTCAAGCGGCTGGCAGCCGAAAAGAGCGGCTACATCAAAACCATGTGGTGCGGCGAGCTTGCCTGCGAGGAAAAGATGAAGGAGGAGGCCGGGCTTTCCAGCCGCTGCATCCCCTTTGTGCAGGAGCATCTGGGCGACGTTTGCCCCTGCTGCGGCAGGCCGGCCAGCAAGATGGTATACTGGGGCAAGGCGTACTAAGGCAGCTGATCCCTGGCAGAAAAACCGCGGGGCGGGAAAGCGTTTTTGCTTTCCCGCCCCGCTTTTGCTGCAGCGCGCCCTTTTTTTAACTGCCGGCCGGCTTTGCTCAGCCGCGAACGCGGCGCTGCGCGCGCGGGCGGGGCGGATAAACGGCCCCCCGCGCGCATATCCTTTGGCAGGGCCGCCCCGGCGGCGGCCCAAAGGAGGGGTGCCTGATGCAGACGCTGCTGGCCGCCGCCCTGTTTTTGGTCGGGGTGGTGCTGATCGTAAAAGGGGGCGACGCCTTTGTGGACGCCGCCGGCTGGATGGCCGAGGTGAGCGGCATCCCGCCCTTTTTGGTGGGGGCCACCATTGTAAGCCTTGCCACCACCCTGCCCGAGATGCTGGTGTCGGTGATCGCGGCCAAAAACGGCCAGGTGGAGATGGCCGCCGGCAACGCCATTGGCAGCGTGACTGCCAACACCGGGCTGATCCTGGCCGTTGCGGTGATCGCGCTGGCCGGCGAGGCCAGCCGCCGCCAGTACCTGGCCAAGAGCCTTTTGCTGGTGTCCGGCCTTGGGGTGCTGCTGGTTTCGGCCCGGGGCGGATGCCTGCCGGCGGCCGGCAGCCTTTTGCTGGGCGGGGTGTTTTTGCTGTTTTTGGCCGAGAACATCCACAGCGCGCGATCCGCCGTGGCCGTGGCCGGGGCCGGGCAGGCGGCGCGGCCCACGGTGACCCCGCGCATCCTTGCGGGCAGGCTGATTTTGTTCTGCCTTGGGGCGGCGGGCATCGTGGCCGGGGCGCATCTGTTGGTAAAAAGCGGCAGCGCCCTTGCGCGGCTGCTGGGGGTGCCCGAAGGGGTGATCGCGGTGACCATCGTGGCGGTGGGCACCAGCCTGCCCGAGCTGGTAACCACCCTTACCGCCATTTTTAAAAAGCAGGCGGGGCTTTCGGCCGGCAACATTTTGGGGGCCAACATCATCGACACCGCCCTGATTCTGCCGCTGTGCAGCCTTGCGGCGGGCAGGCCGCTGCCCATCAGCGCCCAGTGCCTGGCGCTGGACCTGCCCATCTGCCTTGCGGTGACCCTTTTGATGCTGCTGCCCGCCCTTTTTTGCCAGCGGTTTTCCCGCTGGCAGGGCTGGGCCGGCCTTGGGGTATACGCGGCCTACCTGTTTGTAACGGTGCGGGGCTGTTAGCCGGCCCCGCGCCCCCCTTTGGCCCGGCCGCGCGGCCGGCGGCAATAAGCCCCAAGCCCGCCCGGGGCGGGAGTGTCCAAACCGGGGAGAGATATCCGCCAGCCGGGTGCGTGGGAGCAGTCTCTCAAGGCAACAGGACCCCTGCCCCGAAAGCCTTTCGAGACTCTCCCCCGCGCCCGGCCTTAGCATCCTAAAACTCCTTGAAATGGGCACTCCCCCCGGGGCCGTAATGCTGGATTTTTGCACCGGGATGGTATATAATAGAAAAAACTGGCCGGAAAGGGCGGTGGGCTGCGCCGATGAAGTATTCCCGCTGGGTTGCGCTGCGCAAAATTGTGGCCGGCACGGTGCTGGTGGCCCTTGCCGCCGGGGTTTCGCTGTTTATCAAGGAGAACCTGGACGTAAAAAGCCCCGAGGACGCTTTGCCCGACCTGTCCATCCAGGTAAACGGGCTCGCCATTGCGCCCGAGATGGCGCTGCGCGCGGGGTACGAGTGGAACTTTTGGACCACCACCGAAAAAAACACCCCCACCTACACCCCCGAGGACCTTTTGCGGCTGGTATACCCGGTGGACATGCCCCCCCGCAGCGTGATCGACCTGGGCTTTTCGATCGACCTGAAGGAGCTGCGCATCAGCCGGGCGGACGACGCCGAGTTCCGCTATTTTATCGAGATGGCAAACCCCGGCGAGGGGCAGATCATTGCCCCGGCCCAGGCCGGGCGGTACATGTACAAGATCGAGGCGGGCTTTGGCCGGCGCGGCTCGGTGATCTACTACCTGCTGGTGGACATCAAGGAGCCGGCGTAAAAAGCCGCGTGAGCCTGCCCTTTTTGGCGGGCCGGTGCAGGGGTTTGCCGCCCGCTTTTTGGCCCGCCCCCCGCGCGGCCATCCAAACGCATAAAGCCAGCGCCCCCGCTTTTAGCGGGGGCGCGTTTTTATGTGCACATGGCCGCGCGGAATGGGGCCCCTCAAAAAAGCCGGCGGCCCGCCCGCCGGGCGCTTACGGCACGGCTTACGCCAGCCGGGCCAGCAGCGCGTACTGGTAGGGG
The DNA here is from genome assembly GCA_910579545.1 of uncultured Oscillospiraceae bacterium. Classification (GTDB taxonomy): domain Bacteria; phylum Bacillota; class Clostridia; order Oscillospirales; family Ruminococcaceae; genus UBA7177. The sequence continues at coordinate 13,544 of CAJTVI010000016.1, read as the reverse complement.
GCGAGGGTGTACTCGGCGCAATCGGGCAGGCCGGCGGTATGGCCGCTGAGCTTTTCCTCGTACCGGCCGGGCAGCTGCTCGAGCCGGGCGGTCTGGCTTTGGCCCGAGAAGTTGAACAAACAAACCAGCTGCTCGCTGCCTGCCCGGCGCACCAGGCACAGCAGGGCGTTGTTGTGGGTGTCCCAGGTGGAGACGGTGCTGGCGGCGCCAAAGCAGGGGTGTTTTGCGCGCAGGGTCTCAAGCTGGCGCAGGCCGTCCCAGATGCGCTGCTGCACGGTGCCGGGCTGGGTGCGTTTGGCGGCGTTGGCCCAGTTGAAGGGGGTGCGGTGGAGGTTGCGGCTGTCGTGCGCGAGGGCGGGGTCGCTGTGGTATTCGTAGCCGTTGACCTGGCCGATCTCGTCCCCGCTCGAGAGCATGGGGAAGCCGGCCATGCACATCATGGCGGCGTGCATCATCAGGTCGCGCTGGATGCCCAGCGAGACCTGGGCCTCGTCCCCCTCAAAGCCGCCCTTTTCGATGCCGCAGAGGCTGGCGGTGGTGCCGCAGGTGCGGGCGTCCTGGGTGACGGGGTTATAATTGTACCGCTCGCCCCGGGCAAAGCTGCCGGCAAAGCTGCCCTCGTAAAATTCGTAGAGGTACCGCTTGTGGCGCACGGGGTCGATGCCGAGGGTTTTTTCGTACTCCTCGTTGAGGCCCCAGCCGATGTCGTCGTGGCAGCGCAGGTAGTTGACGAACCGGCAGTGGGCGGGCATCGCGTGCAGCTCGTCCAGCTGGCGCTTGAGGCAGCGCACATCGGCGCTGGCCAGGGCCGACCACTGGATGGCCATGGTGGAGGCGTTGTAGAGCAGGTGGCATTCGGGCTTTTCGGCCGGGCCGAAGTAGGCGGCCAGCTCCTGCGGGGCCATGACCACCTCGCCCTTGAGGATCACGGCCGGGCAGACGGTTTCGATGATGAGCCGGATCATGCGCATGATGGTGTGCACCTTGGGCAGGTTGCGGCAGGTGGTGCCCATCTCTTTCCAGAGATAGGGCACCGCGTCGATGCGCAGCACCTCCACACCCAGGTTTGCCAGCCGCAGCATGCTGGCGGTCATCTCGTTAAAGACCACCGGGTTTTTGTAGTTGAGGTCCCACTGGTAGGGGTGGAAGGAGGAGCAGACATATTTGCCCATCTGGGGCACATACAAAAAGCTGCCGGGGGCGGTTTCGGGGAAGACGTCCGGGATGGTTTTTTCCATCTCGGCCGGGATGGCGGGGTCGTCAAAGCAGATGTAGCGGTCGATGTACTCCTGCTCGCCGGCCTTGGCCCGCACGGCCCACTCGTGGGTGTCGGCGGTGTGGTTGATGACAAAATCCAGGCAAAGGCTCATGCCCCGCCGGCGCATGGCGGCGGTGAGCCGGCCAAGGTCCTCGTTGCTGCCGAGGGTGGGGTCCACCTGGTTGAAGTCCTCCACGGCGTAGCCGCCGTCGTTATCGGGGTGGGGCATCTTGAGCAGCGGCATCAGGTGCAGGTAGGTGACCCCCTGCTCCTGCAGATAGTCCAGCTTTTCCCACACGCCGCACAGATCGCCCGCGAACAGGTGGGTGTACATGGTCATGCCCAGCATGCTGCCGGCGCAGTACCAGTCCGGCTGTTTTTCGCGCTTTGCGTCCAGCCGGCGCAGCGCGTCGCTGCGCGCGCGCCAAAATTCGCGCATCCCATCCTCCAACTCTTCCAGCCGGGCGCGGTCATCGTACAGCTCCATATAGAGCCATTCCAGCTCGGCCCGGCGCGCGGCAAACCGCCGCTCAAAGCTTGTGACCAATCGGGACCCTCCTTTTGCAGCCTTTGCTGCCTTGTTTTAGCTTTGCAATTTAGCCAAAAATCCGCCGCATATGGTTGGTTTTGCGGCCGGGATATGCTATCATAGGGGCAGGAAGCCGGTTTTGTGCCGGCAGCGCGCAGTATGAACCTATCAAAATAACAAGCCATCCGCCCGCTGTTGGTGCAGATGGAGCCCGGGCAAGGCCCGGGCTCCCGCGCTGCCCTTGCGGGGGGATACGGCGCAAGGGCGGCGGGAGATGGACAATTATTCCTTTTCGCTTTTTCCCAACGAGAATTTTTTGGACCTGCGGCTGTACCAATACGGCTGGGAGCAGTGCGCCCCGCTGCACTCGTTTGGGCCGTTTGTGCGCAACCATTACCTGTTCCATTATGTGATCTCGGGGCGGGGGGTGCTGCATTCCAACGACGCGCGCGGCACGACCCACATCTACACCTTGGGGGCCAACGAGGGGTTTTTGATCTGTCCGGGGCAGGTAAACACCTATTCGGCCGACAAGGCCGACCCCTGGAAATACGTTTGGCTGGAGTTTGACGGGCTGCGGGCGGCCGAGTACCTGACCAGCGCGGGGCTGGGGGTGGGGCAGCCGGTCTACCGGCCCGAGAACACGGCGGCGGGCGAGGCGGTGCGGGACACGATGCTGTACATTGCGGATCATTCGGACGCCTCCACCCTGCACCTGATCGGGCATCTGTGCCTGTTCCTGGACGGGGTGATCCGCTCCTCCGCCACCCGCAAAAAGACGCCGGGAGGCCAATTGCAGGATTTTTATATGCAGGAAGCGGTGGCCTACATGGAGCACAACTTCCAGCGGGAGCTGACCGTGGCCGAGATCGCGGACGCCTGCAAGCTGAACCGCAGCTATTTCAGCAAGCTGTTCCGCGAGAACATGGGCTGCCCGCCCCAGGAGTTTTTGATCCGGCTGCGGCTGTCCAAGGCGGCCGAGATGATGCGCACCACCAGCCAGCCGATCGGCGAGATCGCGGTGCTGTGTGGGTACCCCAACCAGCTGCATTTTTCGCATGCCTTTAAAAAACGGTACGGCCTGCCCCCGCGCGAGTGGCGCAGCCAGGAGCGCCTGGCCGCCAAAAAAAGCCCGCCCGGCCAGGGGTAGGGGCAAACGCATCTGGGACAATTGCGCTTGGGCCAATCACGTTTGGGCCAATCTGGGGGATCATATCCCCCAGACCCCCATCCTGCCTCACACATTATGATAATGTGTGAGGCGGATTTTTTATAATTTCCCTAATTATAATAGAGAGAGCAAGGCGGCCCAGCAGGATAACTGACGTGGGGCTTTTTTTGTGGCCTATATTTTTTCAGCATGGGCCGGGCAAAGGATTTTGTCCGGCGAGTTGGGGGTCTGGGGGATGAATCCCCCAGATTGGCCTTACCTTTCGGCCCTGCTGGCCTTATTCCTCAGCCTGCAAATAAAACTGCCAGGCCTGGTAATCGTGCTTGGGCAGGGGCAGGGGCAGGCCGGCCGTCATGAGGGCCGCGCCGGTGTAGAGTTCCCCGCCGCCGTTGACCCGGTATCGCTTGTTTGGCGCAAGGCTGCGCAGCCGCACCGCGCAGAACGGCCCGGCCGCGTGCACCGGCCCCCACACCACCGACGCCAGCGCCTCGGTTCCGTCCGGCGCGGTCTGCTGCCAGGCGGTAAAGGCGTCGTCCGGCGCTGAGAGCCGGTCGTACACCCCCTGCTGGATCAGCCGGCAATGCCGCTTGAAAAATTCGATCTGCCGGCGCACGACCTGCTTTTCGGCCTCGGTGCAGCGGCCGAGGTCCATCTCGTACCCAAAGGTCCCGCTCATGGCCACCACCCCGCGGGTCTCGATGGAGGTGGTGCGGCCGGTGTGGACGTTTGGCACCGCCGACACATGCGAGCCCACCGCGCAGACCGGGTAGCAGAACGAGGTGCCGTACTGGATGCGCAGCCGGTCGATGGCGTCGGTGTTGTCGCTGCACCAGATCTGCGGCGCGTAGTAGAGCATGCCGGCGTCAAACCGGCCGCCGCCCCCCGCGCAGCCCTCCAGCAGGATCTGCGGGTAATCCCGCCGCAGCCGGTCCATCATCTCGTACACCCCTAAGATGTACCGGTGGAACACCTCGCCCTGCCGGGCCGCGGGCAGCGCGGCCGACCAGACGTCGGCCAGGCTGCGGTTGACGTCCCACTTGACATAAGCGATGGGGGCGCTGTCCAGCACCCGGCAGAGGGCGGCATAGATGCAGTCCCGCACCTCGCGGCGGGTAAAATCCAATACAAGCTGGCTGCGGCTCAGGGTCTGCGGCCGGCCGGGCGCGCCCAGCGCCCAGTCCGGATGGGCGCGGTAGAGCTCGCTGTCCTCGCTGACCATCTCGGGCTCCACCCAGATGCCAAACCGCATGCCCAGCCCGTTTACCTGCCGCACCAGCGCGTTAAGGCCCCCGGGCAGCTTTTGGGGGTTCACCACCCAGTCTCCCAGGCCGCTGCGGTCGTCGTCCCGCTTGCCAAACCAGCCGTCGTCCATCACAAACAGCTCAGCCCCCAGCGCCGCGCCCTCCCTGGCGATCTCCACCAGCCGCTGGGCGGTAAAATGGAACTCGGTGGCCTCCCAGTTGTTTACCAGCACCGGCCGCCGCGCCCCATGCAGGGGATCCCGGATCAGGCACTCGCGCATGGCGGCATGCCAGCGGTGGGTCATGCCGGCAAAGCCATCCGGGCTGCACACCATCGCCGCCTCGGGGGCGGCAAACCGCTCGCCCGGCGCAAGGCTCCAGCCAAAATGCTGCGGATGGATGCCCAGCACCAGCCGCGCGGTCTCAAACTGGCTGCGCTCGGCCTCGGCCAAAAAGTTGCCGCTGTACACCAGCGCCGCCCCGTACACAAGGCCGTGCTCCTCGCCCGCGCCCGGCTCACAGAGCATCACGAACGGGTTGTGCTGGTGGCTGGAAGCCCCCCGCACGCTGCCCACGCTCTGCACCCCGGGGCGCAGCAGGCTGCGGTTCAGCCCGCGCTCCCGCACATGGCCGCCGTCAAAGGTGATGAATTCCAGGTTTGCCGAGGGCAGGTCCAGGCAGAGGCTGGCCGCCTTGCGCAGCAGCACCGGCTGCCGGCCCTCGTTGGTAAAGACCACCGCCCGGGTGATCAGGTCGTACCGCTCGCACACCCCGTACAAAAGCTCGGCCGCAAGGCCGGAATGGGGGTCCTCAAGGCGCACCGAGAGGGTCTGCCAGCCCTCCCCGCCAAAAAAGGCGGGCAGGCCGTCGAGGGAATATTTGCCCTCCCGGATCTCGTGGCCGGCGTAGCGCAGGTCCAGCATCAGGCTGCCGTCCGGCTGCTCGGCCGCGGCCGAGGCGGGGCGGTAATCCCCCACCCCGCAGGTGGAATACTCCTGCGGCAGGGTGTCCAGCGAGTAATCCCGCCGGGCTGCCGCCTCGCGCGGGTTGGGCGAAAAGCCCCGGTCGGCATAGCCGATGAGGTAAGAGAGGTCCTGCCCATCGACCCGGGGGCCGTACCAGGTGTGCAGCAGCACCCCGTACCCGTCCGCCTTCATCTGGTAGGTGGTGCGGCGGGTGTGCAGGGTGAGGGTGCGGGCGCTTGGATCGTACAGGATCATAGCGGTCAATCTCCTTGTTCCTAAAAATGTTCCGGGGGTATTTTACTGCATTGGCGGCGGCTTTGCAAGGCCCCTTTTTTTCGGAAAAAAGCGCGGCAGCCCCGGGAGGCCGGCCCCGTACCGGGCAGGCAAACCGGGGCTGCCGTGTGAAATGAGGAGAACAGGAATCGGGATAGCTTACTTGCCGCCAGTGGAGGCGATGCCCTCGATGAACTGGCGCTGGAAGATCAGGTAGAGCACCACCATGGGCAGCATGGCCAGCAGGCTGCCGGCCATCAGCACCGGGAAGTTGGTGGAGAACTGGCCGCGCAGGGTGGCAAGGCCGGAGGAGAGGGTCATCATGTTGAGATCCGAGTTGACCACCAGCGGCCACATCAGGTCGCTGTAGGCGAACACGGCGGTAAAGATGGTGAGGGCCGCCACCGAGGTGCCGGTGAGGGGGAACATCACCTTATAAAAGGTCTGCCACTGGTTGCAGCCGTCGAGATAGGCGGCCTCGCCCACCTCGTTGGGGATGCCCATGTAGGTCTGCCGCAGGAAAAAGACGCCGAACGCGCTGACGATGCCGGGGAAGACCAGCGCAAAGATGGTGTTGGCCATGCCCAGCTTGGCGACCATCTGGTACTGCGGGATGATGAAGATCTGGCTGGGCAGCGACATCTGCACCAGCACGATGCCGAACAGCAGCCCCTTGCCCCGGAAATTGAGTTTGGCAAAGGCGTAGCCGGCCATCGAGCTGAAGGCCACCGCGCAGAGCACCCGGAAGAGGATCATGAGCCCGGTGTTGATGTAGAGCTTGGCAAAGGGCAGGCTCTTGACCGCGTCCACAAAATTGTCCAGCATGATCTGGGCCGGCAGGATGGTGGGCGGGATGGCCATGCTCTCGGTAACGGTTTTGGAACTGGTGAGGATCATCCACACAAACGGGAAGATCATGATGACGGCGCCCAGGATCAAAAAGAAATAGGTCAGCGCCGTGTTGCGCCTGCGCGCGGTCTCCAGAGAAGTCTTTTTCATCTCACTGCCTCCTTACACGTCGTAGTTGACCCACTTCTTCTGGCCGTAGAACTGGATCACCGTGACAAGCCCGATCAGGAGCACGGTCCAGATCACGATGGCGGAGCCGTAGCCCCGCTCGCCGGCCACAAAGGAGGAGCGGTAGAACAGGTACATCAAACTCTGCACGCTGGTCACGGCGGGGTTGGTGTCCTCCACCATCATGTAGATCAGGTCGTAGACCTTTACGGCGCTCATCAGCCGCATGATCATGACCACGAACAGGGTGGGCGAAACCATGGGCAGGGTGATGGTAAAGAACTGCTTGACCTTGCCCGCGCCGTCGATGCTGTTGGCCTCGTACAGGGTCTTGGGGATGTTCTGCAAACCGGCCAGCAGCAGCACCGCGTCGTAGCCGATGTTGCTCCAGATGGCCACGATGGCGCAGGAGATCATGACAAACTTGGGGTCGGTGACCCAGCCGATCTTGGCGCCGAGGGCCTGGTTGAGGATGCCGTACTCGGTGTTGAAGATCCAGCGCCAGACCATGGTAACGGCGGCGGGGGCGCAGACCATGGGCAGGAAGAAGATGGTGCGGAAGCCGCCCTTGAACTTGATCTTGGCGTTGAGCAGCATGGCCACCAGCAGCGAGAGGAACAGGCCCACCGGCACCGTGAGGATGCAGAACAGGATGGTGTTCCAGGTGGCGCGCCAGAACTCGGCGTTCTGGAACATGCGCACAAAGTTGTCAAGCCCGATAAACTTGTAATGGCCAAAGCCCAGATGCTCGCAGAAGCTGGTATAGACAGTCTGCACAAACGGCCACAGGTTGAGCACCAGCAGCCCGATGATGGTGGGGGCCACCATCAGCCAGCCCCAGTTTTCCTCCTGGCGGGCGGCCTTGGAAAGCTTGTTGTTCACAGGTACTTCCTCCTCCCTTTACTCCGCCGTGACGTAGCTGTCGGCGATCTGCTGCATGTACGCAAGCGACTCATCCAAATCCGCGCCGTTGTAAACCTTGACCATCTGGTCGGCCACGGTGGACTTCCACTTGCGGCGGCTGGCGTTGTTGATGTACTTGACGCAGGTCTCGAACTGGTCGTAGCAGACGTCCACGTCGATCAGGTAATCAAACTGCTTGAAGGAAACGGTCCAGGAATCCTCCAGCCCTAAGTAGGCCGGGATGGCCGCGCCGGATTCGCCCTGGATGCGCTGGCCCTCCTCGCTGCCAAAGAAGCGCAGCACGTCCTTGACGACCTCTAAGTTTTTGCCGGCGGCCGCGGTGGCGTAGCACAGGCCGTTGGAGATGGTGGCCCGGCCATCGCCCTCGACCGGGTCCGGGCAGGCGGGCAGGGGCGCGATGTCCCACTTGCCGACCATGTCCGGGTAGTTCTGCAGCTCGCTGAGCAGGTTCCAGCTGCCCTCAAAGAACATCGAGCCGACCTCCGAGAAGAAGGCGGTGCCGGGGCTGGTCTCGGCAAAGTAGGTCTGGGTGGGGCACCAGTCGTTCTTTTGCAGGTCTACATAGAACCGGATCGCCTCCATGGTGGCAGGCTGGGTGTAGCCGGCGTAGACGTTGTTCTCGTCCAGGATGTAGCCGCCCTTCTGGTACACAAAGTTCCAGTAGCCCAGCTGCTCGTCGCTGTAGGCCATATAGCCGTACTTGCCGGTGGCGTTGTAGATGGCCTGGGAGGCGGCGGTGAGGTCGTCCCAGGTCCAGCTCTCGTCCGGGTAGGGCACCTTGGCGGCGTCGAACATCTCCTTGTTGTACACCAGCACAACGTTGTCCTTGTCCTTGGGCACGCCGTAGAGCCGGCCGTCCGAGCCGCTGGCGTTGCCGATCGACACGTCCGAGAAATGGGTGGTGTAGTAGTCCGGCTCGACCCCGTCGTACAGGTCGGTCAGGTCGGCCAGGATGCCAAAGTCGGCATAGTAGAGGATCTGGTCGGTGTGCATCCAGAAGATGTCCGGCATGGTGTTGGATTCGCCGGCGGCCTCCAGCTTGGTCCAATACTCGCTCCAGCTGGTAACCTGCACCTCGATCTCTACATCCGGGTGCTGGGCGGTGTAGGCGTCGCACATGGCCTGCATGCCGTCGCGCTGGTTGACATCCCAGATCTGGAAGGTCAGGTGGGTTTTGCCATCCGATGCGCCGCAGCCGGCCAGAGCCAGCAGCAGCGCAAGGGTCAGGGCTGCTGCGATCACGCGGGATATACGTTTCATGATTTCACTCCTTTTGATCTTGGTGAAGCTTCAATCGGTGACTCCCTATAAACAATATAAACGGTACGGCCGGGCGCTGTAAATAAACGAAAATTCGGATTTTATACGCAGATGTTATTTAGGTTGTTTTTTCGATTGTTTAGGCAACATTCGCGTATATACCCTGAAAATTCGTAAAAATTGTATAAAGACAACCCTTATAAACTGTTGTTTATGCCAAATCCAAAGTGAGGATATGGGGAATTTGGCGGGTTTTGGCGGGTTCAAAATGGACGACATGCGTCCATTTGTGGTGGGGCGGCGGGCCAGGCGAAGAAAACCCCCGCCCGGTTGAAACCCGGGCGGGGGCATGGTATAGTAAGAAAAAACGGATGGGAGGCAGTGCCGTGTCCCTTTTTGATTACGACCAGGATTTTGGCCCGGCCGAGGCCCCGGCCGAAAGCCTGCCGCGGCGGCTGTGGCAGCTTTTGCGGGACGAATGCGCCGCGCTGCTGCGGCTCAACCTGCTGTTTTGCCTGTTCTGCCTGCCGGTGGTCACCATCCCGCCGGCCCTCTACTGCCTGCACCAGTGCTGCTGGCAGCTGATCCAAAACAAGCCCGCCGGCTTTTGGACGGCCTTTCGGGGGGTGCTGCGCGGCGGGCTGGGGCGGGCCTGGGGCGCCTTTGCCCTCAGCCTGCCGCTGCTGGCCTTTGCCGGGTACGGCGGCTGGTTTTATCTGGGCGCCGCGGGGCAAAGCCCGCTGCTGCTTGTGCCCTTTGCCTTTTGCGTGGCGGTATTCTGGGTGGTGCTGCTGGCCTCCGGCGGCCTGTACGCGCTGCTCTGCGCCGGGCGGCCCCTCGGGCGGGACACCCTGGTGCAGGCGCTGGCGCTGGCCTTTTTGCACCCCGGCCGGGCGCTGGCCAGCGCGGCCTGCCACTACAGCCTGCCGGGGCTGGCGGTGCTGCTGCTGCCCTTCAGCGGGGCGTATCTGGTGCTGATCGGGTTTTCGGTCCCCTGCCTTTTGGGCTGCCTGTTTGCCCAAAAGGGCCTTGCGCGGGTGCTGGGGCAGGAGGCGGCCGCCGGGGAGGATGCCGGAAAGACCGGCCCGGTATAAGCGGTTGGCCGGATTTTTGCCGGCACTAAACGGCCCCCGCCAACAGGAACCGGTAAAAATGGTCGGGCCGCAGGATGCCCATAAATCAGACAAAAAAGAGGTCCGGCGCTGTTTTTTGCGCCGGACCCCTTTTTTTGGTTTTTATTCGGCCTGCTGTTCGGCTTCGATCTGCCGCAGGGCCGCGGCGCAGGCGGCAAACTCCGCTTCGCTGGCCTGCCAGACCTCATACTCCGAGAGGGAGGGCAGCCCCATCGAGACCCCCTCTTTGCGGTAGCGCATGCCGCTTTGGGCCGCGCCGCGCCGGCCGGAGGTGTGGTAGCTGGTAAGGCCGGTTTGCCGGTAAAGCGCCGGGATATTGCCGCTCTTGACCCCGCTGCCGGCCATGATCTCGATGCGGCCCGCCGCCTGCCGGCGCAGCCGGGCCAGCAGCGCGGCGCCCTGCGGCGCGCTGGCGGCCTGCCCCGAGGTGAGGATCACCCGGCAGCCCAGCCGCACGGCCTCCTCCAGCGCGGCAAAGGGGTCGCGGGCCATGTCAAAGGCGCGGTGCAGGGTCACCGGCCGCCCGGCCGCCGCCCCGATCAGCCGGGCCATCCCGTCGGCGTCCAGCGCGCCGTCTGCCGTGAGCGCCCCGGCCACGATGCCGTCCGCCCCCAGCTGCACAAACCGCGCGATGCTGCCGCACATCTCCCGCAGCTCCATCTCGCTGTAAAGGAAATCCCCGAACCGGGGCCGGATCAAAACGTTGACCGGGATGTTTACCGCCTGCCGCACCTGCAAAAACAGCTCGGGCGAGGGGGTGGTGCCCCCGATGCAGAGGTTGGCGCAGAGCTCCAGCCGACCGGCGCCGCCCGCGGCGGCGGCCAGCGCCGAGGCATAGGAATCCACGCAGCCCTCCAAAAGCAGCCTGCCCACCGGCATCCCCCTTTCTCCCTTGGTTTTTCTGCCGCGGCGCTTTGGGCCGGGCGCGGCGCAGGGCCCCAAAAGGCCGTTTGGAGCCAAGCTCCGCTTTTTTTATTTTACCACACGGCGCGCCCCAAGGCTATACCCGAATGGGCCCCCTGCCCCGGCTTTACCGCCGGGACAGGGAGCCTTTTTTAGTTGATGACGGTGCCGGTGCGGCCGATGCCCACCGCGGCGGCGGTGATCTTTTTCCAGGTATTGCAGCCGCAGATGCCGTCCGCCGAAAGGCCTACCCGGCGCTGGTAGGCCCGCACGGCGCTCTCGGTGTTGGCGCCAAACTTGCCGTCCAGCGTTTTGGTGCTGTAACCCAGGGCGTTGAGGCAGTCCTGCAAGAGCAGTACATAGGTGTTTACGCAGCCCCGCCGCAGGGTGGGGTAGCCGGCGGTGGTGCCGCTGCAGGCCGGCTTGCCGTAGCGGCGGTCAAAGTGCACCCAGGTGGGGGTCATGCTCTGGGGCTCCACATAGCCCCAGGCCCCCGAGTTTTTCGCGGCCCGCCAGATCGCATTGCGGGCGCTGGAGCCCTGGCCCTGCCCCACGTCAAAGGCCACCCCGGCGTAGTGCTGGCTGCGGGTGCCGTGGCCCCCCTCCCAGGGGCGCTTGAAGGCGTAGCCCACATGGATGCCCTTGCCGTAGCTGCGGCGGGTGAGGTTCCAGGCCTCCATGGCGGCCACGGTGGTCCAGAGGGTGGGGCTGGCGCTCGTGCCCCGGAACTCCTTGACCCGCAGGGTGCTGCCGTAGCTGTAAGGCATGGGGTCGTTCTCGTTCCGGGTGTAGGTCATCATCTTGTTGGTGTACATTTCTCAGTTTATACAATAGGATTTCCCGCATTTTCCATATCGGTTTTTGACAGTTTGCATCTGATTCGGTTGATTTTACGGCGGTTTTTGCCGGGGTCAATAGAATGGATGAATAAAACCCATATGGAGGATGTAAAAATGAACCCGAAGTACAAGCAGACTTTGCAGCAGCTTGGCGTTTCGCCCGAAAGCATCGGCTACTGGTATACGCTTTCTGCGCTGGAACTTGCCAGCCAGGACACGATGGCCCTGACCTATGTGACCAAGCGGGTTTACCAGGTGATTGCCGGCCGGCACGCAGTAACCCCCGAGTGCATCGAGGGAGCGCTGCGCCGCACTGTGAAAAGCATCTGGCTCTACGGCAACCGGGGGCTGCTGGAGGAGATTGTACACCACACCCTGCCCGAGCCGCCCACCGCCAGCCACTTTTTAGGCCAGATGGTCGCCTGGTGCGAGGAGGATGCGGTGATTCCGCTGTAAAAGACAAACGGCCCCCGGATGCGTTCCGGGGGCCGTGCTGTATCAATCCGTGCTTTTGCCGCCGAGCTGCTTTGCCAGCTGGTGGGCGCCGGTGGCGGCGAGGCCGGACACAATGCCCACCGCCACGGCGGTGAAAGGGTCCTGCGCCGGGTAGCCGCTCATCAGCCTGGGGGCGAAATAGCCCATCAGGCCGCCCAACGCCCCGCAGATGGTGGGTACCCATTTGCTGTCCAGCGGGGTCTGCTTGACGGCCAGCGCGGCCAGATAGCAGATCACCGTGATCGAGGCGACGCTGGTCAGGCCCAGATCAAAGATATTCATGGTTGGTTCCTCCTTTACAGATCAGCGCGGTGTGCGCTTTGGTTCAGGTGTTTTTCCAGTTTGGCAAGCGCGTCCTTGCAGGGGCCGTCGCAGCCGTTCTCGATGAGGCCTTCCAGCGCACCCTTGAGGCCGTAGCAGATCAGCCCCTGCTCCTCCTCCATGCGCTTGATTGCCTCCGTCTGCCGCGCATCCGCCGCAATAAATTTATACACGGTGACGATCAGCCCGATGCCTACCCCGAGGGCCGACAGCAGGGATGCCGCCGTGATGATGCTGCCTGCATCCAAGTACATGCTTAGCTTACCTCCTTCATGTTCCAGTGCATTTTTGCAGCAAGTTCCTGCAGGGTCACCGTGTCGCCGGTACTCACCGGCCCCACGTCAATCTGCCAGGATACCGATAGCCCCAGCGCGTCCGCTTGCAGCAGCACCACGATCAGGTCGCCGCGGGTGGCGGGGCCGATGGTCGTGCTGCTGGCCCCGGTCAGGGCCAGCCGGCTGGCAAGATCCAGCAGCTCCACCGGGCTGCAGCCGTGGGCCACCGTCACGCTGCCCAGCATGTACAGGCCCAGCTCGTCGCACAGGGCCAGCAGCTTGTCCGCCGCGCCCTTGCCCTCGCCGGTCACCCGGTAGGTATGTACCTCGCGCGGCTCGCGGCCCTCCTGGCCAGGCGCAGGCGCAGGCGTCGGCAGCGGCGCGGGATTGTCTGCACCGCCCGCCAGCGGCCCCGTCACGATCGCCGGGTAGTCCTTGTAGGCCCGGTCGCAGTCCACCCGGCCGGCAATGCCCTCCACGCTGCCGCTGCTCGTGTACTGCCATATCCCATACGACAGCTTGCAGGTGTTGCGGCTTGCGTACTGCGCGCACCAAATGTCATACCCCCGCAGCCGGCCGTACTCCAGGCGGTTGTTGACCATGTCGGTGCTGGCGTACAGCCCCACATACCGCCCGCTGGCGGCCAGCGCGCCGAGGCCCTCCAGCACCTTGTCCGTCCGCTCAGCCTTGCCCATGCCCAGGATATCCGGCTCGTACTCCACGTCGTACCAGATGCAATATTCCAACTTTTTACCCTTCACCGCGCGCAAAAAGCTGGTCGCCTCCTGGCTGGGCGTGTACGGCCCCCAGTAGGCGTACCAGTAGGCCCCCACCGGGATGCCGGCGGCGCGGGCCGCGGCGTAATACTCCTCAAACCGAGGGTCCACCGTCCCACCGCCCAGCCCGGCACGGATAATTACAAAGTCCAGCTGCCCAGCTT